>CAZWCZ010000016.1:0-42499 GCA_964632165.1 uncultured Lachnospiraceae bacterium | reverse complement strand
GTCTTCAGTATGGAATTTAATTTTACAAGTGGAATTTACCTTTTCATTCAAGCCAGAAACAAGCATTGCACTCAGGCTTTCCTGTCTCTGCGGATTTTATGATCCTTTATTCTTCAAATACTCCCGGGAACAGTATCCGTTCCACCAGTTCTGCCGCTCCTTCGATCGTTTTTGGACACGGCCGTTTTTTATAATAATCCTCTGTCCGTTTTTCCGGCACTGCACTATTCTCCTCTGCAGCTTTTACTGCACCTGCCCGTGCAAGGAGTTCACGGCACAGATACGTTCCGCCATTCTGCATTTTAAACTCTTTGGCAAGCATCTGCACGGTTTCATAATTATGCCGCTTGGACTCCTGATCTTTTCCTTCCGTCTGTCCGGTCAGCATCCCGGCAACCAGAAACATCCCGCATGCTGCCCCGCAGACTTCCCGCATCCTTCCGATACCCGCCCCAAAAGACGCTGATACCTTTAATGCGGTCTCCCTGTCCATGCCAAACAGATCCGCATACGTCACAAAAACAGACTGACTGCAGTTAAAACCTTCCTGAAACAGTTTTACCGCCTGCTCTTTTCTCGATTTCATCTTATTTTTATCCTTTATTTCTGAGTTGTACTGCCAAATCCGCCGTTCCGGACTTCCACGGCATCATCCTCAAACGTGATCCCAAACGGCAGGAAAATACCTTGTGCAAAACCATTCCCTTTCTGCAGGGTAAGCACTTTGCCCTCATTAGAATCATTCGTCAGCTTGATAAAAATATGCCCTTCGTTATCAGAACCATAGTAATCGCTGTCGATCACACCCACGGTATTATTCAACTGAAGCCGGAATTTAAAACCAAGCCCGCTTCGCGGAAAACACATCAGAACATAGTCTTCCTGCATCCATGCGCGGATGCCGGTCGGAATTTTAATGGTTTCTCCCGGTGCAAGGGTAAAAGAAAGCGGACTGTAAAAATCATATCCGGCAGAACCTTTTGTCGCACGCTTTGGGAGCAGAACAGATTCATATACTTCTTCTGCTTCTTTTACCGTTCCGCCAAACGTATCCACCCAATCCGCAACGAACCGTGGCTTGCTTACTTTTTCAAATCTGGCCACCCGATTCATCTTACAGCTCCCTTAAAAAGGCAACATAGCCCTGTTTTGCTTCATATACGTCTGACTTACTTACAATTTCCCACGGTGCATGCATATTCAACACCGGAACTCCGCTGTCAATGACCTGCATGTTATACTTTGCCATGATATACGCGATGGTACCGCCGCCGCCTTCATCCACACGTCCGAGTTCTGCTGTCTGGAATGGTACATTCTGTGCCTCCAAAGCCTTGCGAAGCTTCGCCATATATTCCGGATTTGCATCATTGGAACCGGATTTTCCGCGGCTTCCGGTATACTTGTTGAATACAATGCCCTTACCGAAATATGCCGTATTCTTTCTCTCATTTACCCCCGGATAATTCGGATCAAATGCCGCACTTACATCAGACGAAAGCATGTGGGAATTTGCCATGGCACGTCTTACCTTTAATTCAGAATATTCTCCCAGACGATCCATTACTTCTGCTACTGCATTTTCAAAAAATACGGACTGCATTCCTGTTGCGCCGACACTTCCGATCTCTTCCTTGTCTACCAGCAGACAGACTGCCGTACGGTCTGTTTCTTTCAGTTCAAACAATGCCTGCAAAGATGTATAGGAACATACTCTGTCATCATGCCCGTATCCCATGACCATGCTCCTGTCCAGACCGAAATCTCTTGCAGGCCCTGCAGGAACCGCCTCGATTTCCGCAGAAAGGAAATCATCCTCTTCGATATCATATTTGTCCTTTAAAAGATTCAGGATATTTGCCTTTACAGCCTCTTTTTCCTCTCCCTCTGACGGCATGCTGCCGATCAGGATGTTCAGGTCCTCACCCTTAATGACATCGGATGCTTTCTCTCCCATCTGTTTTGCCGAAAGATGCGGGAGCAGATCGGTAATTCCTACCACCGGATCTGCTGCATCTTCGCCAATGCAAACATTGATCACTGTACCGTCTTTCTTTACTACCACACCGTGCAGTGCCAGTGGGAGTGTAACCCACTGATACTTCTTGATACCACCGTAATAATGTGTGTCAAGCAATGCCATATCCGTATCTTCATAAAGCGGTACCTGCTTTAAGTCAATTCTAGGAGAATCCACATGGGCACCAAGGATCTTCATTCCTTTTTCCATTGGTTCAGAACCGATCAGAAACAGTGCCAGTGCCTTTCCCATGTTGTTAAAATATACCTTATCCCCGGCACTCAATGTGCGGCCGGATGCTATGATCTCCTGTAAATCTTCATATCCTTCTGCCTCTGCCAGACGGACAGCCTCTGCTACACATTCCCTTTCCGTCTTGCAGGTGGAAATATATTCCATATATCCTTTATTCAGTTCATACACTGCCTTTTTTGTTTCCTCTGAATAGGAAAGCCAGGCATTTTTCTTTTCTTTTTTATTTTCTGCCATAGAATCAACCTCCGATATTGTTTAGCACTTTAGTGCATTCTTGTGACTGCCTATCCAGTATACCGCTTTTCTTTCTGTAAAACAAGACAAAATCTCCACTTTTTCACATTTTTTTGCCATATTTCTTATTCAGACCAGTTTACACCGCTTGCATTTAATACTTTTTGCGTTGTGTCTGTCGTTTTTGCCGTTGCTTTGCTGCTCCCGAGTAAAATGACATAAGCAGACAAAGAAGACGGGATCTGCACCGTTGCTGCTGCAGTTCCGATTTCCGCCGTCAGATATTCTCCTGCTTTCAGCGAAAGCTGCGTTGTCGTCCCTACCGACGAAAAATTCTTACAGTGTGTTGCTTCACTTGACATGCCGCCTCTTGGCATAACCGCCACTACATTTCCTGCCGTATATTGATATCCCTGTTCCGTGTCGATCGCAGAATCACCGTTGGATGTGGAGATCACTACCGTATTTCCTCCGGCAAATACGATCCCGCTGTAAGAAGTCCTGCTGTTGGAATCCAGTCCATCGCCGCTACAGTAAATATAAATTTCGCCTCCGGCAATCGTGATCGCCGTCCCTGATGTTGCCGTTCCATTGATCCCGTCATCCGATGCGATCACTGAAACCGTTCCGCCTTCGATCACGACCTGATTCCCTTCGATCCCCTCATAACTGTTGGTTACGGAAACCGTTCCTCCCTGGATCGTTACCGTTCCATCCGCATGTATTCCGTCGTCTTTTGTATATAAAGTAAGAACGCCGTCAAAAATCGTCACGTTTCCGGACGGTGTCTCCCCATTTTCCAATGTTTCATCATTGTTGGCATGCAAGGCATCATCATAAGAGCAGATCGTTATGGTTCCGTTTTGGATGATGATCTCATTATCCGCTTTGATCCCTTTTGTAGAATGGTCGCCTTTTTCCGTATTTCCGTCCTGCATACCGCCCATGCCGCCCATGCCCGGTCTGCCGCCCATACCGCCAAATCCGCCACTCGTTGCTGATGTGGAATAATTTGTCCATCCGTAACTGTTGTTTGATATGGCAATCGTATCATAAGATGTGTTCAATGACATTTCCTCGGATGCGGCGGCATAATTTTCTTCCTGCATCTGCTCCATATCAGAAGAATAGATAAAGAACTGCATCTTATCGTATTCTGTCTTTTTCGGGAAAGAATAATAGTAATAGGCCGTTCTTCCTCCGGAAACTGTAGAATGATATTCCGCATTGACCCATTCCGTTTCCCCAGTCTGTGAATCGATGTATTTTATCGAATACTTATAATTCTGACTGCTAAAGCGGATGTAATATCCATCTTCCTCCACCTTGGTCACTTCCTGCGAATATGCCGAATACCGATCCGTATAAATGGTCAGTGTCGTTGTTTCTTCCTCGATCTCTGCATTATAAGCAGCATCAATGCCGTCACAGGCTGCATAGATCGTTATCTGGCTTCCTGCAATGCTGACCGTACCTCTCTGTTTTCCTTTTTTTGAAACATCACTGTTTTTGGTCTTTATCCCGTCGCCGGCAGCCGCGATCAGTGTCAGGGTGCCTCCGTCGATCTTTACACTGTCATTGCCTTTCAGTGCATTATCCATGCAGGCTACCATCAGTGTCAGATTTTTAACTTTAAGGTCATCCTTTGTATGGATTCCATTGTTATTTCCGGAAAATACGGTCAAAGAACCTTTTCCTGAAATTTCAAGGTCGGTTTTTGCGTATACCGCCGCAGAATACAGGGAATCGTCCTCCTCATCAACAGCTTCCCTCATATCATAAATATAATTTTCGGTTCCTTTTTTTGCTGTAATCGTGACTTCATCTCCGCTCAGAATAAGCACCGGGTTGGTCTGTGTGCTGACCATAGAAAATCCGGTCAGTTCCAGCTCAAATGCATAGTCATCCCCGACATCAATCACAATATTTCCTGCAAATGTCCCTGAAACAGAATATACCGATTCTTCTGAAATCTCAGTAAACGTAAGTGTTGTCCCGTCAATCCGGTAAGCATCCTTTGTTCCCGAAACGCAGCTGACCTCTATTTTACGGACATCTTCTTCAAAATATCCGTCATACACACCTAATGCACTTAACTCTTCCCCGAATGCTTCGTTCTCTTTTGTTTCTGTTCCCGTAGTTTCTGAAGGATTCGTTCCCGTACCATCCTCACGGTTCCCAATCCCCGGTATTCCGGTATTTTCTGTCTTTCCACCCGTTCCCGAATTTCCTGACGGCAATTTTTCCCCTCCGGCCGTCGAACATCCGCCAAGCATTATTACTGCGATCATTACTGCAGCGATCCACTTTTTTTTCATCACTCATCTCTCCTTTTATAATTCCCCATGTCGTGTTTCCTGTCTTGAAACAGAGATTTCAAGATTCCCGTTTCTTACGCGGATCTTATCTATCATTTCCTTTTCTTTCGTACTGTTGCGCAGGGTCACATGATACGTGATCCGGAACATGCTCCCCATATTGGTCGTCTTAACCTTTATCAATTCATATTCTGATGTATACTCTTTCAGGATATCCTCAAATACTTCCGTATAATCCAGATCTTCCGGGATTGTGATGCGAAGTTCTTTATGGAGTGCATCTGTTTTCCGGTTTCCAAAATCCAATTTATCATAAAGCAGAAATACGGCGCACAAAATCACTGTGAACAAAACAGCAAATGCAAGATAACCCATTCCGGCAATCAGTCCTGCTCCCATGGCAAGAAAAACCGTTATGATCTCTCTGGCAGAACCCGGTGCAGACCGGAAACGCACCAGACTGAATGCACCCGCCACTGCCACTCCGGCACCTATGTTTCCGTTTACCATCATAATGACAACACAGACCACTACCGGAAGCATGGCCACCGTGATCACAAAACTTCTTGTATACCTGTTCTTATACATATAGGTCATCGCCATGACAAAGCCGATCGCCAGCGATACAAAAATACACAGCAAAAAGTCAGAGAGTCCGATCACTTTTACACTCTCTGCATCAAAAATCCCCTGAAAAACCGTTGTTAACATCTTCTTTTTTCTCCCTCTCTTTTTTCTTTGGATAGATCATCGTCCGATAGGCCGTTCCATACTTGGAATATGACGTCTTATAGATCCGTTCTTTTGATAAAAACTCCGTCATCCAAAGCGGGATGCCGCCGGAACATTTAATTTCCATCAGAACCGCATCTTTTTCCAGCAATGCTTTTCCATATGCTTCTTTTTGCAGGGACAGATCCTCTTCCCTGCAAAGGATCGTATCATCGAATGTTACTCTGAAATCACTTCCGTCCCTGGAATAATACGCTTCCCTTTCATAAGAAAGAAACACCGCAGGATGCAGCGAACCGTAAAATGCAAGAACATAGTCTATTTCCTTTGCAATCTGGCTTTCCTCCCTGCAATGTTTTTTCCCGGAAAGCCATTCCTCTGCTTCCTGTTCCGGCATGGACAGTCTGCGTTTATAGACGATCCCATCATGTTTTTTCTTCAATTCCACAAAAACCATGCTTTCCTTTGTTGCCGTCTGATAACTCCGCACCCGCAGTTTTTCTTTGTAACACGGCTTTTCTATGGATTTTCGGATCAGACGGTAATTTTCTGTGTCAAAGTAAAGATTCCGTATGGTCGTTCTTCCGTACTTATCTAATAACATATACTGTTCCATTACGGAAAGCAGCCTTTTCTTTTGTTCGCCTGTCAGCATGTATTTTAATTCGTAGCGCTTAAATACTGCCTGATATGCCATATAAACTCTCCTTCTTCTTTTTTTCCTTAGTTTATCAGACAGTTTTGTATTTTTTGTGAAATCGCTGCAAACAGTTTTATTTCCCGATAGAAAAAGCGAGCACTGCTTCCCTTTAAGAAACAGTGCCCGCTCTTAACAGACTGCCCTATTTAATCTTTTAAGTGTATAAATAATCGGAACAATTAAAATCCCACAAAAAAAGTTGCTGACTCCATGCAAAAAATCCCACGGAAGTCCTGCCATGATCCAGGCTATCGTTCCTTTCAGGCTAAGCCCGTACAAAAATGCCTGTGCCGGAGCATACAGCGTTCCGAACAAAAATCCGTGACACGCATTTACCGTCATATAAACGATCGGCTGTATCTTTTTCGGCATTTTTTCAGGCAGCAGCATCGTCACTCCCCACAAAACGGTCCACAGATACAGATATGGAAGCCACCAGGAAGCAAATCCGGCAAATATCCCGTTCAAAAGAACGTAGACATAGATCGGATACAGTGCTTTCTTTCTGTAAACTGCCGTAATCGCAATCGTAAATACCCCAAGCAGGTGTACATTCGGTGCAAACTCCATCAGTACCTTGGAAACATACATCACTGCCCCGAGCATTCCAAAGACTGTCATCTCTCTTATGGTAAGTTTCATTATTTCTCAACCTTAAAGGTATATGTTTCTCCCTCTTTTATGGAAGTAGAGTCAACTCCGGTAAGAGCATATTCTCCATTAACATAAAATGCCCAATAGGTTCCGTCTGTATCATAATCCGCCGTAATACCGTTTACCGTCTTTACATACAGGCCATAGGCACTTTCTTCACCTGCGATCAATCCATGCTCTAACAGAGCGTCTCCCACCGTTTCCTTATCAGTATGGATCTCAAATGTTGTCTCCGTCCCATCCGCTTCCACTACGGTAAACAGAATTTTTACAGATCCTTCTCCCAGCACCTTTTCTATCGTCTGGTTTTCTTTTCCGTCATTTTCAGACGGATTTTTTTCACCGCATCCCAATGCAGTAAATGCCATAGCCACAATAAGCATCATGCAAAGAAGCAGTGAAGAAATTTTTTTGTTGCTTACTTTCTTCATATCTTTTTTCTCCTTATTTTGTAATCTGACATCCGGTATTCCGTCTGTCTTATCTCCCCATGTATTGCACCGGCACTCGCGGCATGTTCTGAGGCTTACACTATCCGGATATTTCGACTTGACAATCCGCCGTTCGTCTTCTCAGAATTTCTTCCAATGACCTTTCCCTGCTTTGTGGCGTCAGGTAAGAACGGCTTTTCTTTCCTTGTCTCACGGCGACGGGCTCGTACAGGACTTTCACCTGTTTCCCCGGATACTGCGTGTCTATCATAAATTTTTATGATATTCGTAATTTTTCCCTCTATCAGGAGCGTTTTGCATACTGCATCAGCTTCTTTAAATCTTCCACCGTAAATTCATATTTCTTTTCGCAGAAATGACAGTTTACTTCAATCGATTTTCCTTCTTCGATCATCTCCTGCAGATCTTTTTTCCCAATACTGGCAACAGCTTTTTCCACGCGTTCTTTTGAACAGTTGCAATAATATCCGGTCGGCACTTTTTCCAGGATCTTCGGTTCAAAATCTGCCAGGACATATTCCAGGATCTCCTCCGGCGTCATACCTTCATCCAAAAGTCCGGAAATATGAGTCACTTCCGTCAGTTTCTGCTCCAGACGGGCAATGACTGCTTCTTCCGCAAACGGCATCAGCTGGATGATAAACCCGCCTGCCTGACGGACCGTATTGTCCTTATTCATCAGAACTCCCAACGCCACTGCAGACGGAACCTGTTCGGACACCGCAAAGTATGCTGTCAGATCTTCTGCAATTTCACCCGAAATCAGATCTACCTGCCCGACATACGGTTCTTTCATACCAATATCACGGATTACCTGCAGCATACCATTTCCTACTGCCCCTCCGACATCCAGCTTTCCTGCCGCACTCGGTGGAAGCATTACCATTGGTTCGTGTACATATCCCTTTACTCTTGCCTTAGAATCTGCCGTTACTACAAGGCCCCTGATCGGACCGTCTCCGCGTATCTGTAAAGTGATCAGATCCTGCTCTCCCTTCATCATGCTTCCCATCATGGCACCGCCGGTCAGGAGTCTGCCCAGCGCAGCCGTCGCTACCGGGCTGGTCTGATGTATGTTACGCGCTTCTTCTACAAGATTTCTTGTTGTTGCGGCAAATGCACGTACCTGTCCGTCCGCCGCTGTTGCTCTTACAATATAATCTGAATACTCCATTCGTCTCTTCCTTTCCTATTCTGTCTTTTCCGTATAATACTTATCTTTCTGAAATTTTTCCCTCGCGATAAAATAAACCCGCTCCGTGTCTGCCTTTGGAGCTTCTTTTGTACAGGCTTCATATGCCGCCACAAACTCAAGACCGGCTTCCCGAAGCAGTTCTATGACCCGCTCGGTCGGATATGCCTTCTGCAAATGCGTTTCTTCCATCCGCACATACAGATCATCATCTTCTTCCTCGGGATTCTCTTCGAATTCCGCTTTTGCATAAATTGTGATATCGTACTGATTGATCCGTTCTTCTTTATCGTAATAGTTTTCCCAGATCAGACTGCAGTCATCCCTGTTCTCTGCAATGACACGGTCTCCGATTACTGTTTCATATTTATAAACCGTATTCATGTCAAAAATGAAGTAACCGCCCGGATCAAGATAATTATTGACCAACCGGAATACTTTCTTCAGATCTTCCTCCGAAGTAATATAGTTCATGGAATCGCACAAACTGACAATGGCTGCCACCGTTCCAAACAGTTCAAATTCTCTCATATCCTGATGAAGGTATAAGATATCTTCCTCATCCCCTGCATGTTCGTATCGCGCAATATCCAGCATTTCCTCCGACAGATCGATGCCGATCATGTCGTATCCTGCTTTTGAAAGCAGTCTTGTCATGGTTCCTGTCCCACAGCCAAGTTCTGCAACCAGTCCCTGTTCTATCCCATATCCTTTTAACAAGCCGGTCAGATACTCTGCCCATTCCTGATAAGGCACATTATCCATAAAAGTTTCGTATACACTTGCAAATCCTGTATATGCGTTCATTTTTTCATCCTCTTGTTCTCATAGTCAAAAGTGCCTTTTTGCACAAATCTCATTATATCACACTCCTAAAAAAAATCCTAGCCATGAGTTTTTTAATTTGCCCGGCGTTTCCTCTGCATGACATTCTCAGAAAGACCGGTTGATTTTTGCTTTCAATCCGATTATACTGACAGAAAAAAAGAACCTCGGTTTCTCAAACCAATGTTCCGAAAGGAGTTATCTTATGAACCTGATTTTTATCCGCCATGCAGAACCGGACTACAGCATTGATTCTCTGACCGAAAAAGGCTGGAAAGAAGCGGAACTTCTTTCCCACCGCACCACCAAATGGAAAATAAACGATATCTACTGTTCGCCGCTTGGCAGGGCAAAAGATACCGCTTCCTTTACATTAAATGCACTGCATCGTGATGCCGTGATCCATGACTGGCTGAAAGAATTTTATGTTCCGGTAACAGATCCTGTGACCGGCAAAGAACGTATCCCCTGGGATTTTATGCCGGACTGGTGGACAAAAGAGAGTCTTCTGTACGATAAAGACCTCTGGCTTACCCACCCGACCATGCAGACAGGTAAAGTTGCCTCCTCTTTTCAGACGGTCTGCAGCGGCTTAGATACCCTGCTTGCAGAACACGGCTATGTCCGTAACGGCAATCTTTACGATGCCGTCCGTACAAACGATGATACCCTTGTGTTTTTCTGTCATCTTGGTGTACAGTTTGTTATGCTGAATCATCTGCTTGGTATTCCGGCACCTCTCTTATGGCAGGGATGTTTTGTTGCTCCTTCTTCCGTTACCATTCTTACCTCAGAAGAACGTGAATCCGGAAAAGCCTATTTCCGTTTAAAGACACTTGGTGATACCGCACACCTTTACACTGCAGATGAACCGGCATCTGACTCCGGATTTTTCGGTCATCCTTTCCGGGATGCCTCTGCAAAATAAGTCTAAAAAAAGACGGCTTTTGTGTCCCATACACAAAAGTCGCCTTTTTTACTCTTTTACTCCTTTGCCGCCTCCCGAAATACCGGCTGCAGTGCAGGATACAGTTTTTTAAATATCTGATATTTCTTTTCATACTTTTGTACAAGTTCTTCTTCCGGTTCTGTCACATCTGTTACCCGGATCAGTCGTTCTCCCGCCTCCTCGGCATTTCCAAACACCCCGCAGCCGATAGCCGCCAGAACAGCTCCGCCATATCCCGGGCCTTCTTCACTCTGGATGATCTCTACCGTTACGTTCATGATATTGGCAAGCATCCGTCGCCAAAGCGGACTTTTCGCACCTCCGCCGGTTGCACGGATCCGTTCTATCCGGATCCCGAGGCTTCTTGCGATCTCTATTGAATCACGAAGTGCAAATGCTACTCCTTCCATCACTGCCTGCGTCATATCCGCACGTGTCGTGTCCATTGTCATCCCGATAAAGCATCCCCTGGCATCCGGATCATTATGCGGTGTTCTTTCTCCCATCAGATACGGAAGATAATAAACATGATTTTCTCCAAGGGCAGTGATCTTTTGCTGTTCTGCACCATAATCTTTTGTTCCGATGATCTCATCCATCCACCATTTATTAGAAGACGCCGCGGAAAGCATACATCCCATCAGATGATACTTCCCGTTGGCATGCGCAAACATATGCAGTGCATTTTCTTTATCCACCGTAAATTTATCGCAGGCCACAAAGACAGTTCCCGAAGTCCCAAGAGATACAATACACATCCCGTCCTTTGTCGTTCCCGTTCCGATGGCACCGGCAGCATTATCTCCGGCACCTGCTATGATCTTTACATTTTCCGATAATCCAAACCGTTCTGCCACGGACTTTTTGATCGTTCCGACCACTTCATAACTTTCATGGATCTTTGCCAGCTGTTCTTCCCTGACTCCGCATAATCCGAGCATTTCCTTTGACCAGCACTTGTGCTCAACATCCATTAAAAGCATTCCGGAAGCGTCCGAAACATCCGTGCAATGAACTCCGGAAAGCAGATACGCCAGATAGTCCTTGGGGAGCATGATCTTTGATATCCTTGCAAAATTTTCCGGCTCATGCTTTCGTATCCACAAAAGCTTTGGAGCTGTAAATCCGGTCAAAGCCATATTAGCTGTATAAGAAGAAATCTTTTCTCTGCCGACGGTTTTGTTAAGATAATCACACTCCTCCTGTGTCCGGCCGTCATTCCATAAGATTGCCGGTCGGATGACCGTATCCTTTTCATCCAAAAGTACCAGTCCATGCATCTGTCCTCCAAAACTGATCCCTTGGATTTCTTTCAGATCACACTGCTCTGCCAGTTTATGTATTGATGCTTCCATCCGGTCTGCCCAGTCTTCCGGATCCTGCTCCGCCCATCCTGCCTTTGGAAAGCTGAGCGGATACTCTCCCCCTGCCGTTGCCTTGATCTCCCCGACTTCATTCATTACCACCAGTTTTATTGAAGATGTCCCCAGATCGATTCCCAAAAATAACATATGCTTTATTCCTCCGCCTTGCAAGATACCATTATCATACCATATCTGCTGCCGTAAAACAAAAAGAAGCAGTGGTCATTTCCTGCTTTTTTTATGACATATCTTGCCATGAACCCTTCTTTTATCATATAATGCTTTTACTGTATTTATTTTTATCATAAGGAGGCAACGGAAGGATTGCTCCGACAAAGCGGTCATTTCCTATATTTTTATGCGTAATCTGACAACACTTTGCTATATCGAACAAAACGGTTCCTATCTCATGATGCACCGGACAAAAAAAGAAAACGACATCAACAAAGACAAATGGGTCGGCATCGGCGGACATTTTGAATACGGCGAGTCTCCGGAAGACTGTCTGCTGCGGGAAGTATCCGAAGAAACCGGTCTTACCCTGAAAAATTTCCGGCTTCGCGGTGTCATTACCTTTCTTACCGACACCATAGAACCGGAATACATGTTTTTATACACGTCTTCTGCCTTTACCGGAGAGCTGACTGACTGCAGCGAAGGCACTTTGGAATGGATCCCAAAATCAGAAGTCTGCCGGCTTCCCATCTGGGAAGGCGATAAGATCTTTTTCCGCCTGCTAAATGAAAATGCTCCGTTTTTTTCCTTAAAACTGCGTTATGAAAGTTCCCGGCTGAACGAAGCCGTATTAAACGGCAGCCCGCTCACACTTTCCGAAGGATAAAACAACAAAGGATATGCCTGTCCGCAGCTTCCGGTCGGCATATCCTTTTTCATTTATCTCAAAAAACCACTTGAATACGTATCCGTTGCAAACGTTACTGCGTTATACAGCACTAAAACATCCGTTACTCCGTACTCACGGATGAACTCTGAAATCGATGCCTGAAAATAGCGGAAATCCACCATATATACCTTTTCATAGTTCCCTACCGTCAGAGGAGCAAAACTGTGTGCAAAAGAATCCTTGATGATCAGAAGCGTTCCTTCTCCCTCACTGTTGGATGCAATCTCGGTCACGCCATGATTTCCATCCAGAAAATAAGAATACTTATCTTTCATGGACAGATATTTCTCCACATACATGGAATCAAATGTTGTGGTCATATCCACTGTCACCTTCACCTTCGTCGGTGTATTCGGCAGTGTAAATACACTCATGCTGTCCTTGCTGATATCAAGATTCAGCTTGGAAAATACCGTTCCGTGAAACTCTTCCGATACAACCGTCTGCTCAACATCCTTTAACTCCGGAACGTCAAATCCCATTGCCTTACAAAATTCCTGATATGCATAAAACGCGCCCAGTGTTGTCCAGTGATGATCCGTTTTATAATAGATATACTCTCCGGAATGCTCTTTTAATGTCTCTCTGACATCCAATACCGTTCCGCCCGGAAGCCGTTCATACAAAGAATCGATCATTCCGTTCTGATCAAATCCGGAAGCAAACGGCGGCAGTTTGTCCGTCAGGATCTCGGATGCCGTAGGCACCAGCATCACCTTTACGTGATCTTCTCCTAACAGTCCTGCATATTTTTCCGTGAATTCCACGAGACGGTCAAGATTCCTTTTCATCTGCTCAAAATCAATATCCGAATCATCGTGACGCTCGATCAGCCATCCGTCCTTAGAAATGTAGACACCGTTGATATCCTGCTTATTCAGTGCCATCTCCGTAAGAGTTTTTAACTGAATCCAGCTATCTCTTAAAAAGAACTGGTCCGTGATATACTTTTCATAACCGGACATAAAGTCCCCGGAAAACAGATTACTTACAGAAAGCTCCGGCATCTGTTCCAGAACTCTGTTTTCGTTGTCAGAAAATGCTTTCTTTGGTGAAACAAAGGTTACTGCCGTAAATCCAAAAACGAGGGCAAGGAATACAATGACGGTGCTCTTTGCATATTTTCTTGTTGTTTCCATCAAAATTCCTCCTAGAATCTAAAGTATAAAAACGGGTTATAAGTTGCATCTACCAGATATGCCGTGGAAATAAAGAAAATCACTGCGACAAATGCCACCTGAAGTACGGCAGAAATGGTATTTCCTGCTGCCTTTGCTTTGATGCCCTCGATCTTATCCAGAAGCCTCATTGCAATCTGACGCGGATATGGTGTCGCTGCCAGGATCAGAATGAGAAGCATTACTGCATAACTGATCAGCAGATATAGCGATTCCTTGTTCACAAATCCTGCCCCGCTCAGTCCAAACATTGCCTTTAAATACTGTATTACCGAAGTCATATTGTCAAAAGCAAAGATTGCCCAGCTGATCCATACCAAAACGATGGTATAAATATGGGAAAAAATCTTATGTTTCTTTAAAAAGTCCAGCCAGAGGAATTTTTCCAGGATCAAAAGGATTCCGAAATAAACACCCCAGAGCAGGAAGTTCCAGCTGGCACCGTGCCAGATGCCGGTCAACAGCCAGACGATGGCAATATTACGCATCTGGATCTTTAAACCTTTGCGGTTTCCTCCCAAAGGGATATAAACATAGGAGCGGAACCAGCTTCCCAAAGACATATGCCATCTTCTCCAGAATTCTGTAATGCTTCTGGAAATATACGGATAATCAAAGTTTTCAAGGAAACGGAACCCAAACATCTTACCAAGACCGATCGCCATGTCCGAATAACCGGAAAAGTCAAAGTAAATCTGGAATGCATATGCCGTAATACCAAGCCATGCCATCACTACCGGAACTTCTCCTGCTCCCTTGGCGCTGATCATATCCCAAAGCAGTCCGATGTTGTTTGCAAGCAATACTTTTTTACCGACACCGGCCATAAAACGAATAGTCCCGGCTGCAAAATCATCCATCGTTTCCTTTCTTTCCTCTAACTGCTCCGCTACCGTATTGTAAGCTACGATCGGTCCTGCGATCAGCTGCGGGAACAGAGCTACATAAGCACCAAAGGAAATAATGTTCTTCTGGGGAAGAGCATCGCCGCGGTAAACATCGATCGTATACGACATGGTCTGGAACGTATAGAACGAAATACCGATTGGAAGTGCCAGCTTCAGAAGCGGAATTTCCACTCCCGGAATCAGGTTCAGGTTTGTGATAATGAAATCTGCATACTTAAAAAAGCCAAGCAGTGCCAGATTGATGATCATGGACGACAATACTACCATCCGTGCCTTTTTCATCTCATTTTTCTGTTTTAACTGATATACCCAATATCCATGGGTATAATCCACTACTGTGGAAAAAATCATTAAAACTACATAAACCGGTTCACCCCAGGCATAGAAGATCAGGCTGGAAATGAACAAAATAAAATTCCGGAACTTCTTTGGTACCAGGAAATACAAAATCAGTACGATCGGAAGAAACCGGAACATAAATAATAAGCTGCTAAATACCATGTTTTCACCCTTTTAACTATTATTCCCCGGATGTCCTGTCCTCCATCCGGATTGTTTCTTGTCTTGTTACTTCAAATAAAAGCAGATTTTCCTCCTCTGCCGTTTTATAAACTTCTTCGGTCATTTTTGCGCAGACTTCGAGCCTTATTCCCGGCGCAAGTTTTTCCTCATACAGTTTTTCCGTTATCGTAAAACGGATTGCCGCCACAACAGCCTGTGTTTCAGAAAATTCCTTCTCCCCAAAAGACTCCAACAGCACCAGAGCAATCTGTTCTTCTTCCTTAAACTCCTTTACTGTTCCTTTCAAGGATACTTCTTTCAGGCACACTTCTCCCGTCACAAACGGAATCTCTGCCAAAAGCTCCGTATCATCAGAATGCATAGCAATCCCATTGTCCTGCTCTCCTGCCATACGGCTTGTGCCCGGCATCCCCTGCTCTGCAGGTCCTTCCGGGTGCAGCATACTGCCGCTGATACCTGCAAGGCACAGACACACTGCAAGTGCTGCCGCCATACCGGATACCTTTTTTGAAAAGTTCAGGGTCATGACTTTATGCTGTTTTTCTTCTGTATATGCAGATGCCTTTTCGTAAATACCTGCAATAAATTCTTCCTCTGATTTCATATCTTCCTCATTTCTGCAGAGCGATCAAAAGTGCTTTCCTTGCACGATGTGCCAGCACTTTTACCTGCGGAACCGTCTTCCCCATAACTTCAGCTGCTTCTTTTAATCTGAGTCCTTCCAGTTCTGTCAGCACCAGGACTTTCTGATACTCTTCTTTCAGACCATAGAGTGCACGGTAAAGCTCCTCTTTTTCTTCCTGCCAGAGTATCCGGTCAGCCGGATTAAAAGAAATCCTGTTTTCCGTTTCTTTGTCTTCTGCAAAATCGGTCAGGTGCTCTTTCCGGTGCTTTCTTACATAATCCACTGCTTTATGATGCCCTATGGTATATAAATAAGTCTTAAACGATGCCCGCCCCGGCACAAAACGCTCTTTATGGACATAAACCTCTACAAAGGCATCCTGTGCCAGATCTTCTGCAATCGTTATATTTTTTATCATTCGGTTCAGATAGTAGATCAATCCGTCTTTATAGCGGATGACCAGCCGTTCAAACCCTTCTTTATCTCCATTTAAAAAGTCGGAATAATCTCTGTCATCGGTTTCCATGCCGTTCCTCCAGATTCCTGTGTCAAATATCTCTTTTGTCCAAATACAAAAGATCACTGAATTTTATTATATCACAGGACAAGTCTTTCAAGCAACCGGATTTCCATGACAATGTCCATGACAATGTCTCTTTTAATTATTCCTCAATTCCGAAATATTCCTGGAGTGCCCAAACGGCATACATATTTCTCGTCTGATAAGTTGCAACCAGATCCTCATTCCCGGAAATCCCGTAAGAAGGCCAGTCTGCTTCATCTATGTTTCCGCCAAGGATGGAATATACCACATAATCTCCAACCACCTCAACGACTGCGGACTGTACTTTTGCCTGGTTCATCGGATACTGGAATGTATTGTTGATTTCATTATCTCTGTACGCTTCCAATGCTTTTTTCACATTTTCAAGATTTCCTTCGGAAGCTTTGATCAGGATCAGTTTATCCGCACCTGTGCTGATGCCAGGGATCTCTACGATCGCATCCATATACCAGGAAGCATCCAGTTTCAGTGTTTCCGTCATATAGTAAGAATCATTCTGCATCTGTGTATCCGGATAGTAAGAATCACTGTACATGCTGCGGATCGATTTATATATCTTTTCCATTTCCGTCAGCGGAACAACCACGATATCTCCGCTGATCACGCCTTCGATCGTGCTTACTGCAAGTTTTGTACCTTCCTTACATGCTTCGATCATTTCTTCTTCTGTTTCATATAAGGTATCATC
This sequence comes from uncultured Lachnospiraceae bacterium, assembly GCA_964632165.1. GTDB lineage: Bacteria > Bacillota > Clostridia > Lachnospirales > Lachnospiraceae > SIG299. Next base: position 25,414 of record CAZWCZ010000016.1, on the reverse strand, counting down.
TACCGAGCTTGTCAGAACGACAAAGTATACATACTCTCCTACCGTTCCGGTTACCGCGCCCTGTGCGCGGATCACTGTTGTAGGATACCACGAATTGCTTACCAGTGTCTCTCTGTACGCTTCCAACGCTTTCTGTACATTTTCCAGATTTCCTTCCGTCGGATGGATCACGATAAAGGTGTCCGGAATGATTGCCATCATCATACCCTCTGCAAATGCCGCATCATACCAGGAAGGATCTAACTTTAAGGTTTCTGTCATAAAATATTCATCCATCTCCACGCTTGGCTGATACGCATCGCCATATGCTTCCTGTACTGCCTGATGGATGTTGTTGATCATATCCTTTGGCTCAATGGTCGGGGTTGGTGTTTCCTGTGCTTCTGTTGTCGGTGTAGGCGTCGGTGTACCTGTATTGCCCGTATCCTCTGTATTACCGCATGCAGCAAACATTGCTACTGCAGCCGTCATTACTGCAATTGCCAAAAACTTCTTTTTCATAAAATAAAATCTCCTTTTCTTTCTCACCCGGTCTGTTCCGGATGCTTTGTCTCATTTTTATTTACATTCCTTATTCGGACAAAACAAAAAAAGGTTACAGTAAAAATAAATTTTTTTGCAACCTTTTTTATATGATTTCAAATGATCTTCTTTTCTTTAGTTTTCCCGTATTCCTTCGATATAAACCGCTTCTTTCGTCCAGTCTTCTCCGACCAGAAGAAAATCTGCCTTTCTTCCCACGGCAATGCTCCCCGTCGTATGTTCCATACCTATGGATCTTGCCGGAAGATAAGAAGCACTGTATACTGCTTCTTCCTCTGGGACACCAAAACGGATGGCATTTACCATGGCATCATAAACATTGGTCGTAGAGCCGGCAATGGTCCCGTCTGCCTGCATTGCCTTTCCGTCTTTTACATATACTTTCAAGCCGCCTAACTCATACTCTCCGTCCGAAAGTCCGGCTGCCTGCATGGAATCCGAGATCAGGAGCGTCTTTTCCGGAGCAAGCCGGAACATCATGCGGATCAGCATCGGATGCAGATGGATCCCGTCACAGATCAGTTCGGTATACATGCCAAGATCCACCGCAGCCCCGATCAATCCAGGAGTTCTGTGATGCAGCGGATTCATTGCATTGAACAGATGCGTTACATGATCGGCCCCGTCTTTTGCCGCGTCACAGGCAGCTTCATAATCACATGCCGTATGCCCGAGCGAAACCGCAACTCCATCCTTTCTGCACTGCCGAATCAGCTCTTCTGCATGCGGCAGTGTCGGGTCTATTGTCAAAAGACGCACTCTATGTCCACAAAGTTCTTGAAATCTCTCATATTTTTCCACCGACGGCTCTTCCAGATACTGCGGATCATGTGCCCCCTTCTTTTCCTTTCCCAGGAACGGTCCTTCCATATGGATTCCGAGGATACGGGCACCGGAATTTTGTTTTTCACAAAAAGCACGGATATTTTTTAATGATGTTTCTATTGCTTCCGGTTCGTTTGTCATCGTAGTGGCCAAAACCGATGTGACTCCGCAGGCCGCATAGGATCTGCACATATCCCGCAGATTTTCCTCTGTCGCAAAACTAAAATCCGCTCCTGCCCGTCCGTGAGTATGAATATCCACAAGCCCCGGAAGAATCTTTTTCCCGGCTGCATACACCATATCTTCTCCGGGTTCTGCCTTAAGCGTTCCAGGTTCTGTTATTTCTTCAAAAACTCCGTTTTCCACGCGGATATCCCGATATAAAAATCCTTTTCCTAAAAAGACATTTCCTCCGCAAATCAGCATTCTTTTGTCCCCTTCTTTCTTTTATGATCAGCAGTCGGCTTCCAGACTTTGGACCCGCATCGCTTTTTCCCCTTTCCACAAGTATACCACAGGAAATAGAAAAATGCTATTGAAACCTCGCATGGAAACACGTATAATGGTAACACTACAAGCGGATTTTTCCGCAATCAAATCCACTTTCGGAGGAAAACCATGAAAAAACAAAAAATACATGACGTTTTGAAGGAGTACCTTCTGATCACTGCAGGCGTTCTGCTTGTTGTCTTTGGAGTTTACTTTTTTAAATTCCCAAATAATTTTGCCATTGGCGGTGTGACCGGTCTTGCCATGATCGTCAGCAATCTGACAGGAGGTGTCCTCAGTTCAGCTACGATCGTAACCATCGTAAATGCCCTGCTCCTTGTGATCGGACTTTTGGTCATCGGCAGGGACTTCGGCATCAAGACTGTTTACGGTAGTCTGCTGCTTTCCCTGTCCCTGCAGCTTTTGGAAATCATCTATCCGATGTCTGAACCTTTCACGGATCAGCCGGTCCTCGAGCTTGCTTTTGCCGTCGGTCTTCCTGCCGTCGGTTCTGCCATCCTTTTTAATTACGGCGGTTCCACCGGAGGCACCGATGTCGTTGCCATGATACTGAAGAAATTCACTTCTTTTGATATCGGACAGGCATTGTTTTGCTCTGATGTGATCCTGACCCTGCTTGCTTTCCCGACCTTTGGCATACAGACCGGTCTTTTATCTTTTCTCGGACTGATCCTGAAATCCACCGTAGTGGATATGGTCATTGAAAGTATGAACCTCTGCAAATATTTTACCGTTATCTGTGATGATGCCATCTCCGTCAGCGATTTTATCGTACACACTTTAAAACGAAGTGCTACTGTTGTTGATGCCAAAGGCGCCTTTTCAGGGCAGGACAAAAAAGTCGTACTGACCGTGATGAACCGCTCTCAGGCCGTACAGCTCCGCCAATATATCAAGCTGCATCAGCCGGATGCCTTTATCCTGATCACCAACACAAGTGAGATCATCGGACGCGGATTCCGCGGATTGTCCTAATTTTAAAGTACAAAAAGACCGGTAAACACACGTGATTCCATGCGTTTACCGGTCTTATTTTATTGCATCCTTCCTGTTCAGATCTTTCTTCCGTAATAATCTCTGTTGATCTCACTTCCGTCAAAATGACGTGAGGTAAAATGCTGGCACAGCAGGTCATACAAAAGAAAGAGCAGCAGTCCAAGCAGACTTCCGATATAGCGGAAGATCATGTCATCGGCATCACAAGTGCCAAGATGGCAGAAAAGCTGTAAAAGTTCCATTCCCACCGGGAGCAGGAGCAGCAGAAACATTTTCAACAGTCCATTCCATTTTCTTCCCAACATACCGATCAAAAATCCATACGGCAGAAAAAATACGATCCGTGCAGCTAAAAATTCGCCCACCCTTGCCAAAGAAACCGTATCTTTCATCACACCATCCATCAGTGCCGCAAACGTGGCAAATGGGATCCACTGCGCTTTTCCACCCTCCGCCTGAGGCAGAGAATAGAAGAAGATATCATATATGATCAAAGAAAAATATACAAGATAAAAAAGGATCATTGATCTCTTATACATTTTAGCATAGGCTCCGGTCTCGCTGCTCCCGTTTGCCCATGTATATACCGTGGCATACAATACAGGAATCAGCCAGGTAAAGAAACTTCCCGCCAATACGATATGGCTGTTGACCGAAAGCAGCTCCGGCATACGAAGCATCCAAATCCCCACGCTTGCGGTACCTGCAAACGGGATCAGCAGATATGCTACCAGTTCTTCCTGCTCTTTCGTTACAAAGTGGACCAGCATTCCTCCAAGCAGCGTCCACACTGCTGCAAGCAAAAGACCTGCTCCGTCATGTTCCATCCTATGATAGGTTCCAAGCTGCAGCGCCGTTACCACAAGCCCGGTCAGTACAATCCAAAGCGTGTTGCTTTCCTCAATCCGATTTCCCAGTACATTTCTCCGATTCATCTTTTTATCCTTTCCGTTATAAGCTATACTTAGTTCATAATACCCGTTCTGTCCCTATTTGTCAAATGCAGGATTGAACGCATAGAAATTCTTGCTGTTCAGCCTATCCTGAATGCTTCTTAACGCCTCTCCGAAACGCTGATAATGCACCAGTTCCCTCTCTCTCAGGAAGCGGATCGGATCGCATACTTCAGGATCATGCACCAATCGCAGGATATTATCATACGTTGTTCTCGCCTTCTGTTCTGCTGCCAGATCCTCCATTAGATCCGTGATCGGATCTCCTTTCGACTGATAATATGTCGCGGTAAACGGTGCACCGTTTGCTGCTGCATGATAAATGCCCAGCGTATGATCTACATAATAGTTGGCAAACGGAGTCCCTTCAATCTGTTCCGGTGTCAGATTTTTCGTCAGCTGATGCACGATACTTGCCACGATCTCTTCATGTGCCATCTCCTCTGTACCAATATCCGTCAGAAGTCCTGCTACATTATCATACGGCATGGCATACCGTTGCGACAAATATCTGGAAGCCGCTCCGTTTTCACCATCCGGACCGCCAAACTGAGAAAGGATCACCTGTGCAAGTTTTGGATTTGTTGACGCTATATTTACCGGATACTGCAGTCTTTTTTCATAACACCACATACTTTCTCCTCCTTTCTAATTCTGCCACGGCCAAGGACCTCTGCTCCAGTCCCAGGTATCACCATTTACTTCTCCATACGAGCTTAAAGGCCCGTACTTTAACTCATATTCCGTCACTGCAGCTGCCCGCTGATTTCTTAATTTTTCATAGCTTGCCAGTGCTTCCCTACAGTCCGGATGTGTATCCAGAAACAGACGTAATTCATCCAGTGCAAAACTCAACTCCGTTATCTTTGTCATTTCCTGATTGCACACTGCCATCAATTACATCTCCTTCCCGTGAATTCAAAATCAAGACTTGGAAACATGGTCCCCCTGCGGAGTCCCTGAGCCATCGGATACATCGTACCAAACGTCTGCCACGGAACATATGCCATGGCAAGCTGCATTTCTTCCAACTGTGCCGTCGGGCATGGGGATCCGCATGCCTGTGTCACGCAGGTACCCATACTGCTGTCCTGACCGTTTCCGGCAGTCATTGCACAGGATGCCGGTCTCTTTTGCGGATACGGATTATTGACAGGACGAAAATTCTGTCTATTATAATTCATAAAAATACCTTCCTCTTCATACAATGATCTTTACATCATTCTATGAAAAGGAAGGCAAATGGTTCCTTCTATTCTTCTTCCGTATTTCTTTTATCCCAGAACTTCCGTAACTTTTCTTCGGCATCAGATACATTTACCGTTTCAAACGGTATCCACTCTTTAGGAAAAAGATTACGGTACGCCGGCGTTAAAAAGCGCTCATCCAGCAGCAGGATCGCTCCGGTATCTTCCGTTGTCCTTATGACACGCCCCGCAGACTGCATCACCTTGTTCATCCCCGGATACAAATAGGCATATTCAAAGCCTTTTCCGTTCTTTTCATCAAAATAAAAACGAAAGAGTTCTTTTTCGTTGCATACCATCGGAAGTCCTGTCCCAACAACGACTGCCCCGATCAGACGGTCTTTTTTCAGATCGATCCCCTCACCAAAAATGCCTCCCATAACACAAAATCCCACGGTTGTCTTTACCGGCTGTTCCGAAAATGCCGCCAGGAACTCCTCCTTTTCCTTTTCCGTCATTCCTGCCTTCTGCAGATAAATTCTGACCGGAGACTGTTCGGTTTCTTCCCAGGAAAACAGTTCTTTTACCTCCTCCGCGGTCCGCAAAAGCATTTGATAGGAAGGAAAAAAAACAAAATAATTTCCGGTTTTTGCAGAAATAAACAGCTCAAGATAGCGGGCAATCTTTTTAAACTCCTGTTCCGTTCGCCTTGTATACTTTGTGCTGACGTCCCTTCCAACCATCAAAAGCCTTTTTTCCGCTTCAAACGGTGACGGTACATAGATCGCATAATCCTCTGCTTCGCCGCCCAGCTGTTCCTTATAATAATTCATCGGAAGCATTGTTGCTGAAAACAAAACTGCACTTCGTCCTTTTTCCATGCGTTCCTTCAGTTGTCTTGCCGGTTCCATGCAAAGCAGTTTCAAACGGAAATTTCCGTTCTCTTCATAATCCGTAAAAATCCGATACTCCTCACCAAGCAGATCGTGTACTTCCACAAAATGCCGAACAGCAAAATATAGGTTCAGTACCTGTTCTTTTACGGCAGCATCCGGCACTTGCTCCTGTAGAAAATCTTCAAATTCAGAAGACAGCCGCATCAGCGGGATCATAAAGTTTCCGATGTTGTCCCAGACCTGAAATTCCACACACTCTCTTTTTAACCGGAGCAGGGCACTGTTGCAGGCATCCAGCTGCTTTTCCATTTTTTTATTCTTTCCTTTTAACAGCTTCTTTACCAAAAGAAAATCTTCTTTGATCAGTTCGGCGCTGTACATTTCTCTTGCCCGCTCTACCAGATTATGAGCTTCATCGATCAGGAAGATAACATCCTGTTTCTTATCTTCCGCAAAAAAACGTTTCAATGCAACATTCGGATCAAATACATAATTATAATCGCAGATAATCGCATCTGCCCACACGGCAGTATCCAAACAAAGTTCAAACGGACAGACATTATACTTTTCCGCATATTGCTCCAACAATTCCCTCGTTACGTTGTCCTCTTTTCGCAGTAATTCAAAAACCGCTTCATTGATCCGGTCAAAATGTCCTTTTGCTCTCGGACAGGCTGCCGGGTTACACTCCGGCTTATCCAGTATACATACTTTTTCTTTGGATGTGATCGTTACAAAACGAAATTTCAGTCCCTTCCCGGAAAGCAGAGAAAATGTATCTTCTGCCACGGTCCGCGCTATCGTCTTTGCTGTCAGGTAAAAGATATGGGAAGCAAGTCCCTCTCCCATTGCTTTTACCGACGGGAATATGGTGGAGATCGTTTTTCCTACTCCGGTCGGTGCCAGGGCAAACAGCTTTTTCTCTCTCAATATACTGCGATATACTCCGATCACAAACTCTTTTTGCCCCGGCCGGTAAGCAAAAGGAAATTCTGCTGAGCGGATACTCTCATTTCTCTTCTTTCTCCAGTCAGTTTCCCAAAACATCCATTTTGCATATTCCTTTATCAAATCAAGAAACCATTCTTTCAATTCCTCTGCAGTATAGGAAAACAAAAAACGTTTTATTGTTTCCGTTTCTATGCTGCAATAAGTCATCTGTACACCGATCGTTTTCTTTCCTGTTTGCCCGGCATAAAAGCAGGCATAGCATTTTGCCTGGGCAAGATGTACCTTTTCCGGTTCTTCAAACAGTTCCACATTCCGATACATGCTCTTGATCTCATCAATGCAAGCATCCGGCTCTCCACTTTCCTGCTTCCATATTCCGTCTGCACGACCTTCTACCGTCAGGATGAATGCCGGTTCTTCCCTGGGTTCTTCCGTTACGGTCGGCTCCGTTTTAAAAAAAGAGCAGGAAATCTGTCCTTTTTCATCACGGCAAACTGTTATCTCCGTTTTAAGCGGGACTTCTGCCGTATAGCTTTCCGGCATGCTCTTTTGAATCTTCCGGTGTATTCTTGTCCCTTCCTGCATTGCATCAGGATCTTTATATCCCCCGGTATTGTCAATATCTCCTTCTTTTAAAATGAATTCCACCAGATTGCGTACGGAAATGCTTACCTTTTCTGCCATTATGGTTTCCTTTCTTTCTCTCCGTCCTTCTTTTCTAAGAACACGGCACGCTTAACAGCGCCTGCTCCGAATTTTTTCCGGATCTCATCCATTGCTTTATCTGCTTTTTCCTGTTTTTCATAATCCATGGTATCAAAAAGCGACAGTTGTCTGCCCGTTGTCTCCCCGACTTTTCCTACCGCAAACTGAATCAGACGGATCGGCCTGCCATCCCAAAATTCTTCAAAAAGCCGGCAGGCATACTCATACAGTTCTTTTGTCACATCCGTCGGATTCTGAATGACACATTGATGAGAGTGGGAAATGAAGCAGGAATCCTTAAAGCCGACAGAAACGACCATTGCACGTTTTCCGTCTGCACGGATCCTTCCTGCCACCTGTTCCACAAGTGAAAGCAGGATCTCCTCTGCCTCTTCTTTTTCTGTCACATCATGTCCCAATGTGGTTTCGTTGCTGTATCCTTTTGCTTCCTGCCCTCTGGTTGTAAGTCCGTCCTCCAGACCATTGGAAAATCTCCAGATCGTGTCTCCGTAAGATTTTAAATGGGTATGCAGCAGTTTTGGATCACTTTTTGCCAGCTGTCCGATTGTTCGTATTCCGAGCATATGCAGTTTTTCTGCCGTCGCCTTTCCTACGAAAAACAGCTCTTCTACCGGAAGCGGCCACATTTTTTTCTCGATTTCCTCCGGGAAAAGTGTATGGACCAGATCCGGCTTTTTAAAATCACTTGCCATTTTTGCCAGCAGCCGGTTCGTAGAGACTCCGACATTGACCGTAAAGCCCAATTCTTCCTTGATCCGATTTTTTATTTGTCCTGCACAATCTACCGGTTTCCCAAACAGCAGCTCCATTCCTGTCATATCTATGAACGCTTCATCAATGCTGTACTGTTCGACCGTCGGAGAATACTCTGATAAAATCTGCATAAACCGTTTGGAATAGTTTGCATAAAGTTCATGTCTTGCCGGAACGATCGTCAATTGAGGACACTTCTGCAGTGCCTGTGTGATCGGTTCTCCCGTTATAATGCCATATGCTTTTGCCGGAGCAGATTTTGCCAGAACGATGCCGTGCCTCTTTTCACGATCTCCGCCCACAATGGCCGGAACGGTCCGAAGATCTTCTGACTCTCCGAGTTCTTTGAGACGATAAACTGCTTCCCAGCTTAAAAATGCATTATTTACATCAATATGAAAGATAATCTGTTTGCTCATACGCTTCATAACCCATTTTAGATTTCAATTTTTCACTGTTTTCACTGCTTTCATTCTACCATACTATTACTGTTCCTTCAAACAAAAGTTCGATAGAATAGAGTTTTTATCACACGCAAATACTAAAACCGGAGTCAAAACGAAAGGAGTCTTTGAACATGAAAAAAGAAGATACTTCTTCCTGCAGCACTGCTGTGCAGAAAAAATTGAGAGAAAACGAATTGGATAAAAGCTTTTACCGCAGTAACTGTGCTTCTGCCTGCGACTGTACCGGAGCCGTTGTTGCCGGACAAAAAAACAAGGAAGGTCTCGAACATTACGACGAAACCTTCCATTTTGAACCTGTCCCTGCAAAAAAAGAAACAGAGAAAACAGATTAATATTATTCTTCTGCCATCTGGGTCAGCTTTGCTGCCTGGTCGGCCGCAATAAGAGAATCTATGAATTCCTGGATATCTCCATTCATTACCGCATCCAGATTGTATGCCGTCAGTTTGATTCTGTGGTCCGTAACACGTCCCTGTGGGAAATTGTAGGTTCTGATCTTCTCAGAACGGTCGCCGGTACCCACCTGGCTCTTTCTGGCTGCGGCTTCTTCATCATGTGCCTTTTCCAGTTCCAGTTCATACAGTTTTGCACGCAAAACCTTAAATGCTTTATCTCTGTTCTTCAGCTGAGACTTCTCATCCTGACAGGAGATCACAATCCCGGTCGGAATATGTGTCAGACGAACTGCGGAGTCCGTGGTATTAACGCACTGTCCACCATTACCTGAAGAACGGAATACATCAATACGGCAGTCATTCGGATTGATTTCCACATCCACTTCCTCTGCTTCCGGCATGATCGCTACCGTTGCCGTAGAAGTATGAATACGGCCGCCGGACTCTGTTACCGGAACACGCTGTACACGGTGGACGCCGCTCTCGTATTTTAACTTTGAATATGCTCCGGAACCGTTTACCATAAAGATCACTTCCTTAAATCCTCCGATTCCGCTTTCGTTCACGGAGATCAGATCGATCTTCCAGCGCTGTACTTCTGCATATTTGGAATACATCCGATATAACTCTGCCGCAAACAAAGCCGCTTCATCACCGCCGGCACCCGCACGTATCTCTACAACAACATTCTTATCATCATTCGGATCTTTTGGAAGCAGCAGGATTTTTAACTTATTTTCCAGAGCTTCTACATTTTCCTTGCTGTTTGCAAGTTCTTCCTTTGCCAGCTCTCTCATTTCCTCGTCGCTCTCTTCGCCAAGAATCATCAGACTGTCTTCTATGTTCTGCTTTTCTTTCTTATATTCCAGATAAGCATCTACAATGGGAGACAGATCGTTCTGTTCCTTCATCAGCTTGCGAAACCTGTTCTGGTCACTGACAACAGAAGGCTCACTTAATTCATTCTGAATTTCTTCAAAACGTCTTAACAAATCTTCTAATCGATCAAACATATCTTTTTTCTCTCCTATTCTTAAGACCGCACGGCACTTACCACGCGGTCAAGACCTGCATAATCCTTTTTCACACAGATCTCCTTAAAATTTGCTGCCGCAAGCAAAGCACGGATGTCTTCTGCCTGTTCGCAGCCGATTTCAAAGAAAATCCTGCCGTTCTGCTTCAAATATCTGTCTGCCTGACGAATGATCCTCCGGTAAAAGCATAATCCGTCTGCCTCTCCGTCCAGTGCCGCCACCGGTTCATGATCCCTCACTTCCGGCATGAGTGTCGGGATAACGGAAGACGGAATATACGGCGGATTCGATACTATAATGTCAAACTGCTCTTCCTGTGGCAGTGCCTCATATAGATCTCCGCAATAAAATTCTGCCTTTATACCCAGTTTTTTTGCATTTTCTTCCGCAGTCAGGATTGCTTTTTCTGCAATATCCGTACCGACTGCTTTTGAAAGCGGACAAAGTCCGGCAAGACTTAAAATAATGCACCCGGTTCCCGTACACAGATCAAGAACCGTTTTTTTTTCGGCATACCTTCGAACTTCTTCTACCAGGACTTCCGTATCCTGCCTTGGGATCAGCGTTGCATCACTCACCTTAAACTCAAATCCCATAAATTCCTGTACTCCGGTAATATACTGGAGCGGAATCCTCTCTGCTCGCTTTTTCAGCAGTTCCGCATACCTGAATACTTCTTCTTCCGGCATGTCTTCTGTCGCCTTCCAAAGATACTCTGCTCTTGTGATCCGGGCAGCATACTCAAGCAGATACCAGGCATCTGCCCGGGCATCCGGCACCAGTGCCTTTTCCAAAAGTGCTATACCCCTCCTGTATTCTGCCTGATACGTGCTCATTCGCTTTCTTCTCCGTTATCCTCATCTGAAATTTCCATCACAGACTTAGGACCGTTAAATTCAAAATACATATCCAGTGCAGCAAGAACGTCATCACATTCTTTTGTCTGCATTTCACTGACTACTTTCGTTGCCCCGGGGATCGGGTCTTTCTTCGGCATAGCCTTTATCTTGGTCTTTCCCTGCTTTGCAGGCGCTGCCGTATCCAACTTAATATCAAAAAGCTGTGCAATATCAATTTCTAACGGTTCCGCTTTTTCCGGTCCTGCTTCTGTCTTTACAGCGACAGATGCCTCCTCGGAAGATACTGATGCTTCTGCAGATACCGGCACTTCCGCCGACGCCTCCGTCATTTTTTCCGGTGCCTCTTCTTCCTGCGGTTCCATCGTAACCGTATACTGCTCAGCGGCAGCTCTGCGCAATTCTCTTTCTTTTTCCTTTTTCGTCGGTTTTGTCCTCTCCGGCTTTTTCTTTTCGCCGTTTAAAAATTCTTTCCAGTCAAACACTGCTTCTATCGAACGGATGGCAACTTCTATCATTTCCTTATCCGGTTCTCTTGTCGTAAGTGCCTGCAGCCACATTCCCGGTCGGCTCAATACATTGATAAGTGCAGAATCATGTCTTCCCGCATAACGGATAAATTCATAAGAAACGCCGGCAATGACCGGGATCAGCAGCAAACGGACAGCAAAACGAAGTAAGGTATTGTCTACCCGCACAAACATAAAGAAGATCACGCTGATGACCATTACCGTCAGCATAAAGCTGGTGCCGCAGCGTTTATGTTCCCTGCTCTGCTTTCTTACATTTTTTACGGATAATGCAAAGCCGTTTTCAATACAGTTGATCGCCTTATGTTCTGCCCCATGATACATAAACAGTCTCTCAATATCCTTGATCTTTGAAATCAGGACAATATATAATACAAAAATCAGAACCCGGAATACACCTTCCAGTACGGCAAGCAGTGTCTTGCTCTCTATCAGTTTTCCTAAAAGGCCTGCAAGCAGCATCGGAAGTGCTACAAAGATCCCCAGTGCCAGGACAACCGAAAGTACGATCGTGACCGTATTCAAAATACTGTCTGCTTTTCCTTTTGTCACTTTGTTCAGCTTTTTCTCAAATTCTGACTCTTCTTCCTCTTCTTCATAAAACGAAGAAGAAAACGTCAGACTGGACATGCCTAATGACAGCGACTCCGCAAATGCTGCCATCCCACGGAGGATCGGAAGTTTAAATATCGGATATTTTGCAGAAATACTTACTGCTTTTCTTACTTCTACACAGATTTCATTATTTGGTTTTCTGACAGCAACAGCATACTGCTCGCCGTTTTTCATCATTACGCCTTCCATGACGGCCTGTCCGCCAATACCGGATGGTTTCATATCTCTACCTCTTTCCTTTTCCGCAAAAGAGCACTTTTTTTCTCTTCGCTTTACCCTTAGAATTTAAAAATAGGCTGAGTCCTTGTTAGAAGAGCTCAACCTGATTTTTAACCTTATGTTTTTGTTTACTACTGTGTTAAACCATATTTGCGGTTGAACTTTTCAATAGCACCACGAGCAGCAGCAGCTTTCTGCTGTCCGGTATAAAAAGGATGACACTTGGAACAAATTTCTACGTGAATTCCGTCCTTTGTGGAACCTGTAACGAATTCATTACCGCAGTTACATGTAACCTTTGCCTGATAATACTTTGGCTGAATAGCTTCTTTCATTCTTTCTCACCTCTTACTTCGCGCATTGCGGTCATAGCCGCATCAATAAACAGCTTGTTTATTGTATCATAGATTTGTTTAATTGGCAATACCCTAGTTTATAATTTTTGTCTTTTTTACCATTTCAACAAATTCACGATTGTTCTTTGTCTGTGCAAACATTCCGATAATACGTTCTGCTGCCTCTTCCGCTTTCATACCGTTAAGTGCCCGGCGAATGATCGTCACTGCTTCTGCCTCAGCCGGTGTTAAAAGCAGGTCTTCTCTTCGTGTGCTGGAACGAGGAAGATCGATTGCCGGAAATACACGCCGTTCCGAAAGGCTTCGGTTCAATACCAGTTCCATATTTCCTGTTCCTTTAAATTCCTCAAATACAACATCATCCATACGGCTGCCTGTATCTACCAGTGCAGTTGCCAGTATCGTAAGACTGCCGCCTTCTCTCATATTTCGTGCTGCGCCGAAAAACTTCTTTGGCATATGAAGTGCTGCAGGATCCAGACCTCCGGACAAAGTACGTCCGCTTGCCTGTACCGTAAGGTTATAAGCCCTTGCCAGACGGGTAATGCTGTCCAACAGGATCACAACATCTTTTCCATGTTCTACCAGGCGTTTTGCACGCTCAATTACCATTTCAGAAACTCTTTTGTGATTTTCAGGGAGCTCATCAAAAGTAGAATAAATGACTTCCACCTGCTCGCCTTCGATCGACTCTTTAATATCCGTAACTTCCTCCGGCCGCTCATCGATCAAAAGGATGATCAGATGCATGTCTCTGTGATTCCTTGTGATGGACTTTGCCACCTGCTTTAATAAGGTTGTCTTACCTGTTTTCGGCTGAGAAACGATCATTCCTCTCTGTCCTTTGCCAATTGGCGAAATCAGATCGACCATACGCATGGAAAGCGCACATCCCGGTGTTTCCAGATGAATTCTCTCATTTGGAAATATCGGTGTCAGATTTTCAAATTTGGGTCTGAAAAACGGTTCAGACACAGGAGTATCATTGATCGATTTTACATATAATAATGCACTGAATTTTTCCGTCGGAGACTTGACCTTTGTATTTCCTTTGATAATGTCGCCGGTACGCATACCATATTTCCGGATCAACGGAGGTCCGACATAAACATCGTTTTCTCCCGGAAGATAATTATCGCAACGGACAAAGCCATATCCCTCCGGCATGATCTCCAAAATACCGATCTTCGTTTCCCCGCTGTCCAATGTTTCCATATCTTTTGCAGAATAAACGGCTCCGGTCTCCATAGGACGCTCCTGCACCCGCTCCGGTCGTTCTCTTTCCGTTCTTTCCTGCATGCGGTTTTCCGGTATACGGTTCTCCGGCATTCCGGTCCTGTTTGACTGCGGATATGCCGTATAACCCGGACGAGGCTGCATCACACGCCGTTCCCCCGTTTCCCCCTGCGGGACCGACCGCCGTTCCCCCGGCTCGTTTTGTGCCGGACGTCTCATGATATTTCCCTGCGGGACCGCACGGCGGTTCTCACTGTACGTAGTCCCCTGCACGGCACGTTTTTCCGGTTCTGTTTTCTTTTCCGGTTCTGTTTTCTTTTTCGTTCCTTCCGTTTTTGGCTTTTCCTCTTTTTTCAAACGATCATCCGTCCCGGACAACAATTCGATCAATTCCTGCTTTCTTAACGCGGATATATTTTTTAACCCCTTTTTCTTTGCACTATCTTTCAATTCAGCAAGTGACATTTTTAAATAATCTTCTGCCATATTTTTTTCTCCTTCTTCATTCAATTATACGTTTTGGGGAAATTTTAATGTTTGAACTATAATAAGTAATAGAATTGTTATCAACACATGTTTATTATACACTATCCTTATAAAAAAGAAAAGATTTTTTCGAAATTCCTGTGTGAATTTTTTATGAACAATTGACAAACAAAGCCGGTTTCCACTATAATGAATATAACATTTGAAACAGACATCCGCCGCTTTGCGGCAGAAATGAGGTAAACCCATGAGCAATTACGATGAAGAACTTACCGATCAGATCACCCTTACATTGGAAGATGACAGTGAATTGATCTGTGATGTTATCGCCACTTTCCCTGCTACCGTAAGCGGCAAGGAACAGATGTATATCGCACTCCTGCCGGAAGATGCGACCGAAGACAGTGAGATCTATTTATACCGTTTTCTTGAAAACGGCGATGACATTGACCTCCAGAACATTGAAGACGATGAAGAATTTGAAATCGTTTCCGATGCTTTTGATGAATTACTTGACGAAGAAGAATTCGATGAACTCTTTGACGACGAAGAAGACGAAGAATAGAACTTCCGGGGCTGCCCACTGATCACTTAGCGGGCAGCCTCATTTTATCATATATCTCTTTCCGGCAGATCCAGATAACGTACAAAAGCCGTATTAAATTCTTTCCATACGGCAAGCGGATAAGGTATGATATTGCGGGTCTGCAAGAGCATATCATCATAAGCCGTTTCCTCCAGCAAAAGGTGCACGGCTCCGCGCAGCGCCGTATTCCCCAAAAAACAAATTTTTCCCGCAAATTCCTTCGGCAGCATTCCTATCGTAAGGCATGCTTTTTCCGACAGGACTCCCATCCCTCCTGCCAAATACACATTCATCACTTTATCCGCCGCATCCTCGGCATAGCAGGCTTTATATCGTGACAGCAAAAATTCCACTCCTGTCCGCACTGCTGCTTTCGCCATCTGAATGTCTCTGATCTCTTGCTGTGTCAAACCATAATAGCCGGATGTGAAATATTCTTCTCTCAAGAGTCCGGTTTCATCTACTGCACCGTCGGAATAAGCTTTTGCCAAAAGTTCCAGTTTTGTACTTCCGTTTTGCTCTCCATAAGTTTCAAATGCCGGTCCTGCCGCTACGGATGTTGCAAACATCTTTTCCCGTGTTCCAAGCACCATTTCGCCGTTTGTCCCAAGATCAATAAACAAAAACAGCTTTTCCGTCTCCGGCAATACCGAAAGTCCCGCTATAATGTCTCCGCCAATAAACGCACTTGCTGCCGGTGCCAAAACCGTTTTATCCTGTACCGGAAAGCTTTTTCTGTGCAGAGAAAACGGATGCTCTTTCATCCCCTCCAACGGATCTCCCATCAGTATGGCCGCCATAACTCCGTTGCAGACAATTGCCGTCTTTTTAGGATAGGGAAGATCCAGTTTTTCTTTTCCAAGTTCTATGTCCCCTCGAACCAGTTCCTGCATTCTTTCTGCCTTCCCGTTACAGGCGGCAGAAATCCTTGCCATCACATCACTCCCAAAACATTCCTGTGAATTCTTTTTCTGATATTCTCCTAAAACTTTTCCGTTACTCAGGTCGACCTTGCACATTTTAATGTTGGTAGTGCCGATATCTACCGCAAGTCCCTCCGGCTGTTCTGATTCAGATTTTACCATACTTGCTCCACATCCGGGATAAAAATCACAGCGCTGCTTACCATGATATAAATCAGCTTCATAGATGTCCCCCTCTTTCTTTTACACTCCATTTGCTGCCATTATAACTTTCCGTCGGATTTAATGCAACCACCCACATACATTTATGGGGAAATCCCTGCTTCACTTGCCTTCCTTACCGCACGTCGTTATCGGTTGAGCGCAACAAAAAGCGGAAGACCCTTTTGTCTTCCGCTCTGTCTGTTTTATTCTTCTGACTTTGGTTCAACGACCGTAGCTTCATCAATGATGAAATCGATTACTTCATCAATCAGCATCTGTTGTGTGATCTTTTCCTTTGTATACTTTTCTACAAATCCGTCGACATCATCTTCATAGTCGTATTCTTTTGCCATATCTGCAATCTTTTCTTCATAGATCTCATCCGTGATCTCAATTCCTTCTGTTTTAGCAATTTCCTGAAGGATCAGCTGCCACTTCATGCTCTTTGTGCAATATTCCTTTGCCCAGTTCTGAAGTGCTTCTGTAGATTCAAATCCCCAGAAATAGTACAGTGCCTGTTCTGCGGTAAGACTATAATAATAACCATAATACGTTGCCATCTGTGTATACTGTTCTACTACCGACTGTGCATTGATAATGATCTCATCATCATCCATGTTCTTTACGGTGCAGGATTCGAGCAATGCTGTATTGATCTGACTGTAAAATGTCTCATACTGCATTTCTTCTTTAAGTACCTGCCAGATCTCTTCTACGGTAGAACCAAAATCAGAAAGCTTTTCCTGTACGAATTCATCGGTAAGTTCCGGAACCTGTTCTTCCTTTACTGCATTTACGGTAACCGTAAATACAACTTCCTTGCCGGCCAGATCCGGATTATTTTCATAAGGCTCCGGAAATGTGAGATTTAAATCAACCGTAGTTCCTGCCGTAAGACCGATCAGTCCGTCTTCAAATCCGTCAATAAAAGAATCCGAACCGAGTTCCAGGTCATAATCTTCATCAGAACCGCCGTCAAATGCAACATCATCCAGCTTGCCCACATAATCAATATTTACCGTATCGCCTTCCTTCGAAGCACGATCTACTTCAACGAGTTCTGCATAACTTTCCAGAACCGCTGCCATTTCCTCTTCCAATTCCTCCTGAGTGATGTCCGTCAGTTCCAATCCCTTATACTGCCCAAGCGTTACTTTTGGATTGCCACAGCCTGCTGCAGTAGCAATCACCATGATTCCGGCAAGCACTGCCGCTAAAAACTTCTTCTTCATAATAAAAATCCTTCCTTTTTCTTTCTCTCTAAAGGTTTCCCTCCCGCACCTTTTTCTCATGTAAAAGTGCTGACTCAGACATTGTACCATAAATTATTCAAAATGAAAAGAGGTTAATTCTTGCTTTTACATGTCAGGTTGTGTTATGCTAAGGTTATCGCAGGAAAAGTATTTCCATGTATCTATTATGAAACGTAAGGGGTGCCGCATGAATATAAACGAATCTGCCGAAAACTATTTAGAAACCATCCTGATCCTGAGCAAAAAATTACCGGTTGTCCGCGCCGTTGACATTGCCAATGAACTCGGATTTAAAAAATCCAGTGTCAGCATTGCGATGAAAAATCTCCGTGACAAAGAACATATTGCCGTCTCCGATTCCGGTTTTATCACTCTTACGGAATCAGGGAAAAAAATTGCAGAAATGATCTATGAACGCCACGAACTTATCTCATCCTGGCTGATGAAACTCGGCGTAAACGAGCAGACTGCTCTTGACGATGCCTGTAAGATAGAACATGTCCTCAGTCCGGAAAGTTTCGAAGCGATCAAACACTACATTTTAAAATGATCCTTTTAAAAAGGGCAGACACAGCGGGAAAATTTTTCCCACCATGTCTGCCTTCTTTTATCTGTCTGCTTTCTTTTCTTACTTTTCAAACAGGTTCTTGATCTCTTTCAATGCCTCCGCATACTTTTTCGAGACCGCACCCGGGTTTCGTCTTAAATGCCGCACCGCACGCAGATACTGCCGGTCTGATCTTGAAAAAATATTCCTGATCAGCCGTTCCGTCTGTTTCATCAGTTCTTCCTTATCCAGGAATTCTCCTTCTGCTGCATTGGAAAGACGTTCCCTCATTTTCCTGATTCTTTCTACTCTGCGCTCTCTGTTAGCCTCTACCCTGTCAATGATCTTTTCCTTGACATTGCGTCCTTTTTCTACCACATCCGGAACCGGTGTAAAAGCAACCACCGCATCAAAACGACGTTCCAAACGCTGTAAAGATTCGTTATTCTCCGTCAGGCGTTCCAGGATCTCGCGCATATCCATTGCTTCATGGAAGGAAATCGAAAAATCATACGCAAAATAAGCAACAAATACAACTGCTGCCAGCTCGGTCAGCCATCCGGGGAGAACTGCCATAACCTTCTCCGCCGGAACATGCAGCACTTCCGTCAGAAGCACGGCACATCCTCCCCAAAACAGGGAAATGAAAAAGCAGATATATCCATGAAAGTTCAGCGGAAGGTTGCTGTAATCCCAGTATTTCACTTTAAATAACCGTTCCATGGAACTTCCGGTTACCAGTTCCATCAAGGTTGCTGCCAACGCTCCGAACACATATACCATCCAGATTTTTTCTTTCACAGGTATTGTTGCGATCAGTATCACAATCGCTGCAAATCCGTAGATCGGCAAAAACGGTCCGTTTAAGAACCCACGGTTAACAAAGCGGAAGCGCTTGTTTTTCCATGCCTGTACTGCAGACACATAACAGGATTCCCACACCCAGCCAAGAAAGCAATACCATCCAAAAAACAAGATCCATTGTGCTATTGTATATTGATACAAGTGCCTCGTCTCCTTTTCTTTTGCATATACATCTCAATGACTATCTCTTTGCCAGACGCTTAAACTCAGCAATTGCCTCATCATAAGAATGCAGACTCATCAGCCAGAACTCCTTTGTCGTCAGATCTATTCCACAGATCTTTGCTGCATCTTCTACACTCCTGACCGGAGTTTCCTTCAGCATCTGATCGTATTTCGTAAGAAAGCTGTTCCCTTCCTGAAGATATTTTTCATACAGTCCGCGGGCAAATAATCCGCCAAATGCATAAGGGAAATTGTAGAATCCAAGTCCTGCACTATAATAATGCCCCTTGCAAACCCACATATACGGATGCAGCAACTTTGGATCCAGACCGCTTCCATACGCTTCTTTCTGTGCATCTAACATGATCTCACAAAGATCATCCGCAAACATAAACCGTTCCGCACGTTGTTCTACCACACGGGACTCAAATAAAAATCTGGAATAAATATCGCAGATGATCTGAGTCAGGTCACTTAACTGACCTTCTAGCAGTGCCAGTTTTTCATCTTCGGAAGCCGCATTGGCGATGGCATAACTTGTTACCACATTTTCATTGAACGTAGATGCCGTTTCCGCCACCGGCATGGAATAGTCCGTGTTCAGCGGACGGTTTCCAAAAATCATGAAATCATGATAACCATGTCCCAGTTCATGTGCAAGTGTCACAACATCACTGAACGATCCGTCAAAATTTGTAAGAACACGGAACTGCTTTTCGCCGTTCAAAGAAGCACAAAAGGCACCTCCTACCTTACCGTTTCTAGGGAAGAAATCAATCCAGTTCTCCTCATATGCACGGTCAATGATCTCTGCCATGTGAGGATTAAACTTTCGAAATACACCCAACAGATATTCTTTGGATTCTTCTACCGTATATTTCTTTGTATTGTTTCCCATCGGTGCAAACAGTTCATACCAAGGAAGTCCGTTTTCATATCCAAGGCTTTCTGCCTTTGCACGCAGATATCCGTGAAGATTTGGCATATATTCTTTCATTGCTTCCAAAAGTGCATCCAAAGTTTTCCGCTGCATTCTGGAATTGCAGAGTACCTTATCTAACGGAGAATCGTACCCCCGCATTCTGGAAACCGTAATATCCTGCAGCTTGATGCTGTTTAAAGAATAAGCAATGGAATCCTTGATCTTTTCATAAGCCGCTAATTCTGCCTCATAAGCTTCTTTTCGTACTGCGGCGTCTGCATCATATGCCATGTTCCGGATTGCAGAAAGCGTTACCTTTTCTCCCTTATAATCAACCTCGACCGAGGAAGTTAAAAAGCTCTGCAGGTCACTCCATGCATTTCCTCCGCAGACATCCATTCTGGTCAGCGCCTCTTCTACATCTTCCGAAAGCATGTGCACTGCGTTTTCCTGTATTCTGTGCAGGCGGTCAGAATAAGCACACAAAAGTTCATCCTCACCAATAACCGTATCCAGATTCTTTGCGTCTGCAATATACTTTTCTATGATGGTACTTGCCTTTGTTACATCCCCCATTTTCTGCATCAGCCGCCCCATGTAAGATACACTTTCTGCATCTGATGTATTCGCTGACTGACGTAAAGAACAAAAGCTGAACAGACGCTCTACCACAAGAGTAAACTCTTCCTCCAGCAGCAATGCCTTTTTTATGTTTTCCCTTGCATCTCCGTAAGAAACGGAATCCGCCATCTTTTGATATGCCAGGATCAGCTCCTCTGTTTTTTCCATATCTTTTTTAAATTTTTCATCGTCAAAGCCGGTATATAACACATCCAACGACCACTTATCGTACATTCTGTTTCCCTCTTTTCCTCTTATTTTATAAACACCCTAAGCTGTTTACTTACGGAAATTTTAGCAAACCACGCATTTTATGTCAACAGAATCCCAATGGTTTTCAATGTTCTCAATGCCTTTAGGTCATATAAAGTGAAGACTGTTTGTTCCAAAACTCATAATACTTTCCTCGTCGTGCTACTAATTCTTCATGAGTTCCTGCTTCCACTATCTCTCCATTATCAAAAAACAGTATAAGATCCGAATACAGTACGGATCCCAGTCTATGTGTAATGAACACACTCGTCTTTCCTTTTGTAAGTTCATTAAAACTCTTATATATCTCGGCTTCTTTGATCGGATCTATTGCCGAAGTCGGCTCATCTAAAATGTAAATTTCATTTGATGAAAAAGCAGCCCTTGCCAATGCAATTTTTTGCCACTCGCCGCCGGACAATTCCACACCGTCAAATTCTTTTGATAACATCGTCGTCAAATCAATATTTTTATCAAATTTTGCTTTTTCGAGAGCGTTCTTAATGCCGACTATATCATCCTTTTTCTCTACGTTTGAAATGGAAACATTAAATCCAAGCGAATCCTTATATTTGGCGTAATCCTGAAATACCGTTGAAAAATTGCTCCAAAATGATCTGTAATCAATAAGCTTCATTTGTTTTTCATTATACACAATGCTCCCTCTCGATGGATGGAGCAGCTGCAGCAGCAGCTTGACAAAGGTTGTTTTCCCACTCCCGTTAGCACCCACAACAGCTACATGTTGTCCTTTTTTTATACTGACATTAATATTTTTAAGTACATACCGATTCGTTAACGGATATCTGTATTTCACATCATCAAACCGAATCAAAACATCCTCTTCTTCATTGCTTTTACAATTTGCATCAATATCAGATGACTGTAAATCCATAAATTCATAGAACTGACCCGTATCAAAGCTTAACGCATATACCGATCCTAGGTTTTTCGACAAATTTATAAATAAATAGATCAAATTGGTAATCGTTGTAAAAACCGCAGCAAGACCGCCTACTGTTACCTTCCCTTGGGCCAATTGATAAGATATCATTACGATACAGATCATTAAAATGATACATCTAAATAATTCTTCAAGCAGCAATAAAACCATTTTCTTTCGTTCGACAATTCTTTTTTTGCTAAAAATCTCTGTTGTCTTATCCTCATATTTTTTTTGAAAAAAATCAAACGAATTATTGATAACAATTTCTTTGAGTAAAGATTGGTCGTATTTTGCAGTTTTATAATATTCTGCCTCATTATATGCGTCCGTCAGGCTTCTTTCATTTAGTTTTGATATTCTGTCACTGACAATTTTACCAACAATGACCGGAAATATTGTCAGCAGTGACACCAGGCAAACCGTCGGATGTATTATATATAATGAAACAAATAATCCGATCACCTGCACAAGCAGCCTGAAAGATTCCATTCCCAGCTGATATAATTCTATATAAGTCCCATGATTAAAATCCCACGCTCTCGAAATTTTATTTTGCACGTTCGGAACCTCATATAGTTCACAGTCTATGCGGGTTGCCTTTTCATTTACAGCTCCATCCAAAGTTCTCCAAGAAGAAAAGTTAATGCTGTCCATAAACTTCGTTGAAAAGAAATAGCAAAAATCAAGCAGCACTTTCAACACAATATACAACAGCAAAAACAGAATAACCCGTTTTATATTACCTGAATAAGAAGTGGCCATATCAATATATTTCTTCCATACTAAAATGAATATGGGTGATATTGATGACATCCCCAGCAAAAATAAAGTATATAACAAAAAACTTGCACTCTGATTTTTCAGAACCATTCCGCAAAACTTGATGTACAACCTAAGATTTGGAGTTATATTATTGTCTGCCAGTTCTTTTTCAATCTTTGTCGTCTCGTCAATCATTACTACTCCTCCTTGAAATACAATGATCTTTGTTTATCAAACATTTCCTTAAAAAGTCCGTTCATTTCTATCAATTCCTTAAATGACCCTTGTTCTGCGACTTCTCCATTTTTTAGCACAATAATTTTATCAATTTTTGTTGTGATTCCTAACCGATGTGTAATAAAGATTCTGACTTTATTTTTGGTGAGATCGTTTATCCGTTCAAATACTTCCACTTCTCGTATCGGATCCAACGCTGCGGTTGGTTCATCAAAAAAGAAGATACTCTTTTTCCCGGACAGTGCCCGCAATATTGACACCTTCTGCCATTGTCCGCCTGATAAATCAACTGCATTGCCAAATTCTTTTCCCAAAACAGTATCGTATCCATGCTGCAAACCTTCTGCCATTTTATCAATCTCAAAACATTTTATCGCTGCTAAATCCAGCGATGTAAATGTGCCTTCATTCATAATAATATTTTCTTTTAAGCTCAAACCAAATTTTGAATGATCTTGAAAACTAACACCAAAAAATTTGCTCCTATTCTCCAGCGGTATTTCAATCAAATTCATTCCATTAACGAAAACATCCCCTTGACTAGGTCGATAAAGACCAATCAATACTTTCATTAACGTACTTTTTCCTGCACCGTTTTCCCCGACGATCGCATAGGAACGACCTGCTTCAAACTCTAAATTTACGTTCTTTAAAACATAATCTTCCTGATGCGGATATTTAAAATATAGGTTTTTGGTTTCAACTCTAGTATCTTTTTTCAATCGTATTGTTCTAGCATTACTTATTCCATCTGTAATGTCTACCACTGCATGATATGAGCGAAGGTGAGATCTGATATTTACATACTGCGTAATAACATTTCTAAAAGCTCCTAAAATTCTTATCGTCAATATCTGATTTGATATTGAAACGAACGTTCCCAATGAAATCTGATTATTAATATATGTAAACAACACGATTACCAAGTTGACAAAGGCAACAATGTACTCCGTTTTCAAAACCAATGCGCTCAGAAAGCCATACTTGACTTTAACTTTTAAAACAGATGTGTCAATCTCATTTTGCGTTTTTTCCCAATCATCTGTTAAGTAATCAGCACAGTTATTGATCCTTATATCTTTTGCATATCCTCTTTCGTGAAGAATGGATGACTTGTATATTCCCCGCCGTCTGTCCGTATTCAGAGATAAAATTCTCTTGTATTGCTTATCTGCAATCTTAGCAGAAAAATATCCTACAGTCGGAGATAAAATCATCACAGATATCATCAATGTCGGAGAAATGCGCACCAAAATAACACTGTAAGTAATAACACTGATCCCTGTAGTTAACACAAAAAAAGCATACGAGACTATCATCGAAAAAAGATTGCTGTCTGTCACTTGTCTTATTTTATTGTATGTATCCTCATACTCGTATTTTTCATAAGAAATTCCGCTAATTAACGAGTTGACATGTCTGCTCCAGCTTACTTCAAAGGAATGCTCGCATTTCTGTGATAAATAATCTAGTACAATACTGATCGCCGGTAACATATAAGAAAGAAATAGAAGTGTCGCTGCAATAAATATTTCGTCTGAATTGTCAGGAAACTGAATCCTTCTGTATACCACATCAATAAAATTCGCTTGAACTATCAACTCTAGTGGGCCTGAAAATGCCAAAATCAGAGAAGCAAAAAAACGTGTGGCAAGAATAGCCTTATTGCTCATTACAGTTTTGTAT
Source organism: uncultured Lachnospiraceae bacterium (assembly GCA_964632165.1). GTDB lineage: Bacteria > Bacillota > Clostridia > Lachnospirales > Lachnospiraceae > SIG299. Next base: position 911 of record CAZWCZ010000016.1, on the reverse strand, counting down.
AAATCTTTTTTCAACTTGTTCCTCCTAGCAAAGTTCATTAATTATACTGTCAAATATCTCGTCAATTTGATCCATCGTAAAAACCCTTTTCTTAGTTAAGGATGCTATTTCGCTCATTCGACAGTCTAGATTTTCTTTAGAGTACACAACAGATTTCTGTTCGATTGGCGAAAATGTTGCCTTCATATCTCGTGGCGAAAGTACAATACATGCCGTTCTTGCACCAGTTAATGCTTCGATATAGTTAACGCTTCGTAAAATATATTCATTTGAATCAGACATATTGATTACTAAAACCATTGTATCAGGTTGTATAGCAGATAACAAAGCATTCTGTATAAAAGGATACATATGCGAGTTATATAATTTATCACTCAATATATACGATTGCAACCCAGTTATAATAATATCTTTTCCAGTCCTCTCAATCTCATACAATTGATGATTGACAAATTGCAAGACCTCTTTTTCAGAAAAATGCAAATTTGACCCATAACCTGCTGGAAAAACCCGGTCTATTCCAAAAAGGTATCCTTGTGGTTCTGTTCCCCATTGTCCTACAATATACTGATGTTCAATAAACTTTTTTCTCAATTCTAACTGCAAAGAAAATTTTCCTTGTTTCGAAGCAGTTCCCAATACCGATATAATTGGAACACCTATCATTCTAAGTTTTCCATTATTATCACATGATATATGCTCAATATTCATACTGTAGCACTTTAAATTCTTTTTTTCAAACTGTTGCCTAACTGTTTTATCTATAGTATCGAAACTTATCATATTCTTATCGTAGAGCAAACAAAAATTTATACAGTCTTTAGTATAATTGTGTTTCATTATTTGATTTAATTCTGCCAAATGTCCAACCACCAGTGTATCGAAAGAATCTCTATCTTCTACAATATCTT
>CAZWCZ010000015.1:0-43348 GCA_964632165.1 uncultured Lachnospiraceae bacterium | reverse complement strand
CTTCTTCACTACTATGGGCTCTGCTGACTTCTCACAGTTCGTTGTTACTAGGCTAATGAAACCTCCGTGAGATCTCCACGCTTAAGGTGCACGCTCTTTCCCTCCATATATCCGCCACATTTACTCTGCTACTACAAATGTGATAGTTATTAGACTTCGTTGCTTCTAGCCAACTTATCTCTCGTAGCCTAGCCTTATATGTGATTTCTGTCCGTCGGACCAGAGGTTTGCTTACAGCTTCCTTCAGATTCCACCTCACGATGGACACCCTTGCTGTTCGGCTATACACTTCCCACTATCTGGGCGTGTTCGGGACTTTCACCCGTTAGAGCGCGCCCATGGCGCGCAAACTAGAAAAAGGCGATACCTGGTTGATAAAAACCAAGTATCGCCTTTTTTCGTTGTCGCACCTTGTACGGCAGCTACCCTATGTCAGTATTTCTTCATACTGTCTTATTGGAAGCTGCCCTCATCGTTCCGCCTTTTCTTCCCCTATGGCAGATCCGCTGTCAGTATTGCTCTTACCTTTTATAATAACTTCCCCTTTTTCGTAATAGCTTTTTATTCTTTCATATCAATTTTTACCAGGATATCTTTGCCCCCCTTTGTTCCTATTGCGAAACAAAGTCTTTCCTCTTCTTCCCGCCGCATGATTTCTTCGAGCCATTTTGCTGCTATCTGTTCTGCGTACTCTGTAAAGATGGTGAAGTCCGCTCCAAGAGAAAATATCACTTTTACCATCGTAGATACTCTTGGGTCTGATTCTCCCCGTTCGATCTTTTCATATCCCTTCACACTCATTCCACATAATTCTGCCGCTCTCTCCTGGGTCAAATTTTTTTCTTTTCTTATTTCGCGGATTTTATCTCCGATATAATTCGGATAACACATCTCCATCTCCCCCTTTCCGCATCGAAAGCACTCGGTTTTCGCTCTTATACTGTCGATCACTGTTTTCTTTCAATTGCTGATACTTCAATTATAACGACTTTTTTCGCTCAAACCATAGCGAAACTGGCACAATTTAAATTTTTTCAAATTTTTTATCCTCACAAAGTGCCTATTTAAAGAGAAAATATGCGTATTTTGTTAAAATAAGGGTAGGATTTCCATTTACGAAAACTCGTCCCAAAAATTCCAAAAAAAAGAGGCATGTCGCACATAATGTGCAACACACCTCTTCGTTTTTTCAATTTTCCGGATTAAAATTACTTAAGAGTAACCTTAGCACCTTCAGCTTCTAACTTAGCCTTGATATCTTCAGCTTCTGCCTTGGAAACAGCTTCCTTTAATACCTTTGGAGCTGCTTCTACAGCTGCCTTAGCTTCACCTAAGCCAAGACCTGTGATTTCACGAACAACCTTGATAACCTTAATCTTGTTAGCGCCTGCTTCTGTTAATTCAACGTCGAATTCTGTCTTTTCTTCAGCTGCTTCTGCCGGACCTGCTGCTACAACTGCAACGCCTGCTGCTGCGGATACGCCGAATTCTTCCTCACATGCCTTAACTAAATCATTTAACTCTAAAACTGTCATGCCCTTGATAGCATCGATAAATTCCTGTGTTGTCATTTTAATTTACCTCCATTTAATTTTAAAATATTCTGCGGTCATGCCGCATAATTCCTCTTGTTACCCAATCCGTCCGGATCAAGCTGTTTTACTGTACTTTTTAGCAGTATTAAGCTGCTTCGCCGTTCTTCTCTGCAATCTGCTTGAGAACACGCGCCATATTGGAAATCGGGGACTTTAAGCTGCCCAGGAGCTTGGAAATGAGAACTTCTCTGGATGGAATCTGAGAAACTTTCTCAATGCCCTTAACATCATAGTATACGCCTTCAACAACGCCGCCCTTAAACTCTAACTTTGGAGCTTTCTTTGCGAACTCAGCGATCACTCTTGCCGGAGCAGTTGCATCTTCGATACCGAAAGCAACAGCCGTAGGTCCTTCTAAGTGCTGAGCAAGTTCTGCGTAAACTGTTCCTTCAAATGCGCGATTTAAGTATGTGTTCTTGTATACCTTGTATACCACACCAGCTTCTCTTAATGCCTTACGAAGTCTTGTGTCTTCCTCTACGGTAAGACCACGGTAGTCAACGAGGACTGCAGAAGAAGCCTTTTCAACATAGCCCTTAATCTCGTCAATGATAGGAGCCTTAATTTCTACCTTTGCCATGATAGCACACCTCCTTATAATATTAAATAAAGCGGTCTCAGGTTTTTCGCCATGCATTCCCATAAGAAATGCCGGTTCTTTATAAAACAAAAGACTGCTTTAAACCGAATTGGATTTAAGCAGCCGAACAAAATTCTAACGATAGCTTGTTATCCCTCGGCAGGCGACCCGGCTTACACGGAATACCCGTACCTGCTGTCTTCGGTTTGTGATACGGTTCCAACCATGGAACACTGTATCTATTGGCGTGCCGTGTCTCCACAGCACGCCTAATATTTTATTACAGTTCTATTGGTTTGTCAACCATTTTTTCAGGCTTTTCGTAACTTTTTGTGGCCTAAACACAAAAGTACGAATTTTGAAAGCCAAAAGTCAGGAATTAGCCTAACTTAGCAGCGTTTACCTTCACGCCAGGGCCCATTGTGGAAGCAAGTGTTACGCTCTTTAAGTAAGTACCCTTTGCGGAAGCCGGCTTAGCCTTAATGATTGCACTCATCAGAGTCTGGAAGTTGTCTGCGAGCTGTTCTTCTGTAAAAGAAGCTTTTCCTACAGGACAGTGGATAATGTTTGTCTTGTCCAATCTGTACTCGATCTTACCTGCCTTGATGTCCTTAACAGCCTTTGTAACATCCATAGTTACTGTTCCCGCCTTAGGGTTTGGCATTAAGCCCTTCGGACCGAGAACTCTACCAAGACGACCAACTACGCCCATCATATCCGGTGTAGCAACAACTACATCAAAATCAAACCAGCCATCATTCTGGATTCTTGGGATGAGTTCGTCTCCACCTACAAAATCAGCACCTGCTGCTTCTGCTTCTGCAACTTTATCGCCCTTAGCAAATACTAAAACGCGAACATTCTTACCTGTTCCATGCGGAAGAACTACTGCACCACGAACCTGCTGATCAGCATGACGGCCATCAACACCAAGTCTGATGTGTGCTTCAATTGTTTCGTCGAACTTAGCGACTGCGGACTTCTTTACTAAGCTAACTGCCTCGGTTGCTTCATACTGAGCACTCTTATCAAATAACTTAGCGGATTCATTATATTTCTTTCCTCTTTTCATTTCTTTAACCTCCTAGTGGTAATTGCGGAATGGTTTTTCCTCCCACAACCGTTCTTTTGAACGGGTTTGCAAATTTCAATTAATCTTCAACAACAATGCCCATGCTTCTTGCAGTACCGGCGATCATGCTGATAGCTGCTTCCAGAGATGCTGCATTTAAGTCAGGCATCTTGAGAGCTGCGATCTTTTCAACTTCTGCTCTCTTGATAGTAGCAACCTTTGTCTTGTTCGGAGCACCGGAACCGGACTTGAGATTACATGCCTTCTTTAAAAGTACTGCAGCAGGTGGAGTCTTTGTGATAAATGTGAAGCTTCTGTCCTGGTATACAGTAATAACAACCGGGATGATCATACCTTCCTGATCTGCTGTTCTTGCGTTGAATTCCTTTGTAAACTGAGGAATGTTTACACCGTGCTGACCAAGTGCCGGACCTACCGGAGGAGCCGGAGTTGCCTTTGCAGCAGGGATCTGTAACTTAATATAACCTGTAACTTTCTTTGCCATGATAGCATTACCTCCTAAAATGTGGTGTTATCGGAGTACCGAACCTTCTGGTTCATCGCTTTAATAAGCTTTCCTCCCACGGACCGTTTTTTTAACGGCCATTTCTACTAAATTTTAATTTCCTACTCTAACATCTGTAAAACTGATTTCTACAGGTGTTTCGCGACCTAACATTTCGATGTTGACTGTTACGGTCTGCTTGTGAATGTTAATTGCACCAATAATTCCGTTTGCACCTTCAAATGGTCCGGAAACTATTGTAGCTGCATCACCTACAGAGAAGTCAACCTCAATTTCAGCTTCTCTTACAAGTCCCATGTTCCTCATCTCAGACTCTGTGAGTGGAACAGGCTTGGATCCGGGTCCGACAAATCCGGTCACACCTCTGGTGTTGCGGACAACATACCAGGTCTCATCGTTCATTTCCATATGGAGCAGAACGTAGCCCGGAAACATTTTTCTCTGAACCTTTTTCTTCACACCGTTCTTAATCTCGACTGCATCCTGAAGCGGAACGGAAACTTCCAAAATCTGATCCTGAAGCTTTCTGTTTTCAATCGTCTTTTCGATGTTGGCTTTTACCTTGTTTTCATACCCTGAGTAGGTATGCACAACGTACCAATTAGCATCTGCCATTATACTACCTCCATCGCGTTTTCTTAGATGATTACGTCAATACCGAACTTCACAAGTGCATCAAGTAAAGCAATAATCAAGCTGAGAATGGCGGTGATGATAACGACAGCTACTGTCTGCTTTCCAAGGGATTCTTTATCCGGCCATACAATTTTCTTGAATTCTGCCTTCAGACCCTTAAACCAGCTCTTTACCGGAGCCTTTTCCTTTGCAGCATCTCCCATTTCTTCACTTTCCTTCCTAGTCGACTGACTGATTACTTTGTTTCCTTGTGTAATGTGTGTGCCTTACAGAATCTGCAGTACTTCTTAGTTTCCATTCTGTCCGGGTGATTCTTCTTTTCCTTTGTCATGTTGTAATTGCGCTGCTTGCACTCTGTACATGCCAATGTGATCTTAACTCGCACGACCTTCCACCTCCGTTATTATTTTTTTAGGCATAAAAAAAAGACTACTTCCATAGCTGTTTAACTATATCACATAATCTCAACTCCGTCAACCTTTTTTTATTTTCTCTTGAATACCCAAAGTAAATTCCGGTTTTCGCACTTTTTTCTATTCCGGAACTGTGAACTTCTTTTATCACAGTTCCGTCCTGAATCGCTTCAATTTTTCAACCACAATGGCAGAAATAATCCCGATCATGATCCCGGATAATATCCCGGCAATAAAAAGCACCGGAAAATAATATGCTGATTTTGAACCAAGAAGCAGCACTGCTACCAATGTCTGCCCTACGTTATGTGCCACTCCTCCGGAAACACTGACCCCTGGAATCCCAAATTTCCCGCTTTTTTTCATGATACTCATCAATAAAAGGCTGAAAAAGCCGCCCGCAAGACTATACGGTACCGTCCCTATGCCAAAAGCAAAGCCGGACAGGATGATACGGATCACGGAAACTGCAGCCGCTTCTTTCGTCCCAAACAGATACAGTGCAGTGATCAGAACGATATTTGCCGCTCCGAGCTTTACTCCGGTCGGCAGTGGCAGCGGAATCAGCATTTCCACGTAGCTGAATACAAATGCAAGTGCGACCAGCAATCCAAATGTTGTTATTCTTTTTATCTTCATTCCGCCCTCACTATTGTCCGACAGCATCCATTCCGGATTCCGTTCCATTTTCTATAATAACTATGATTCCTCCCGGCCGGCATACGATCATTTCTGTATTATACTGTATTGTTCCAAACCCCATGCACAGTTTATCCGGACAGACTGCTTCGGACATATATGCCTTCCCGTCCTTTATCGTAAGTATATTGTTCCCGAGTTTTCCGGGGATCTCTGCCACTATATCTTTCTTCAGCGGGTATCTTGCATATTCTGTACCGTCAATCAATACGACTGCCTCTCCGTTTATCGTATTTCTTTTGAGCAGAAATCCTGCCGCAAGCAGACAAACTGCCACAAACAGCAGGACTCCAATTAAAATACTGTCATTCTTCTTCATTTTTGCTTCCTAACTATCTGTTTTCATTGCTTCAATCGCACTGATCTTCGTAGCACGCCGTGCCGGAAAATACCCTGCCAGCACGCCTACCAGCATTGCAAATCCTGCTGCCAGAAACGGAAGCCAGAACGGTATTACCGAAAACTTCGCATCTCCGACATCGTATACGCCGCTGCTCTGCATGATCGAAGAGAACAATGGACCGCCATACTTATTAATAACAAAAGACACAATATAGCTCAAAATGATCCCAACTATCCCTCCGAACAGTCCGATCATCGCCGCCTCAAACAGAAACAGTTTTTTAATATCCTTTACCAGACAGCCCAACACTTTCATGATCCCTATTTCGCGCGTTCTCTCATAGATCGACATGATCATGGTATTTGCAATATTGATCGCAGATACCATCATGGCAAGTGCACCAATGGCACCAAGCACCGTCTGCATCATATTGGATGTTTCCTGCAGCGGTTCCAGATACTGCATATCACTGTATGTCACATAACCGAGGTCACGGATCATATCCTGTACTTTTGTTACATTTTTTATATTATCCACATTGATCTGGATATAATTATAAGTTTCCAATTCCGCCAATGCTTTCTTTCTGTCTTCCAATTTCAGGGTGTTGGCATATTGTGTGTAAATTTCCTTATAATAATCCATGTCCATATAAAGATATCCGCTATACTCCCAGTTATCTGACTCATCCATAACGGCACAGTCTGTCACTTCCAGTTGAAATTCTTTTTTTCTTTCATTTCGCGTATAACGCCAGGAATCAAACTTAAAAACTACTTTTTCCTTCGTCGGATCCACATTTTTTTGTTCATAATCCCTGGAATTCGGATTATAAAATCCGCTTAAACTGACGGAAGAAAAAACGAGCACATTCGTATCTTCATCAGACGGATAATCTCCCGACAGCAGCGTCGGAAAGCCAAATTCCGAAAAAGCCTCTCGTCCGATCGCCCGGACGCTGACGTAGGTCTGATATTTTCCGCAATAAAGCTGTCCGCTCGCATCAATGACAGGAGCCACCGCCTTTACATGTGGGATTTCCCTTACCATTTTCACAACATCATCATTCAGTATCTGATCCTTACTTCCGATCCAGTTTCCCTCATCATCATAAATACTTCCGTATTTTTCAATGCGGATCACCGTCATTTCCCCATTTTCCATGAACTGTTCATTGAAGCTGTTGTTCATCCCTATTCCTATAGAGACCATAGTAACAATGGAAATTGTTCCGATTATCATACCCAGGACCGTGAGTGCCGTCCTTGCCTTTCTTCGGTTCAAATTACGCAGTCCGAGTCTGATCAGATCACTAATCCTCATATGCATCAGATCCTTTTTTGATTTTTGACTGTGCTGACAAACAGCCGATAATGATTGAAAGTGCCAGAATTCCGGTTGTTACTCCAATGACAAAAAACCAATTGGAAAGTAGCAGATTTATAAATTCCATAACAAACTTCCTCCTCTTACATTGCCTCTTCTTTCTCGATCTTTTTCTCGTGTATTACAAGGTAAATGCCCCTTGTTACCGGGATCACGATAATCAAAACAGCTGCCTGGATCAAAATAAAAATCCAGAAAGAAACTATTGGATTTTTCTCCGGGGCATTGTCTGCCGGAAGGGACGGATCCGCAAATCCAGGATCAATATCCGGATCAGAGTACGGATCTTCTAATAAAACATCTCCCATAACATATACCGTAAATTCTTTTTCCAATGTTACCTCATCCCCGTTGGAATCTTCCATATGAAGGATCATCTTTCCGACGGCATCTCCCTCTATCAGCGGGATCACATCAAACTCTACATATTCCGGCATTCCTGCCGCAATATTTCCGATATAGTAACTGTTGCTGCCGTTTGCCAATATAAAATCACCTTCTATGGTAACATAGGTATTGTTCAATGTGGATTTTCCCATATTATAAAATTCAAAGTTCATGGATGCCGCCTGATTGACGATAACCGTTCCCCATCCTACATAAACATTTTCAATCGACGGGCGCAGATTTTCTTTTACCTGCAGAAGGATTTCTTCTTCCACGGTTTCTCCGCTGTACCCATCGGTCATAGGCATTCCTTCATATTCATACTCGATACGCACGGAAATAGGATACGCGCCTGTCGTTACTGCTGCGTTCGCTTTCAGATTAATGGTGATTGCAGCGGTCTCCCCCGGGTTGATCTCCTGTACAAAAAAGCTGTTTCCTCCTGAAGTTACCGAAAACGTTCCTGTTGCTCCGGTTACCGTTACTTTAATATTTTTTGCAGCAATCGATTCATTTGTATTTAGGATCTCAAAGGTAAAATCAAATACATTGCCTGCTTTTACCTCTGTTGTATCTGTGTAAAAATTGCTAACCATTAACTTCGGACGGCTGATCACGGTTTCCTTTTCGGCCCCCTGTACGTTCAATATGTACAGAGTCACGGATTCCACCCGTTCTTCCCCGTTCCCGTCGATATAAGAATACTGGACCTCCAGAGAATTCAACCCTTCTGCAATATCCTTCCCTACTTTTACTTCCATTTCTACCTTTTTTCGTTTTCCGCCTGCGATCGTATCAATATACTGATACGGTTCCGAACTGACGGGTTCAAAATTTTCGGAAGAAAGTCCGACCGGCATAATCTTTATTTCACGGATCGGTTCTGTCCCGTCGTTTTCAAGATAAAAACTTACCGTCATCTTTTCTCCGGCTCTTGGCGAGGCAGGATTCTGCTTTACCGTGTTCAAAAGAAGAACAGAAAAAGACTGCGGCTTCGGAGTCGGTGTCGTCTCCGGAACTTTTCCTTCTATATAGAGATAGAGCACCTGCTCTGACGATGCATATTCTGTGCCTCTTGCATTTTTATAAGTCATCGTGATCGGAAGTTTCACACGGCCGGAAGCTGCCTCTTCCGATATCTTATAAGATACCGTGATCTCTTTGCTTTCTCCCGGCTGAAGATTCCCAAGTTTTTGCGTTAAGGGGGCATAATCCGGGATCAGGACTTCATCATCAAATCCCACCGAAATACTGCCGCCCAGTGCCTGCAGTTCTCCTGCATTTTTTATCTTTAACTTCAGCGTTACGGTTTCTCCCGCTTTCCCCGAAAATTCCACATCAGAAGCTGCGGAGGCATCTTTTCTCCGATCACCGAAAATTTCAGTTCCAGTCTGCCCGGCTCCGGCTGGTCGTAACTGCTCGCTCCAAGATCCCTGCTTGCCGGATCGGTATAAGTAATATAATAGGAATACTGTCCGATCCCTGCATAATCATCCACTATAATGTCATACGAAACTTTGACCCGGTTGGAGGTATCCATAATTACCGTTCCTGTGCCGTAATCCACATTCTCCGACTTCACATTTGCTACGATAAAAGGTGCCCCCTCTTCCGGTATTACCTCAAATTCCGGACATACACAGACTCCATCCTTTGCCTGCACCTGCACTTCCATATGTATCATGTGCCCGGCAACTCCCTCTACATTCTGCAGTGCCGTTGTCAGCAGTTTCAGATTTGATTTTTCACTTTCTGCCCGCACATCCGCTGCTGTTGTAACATAAACACTCATCAGCAGCAATCCTAAAAATACGAGTCCCGCTTTAAAACATTTCATTTTTGGACTGTTTTTCATCTTTCTCCTCCTTCTTCCCACGAAGTTCAATTTCTTTTATTTCCCCGTCAGATACATGAATGACTTTATCTGCATATTCTGCCAGGCTTCGATCATGCGTTACCATCACGATCGTCTGATGATGTTCCTGTGCCATCCTCCGGATCAGATCCATTACTTCCCTCGTCGTTTTTGTGTCCAGATTTCCTGTTGGTTCATCAGCAAATACAATGCTCGGTTTTGCAACAAACGCCCTTGCTATTCCAACACGCTGCTGCTGTCCTCCGCTCATTTCCTTGGGTTTATGACAGATCCTGCTTTCCAATCCAACCTTGACAAGCATTTCCCCGGCAAGTTTTCTCCGCTGTTTTTTCGTTACCCGTTTAAATACAAGCGGAAATTCTACATTTTCTAAAGCCGTCATAGTTCCAATCAGATTGTAAGACTGAAAAACAAATCCTAAATGGTTTTGACGGAATTTTGCCAGTTTTGTTTCACTCATCGAATGAATCGGTTTCCCTTTGATCAAAATCTGACCGGAAGTCACTTTTTCAATTCCTGCCATCAAATTTAACAAGGTGGATTTTCCGGAACCCGAAGTTCCAAGCAGGCAGCAAAATTCTCCCTCGGCGATTTCAAAGCTTACGTCATTTACGGCATAGATCTTCTCCGCTCCCATCCGGTAAACCTTACTCACATTTTTCACTTCAATGACAGCTTTCCCACTTTCTTCCATTCTATTTCCTCTTCCTTTTTTAAAGGCTATTTCCACATTTCATCCGGAATGACAAATTCCTGTTTTCCGTATTCTTCCGAAAGCACTGCCCCCGGTAAGATAATGATATATAATATATCGTTTTCTATATCATAGACCTGCTCTTTTAATATTGCAAGCAGCTTTTCCACTTTCCACTCCGCATCACTGCCATCGATGAGCCCATTTTCTTTTTTCTCCTCTAACTGCCTACAGATTTCCTCACAAATATTTCTGCAAAGAGTTTCATCTTCAAACAGCGTACTGTCGCCAATCCGTTTTATGCTGCTCTCATCTAAAACAGACTCCGTAAGCGGATCCGTTTTCCCCTCCGGTGTTTCCGGTATAACGCTCCCCGGAACCCACTCTTCTTCCGTCAATGATTCCTGCGCCATGTTGTCTCTTCCGCCGTAAAATCCATCGTTACACTTCGTTCCTCTAGGAAATACCATAACGACAGCCATTGCCATTGCCGCCGTCGCTGCCGTACAGGAAATCTTAATGACGTTTCTTCTTTTCTTTTTCACTTTTTCTGCTCGACAAACAGCTTCTTTGATATCCTGTATCCCATTCTGAGGGATTGGGATCTTTTCATATTCTGTTCTCCACTGCCGAACTCGCTCTTTATCGTTCATTAAGTCCCTCCTCCCTCTTCTATAGAATCTCTAACTTCAGTTTCAGCTTTTTCAGCGTACGGTAAAGTCTGCTCTTTACCGTGCTCAGACTTTCTCCGTTCATTTCCGCTATTTCGTCCAGTTTTTTATCCTCAAAAAAACGAAGTGCAAGCAGACTCCGTTCTTCCGGCGACAGCCTTTTCATTGCCTCCTTAAGATCTAGCGTCTCTTCTGTTTTTCCATTTTCCGCAGCAGATATCCACTCCGTTTCTTCAGAAACAAGTTCTTCTTTTTTGTATTTTCTTATAAAGGTAAGCGATTCATTTATGACAATCCGTCCTATCCAGGTTTTTACATACTCCGTTTGTCTCAATTTTCTCGAATGAAGTATGGCCTTATACGCACTCTCCTGCACAATATCCTGTGCATCCGCTTCATTATGGACATAACTGTACGCCATACGGTAAAAATATGCGTAATTCGTTGTCAGCACTTCGCTTATCAACGCTTCTTTCTTATCCAACTTCCGTTCTCCTTCCAATCGTTAGACTCTCCTGCCTGAAAAAAGGTTTCAATTATTGAAAGAAAATTACCGGTCCTTTTCTTTCAATAAATCCTCCTTAAAAAAATGAAGAGGGATATTCCCTCTTCATTATATACGCATCCCGCCTGTCTGACAATTCCAAAACCCATGCCTGATCCTAAAAATCGGCAGATCCGTCTCATTCTTCATCCATACAGTCGATAAATGCCCTGATACAGTCTACCGTATTATCTATTCCGATATGGCTGCTCTTTACGGAAAGGTCATAATTCGTTGCTTTGCCCCATTTTTCACCGGAATGATAATTATAGTAATTGGCTCTTCGCTTATCCATCTTAATAATCTCTTCTTCTGCACGTTTCGGATCCAGACCGTCGATACGGATCGCTCTTTCTTTTCTGAACTCCATGTCTGCGTAAACAAAAATATGGATGGCATTCGGCATATCTTTTAATATGTAATCTGCACAGCGTCCGACGATCACACACGGTCCTTCTTCCGCTACTTTGCGGATCACGTCTGACTGTGCAAGATAAATACGGTCATCCAGAGACAACTGTGTAAACCCAATCTCCTGATTTCCATATGCACTCATTCCCATTGCAATAGAATACAGAAGACTGTTTGTTGCCTTTGTCTCCGCATTGTGAAATGCTGCTTCTGCATAACCGCTTTCTCTTGCGGCTCTGGTGATCAGTTCATTATCATAAAACGGAATCCCAAACTTTTCAGCCAGCTTTGCCCCAATTTCTCTGCCACCGCTTCCATACTGTCTGCTGATCGTAATTACCTTTTTCATATAAATCCTCTCCTTTTCCCGCGTAAATCACGCATTTATTTTCCCGTTGTTTCTATGTGCCTTCTTATCCTTCTTTCTTCTGTTCTTTCTGCTCTTATTATAATATATCTTATGGTTTTTCGCAAATTGAAATCACTGTTTTTTTATGCTATTTTTGAAATTTTCCTTAATAATTTTTTTCTTTTTTCTATGATAACTTTTTTTGTTTTTTCTATTGACAAATCTATTTTTTTCTGGTAATCTATATAGGCATTCGCAGATGTGGCGGAATTGGCAGACGCGCATGATTCAGGTTCATGTCCATGTACGTGGATAGGGGTTCAAGTCCCCTCATCTGCATTGTAAAAGGTTTGATACAAAGCGTATCAAACCTTTTTCTTTTCTCTTACTTCTTCATCGCCAGTCTGTGTATTTCTTCTGTCGCAAACGAAAGTTTCGTGATCACATCACGTTTCGTAAAATAACACCAGAAACTGTCATCCGAAACAGAAACATCCGCACAGTCCCCACGTCCCAGATAATCATATTCAATATGCATGCTTTCCAGACTTTTTGCACTGCGGAACAATTCATACGGTTCATTGTAACAGTTACAGCGGATGGTCGTTCCTTTCGGTGTCTGAATAAATTTCCCCATTCCCTGCTTATAAAATTTTAACGAACCCGGCAATGTTTCTACCCTGACATCATCCTCAAAATAATAGGTTCCGTCTTCAACCTCTTTTCTCACACAGGCTCTTTCCCAATTGCTCCAATCCGGAATGTGCGGAAACTCTGTTTCCCCGGATAAGGCATGCAGTTCTCCGTATTCATCCATCTCCCATGTCTTTTTGCAGCAATCGCACCATAACCTGATACCTTTAGAATACATCTTTCCCTCCGTGTTGCAGGAAGGACATTTATAAAGGAGTGCATGCAGTCCGTCTGCACGTCCGGCATCGTCAATCCGCACGCGTTTCTGTTTCTGCCATGCAAAATCATCATAGCGGAAATTTTCGGCAATTCTCTGATTGATCTGCTCCACGGACAGTGTTCCTGTTTCCTCTGCCGTAATGATCGGCTTCATTTCTGCTTCCACATACGTCTTCTTGTTCTTCTTATTCCATTGCGGACAAGTTACAAAATTTCCATGGATCATCAGCATGACGACCGGAACTTTTAATACTTTTACCATCTTTCCGAGTGACTGTGGCAGATAAGAAGTGCAGCCATCCAGCGAATATCTCGCTTCCGGAAAAAGAACAAAAATATTCTTCAATTCTTCCGTACAATATTTCATGTTTCTGATCAGATGCAGATCCGTAATAAATTTTCTTGTTCCAAGTACCCCAAGCGAACGCATCAGCGGCTCGGTGTACGTCTGAAACCCTTCTAATGTCATGACATTATTTACCTTCGCCGGATGTGTTGCTTTCAGCATCATATTAAAATCCACCATAGATGCATGATTGACTAAAAGAAGATACGGTCCTTCTATCTCGTCCATCCCCTCCTTTGTCAATCCGGCATTTCTTTTTTTCAGATCCGGCCAGCTGATGATCTGCTTTGCCGCTCCCATCAAAAAACACGGACTTTTTGGTCTTTTCTTAAAATCAAAGTGTTTGATCTTGTCTTTATTCGGTACGTTTCCCATGATAATTTCCCATCTGTTATGATTTTTGGCGACGTCTGTTTTCTATCGTCATCAAGCTGCATTTTATCACATTCTGCATCACAATGCTACTAATGATTAGAAATTTCTAAAAGTTCTATAAACTTTTCCTTTTTTCCAGGGCTTTTGCATTTTCTTCTACCTGCCTTTTGTGCAGCGGATACCAGAACTGCAGGATCATGGAAAGGAAGAAAAAGCCGACAGCAGGAAGAAGCGTGGAAATATTATAGATTCCCTCCGTTACCGACGGTTCAAATGCAGTTGCTTCCGTATATCCGATCCAGCTCAGCAGCCCTCCGGAAACTCCTGCCGCTGCTGCCTGGCCTAATTTTCTGGCAAAAGAATAGAGCGCATACACCGAACCGTCTTCGCGTATTCCGTTTTTTAATTCTGCATAGTCAATCACATCCGTGATCAGCGACCAGTTTACCATGGAAAACATTCCAAGCCCCAGCCAGCATACTGCAATCAATGCCACATACACCCACACATTGCCCGGTCGGATAAAAAAGAGGAGACCACAGATCCCTGCTGCCAAAAGATTGGATACTACTGCAACTTCCGCCTTGCCAAACCGTTCCGAACACGGTTTGGCAAATGCCGCGGCAAGGAACATGGCAAGAACCATCACTATTGTAGACACCGATTGTGCCAGCGTATTTCCATAATAATTCGGGTACACATAGTTTGCCATCTGCTGCATCGTCAGCTGTGCCAGCAGCATAAATACCGAAGCCGCAATGATGGAGATCAGTGCTCGGTTCTGAACAGCTTTTTTTATCATCTGGAATACGTTTCCGTATCTGTCTTCTGTCCCTGCTTCTTCTGCTCCTTCTGCATGCACACGCTCTGTGACCAGCACGTAGCAGAGCAGGTAGCAAACTATCGCAAGTATCGAGAATACTCCGGCGATCATTGTAAATTTTCTTCCGTCCAGCGTCATATTTCCGAATGCATCACTCTGATAAGCCAGCATCGGTACTCCGACACCGACGATCAGACCCGCAAGCGTTCCGCCAATGCTGCGAAACGTAGAAAGGGACTGACGATCTCCTGCCTGTGCCGAAATTGCCGAAGCCATCGAACCATACGGAATATTGATCGATGTATAAAAAAAAGACCCCCATACAATATAAGTGATCGTCAGCCAGACAACTTTAAAAGCCATGGAATAACCGGAAAATCCGCTCTGGTAAATCAAAAAAGAAGATACTGCCACAGGAATGCTCATCCGCAGGATCCATGGTTTGAATTTTCCGGCTGCCTTTATCGGGCTTCTGTCACAGATCCGTCCCATGGCCACGTCCGTAAACGCATCCACAAACCTTGCGATCATCATGACCGTACCTACGATTGCCGCCGGCACCCCCATAACATCAGTATAAAATTTCATCAGGAAGCTGGAAGATAATAAGAATGTAAAATCATTCCCGAAATCTCCAAACAGATATCCCAGCTTATCTTTTCTTCCAAACGGCTGCTTTCCTTTTTTTTCTTTGTTCATCGCGCTGCCTCCCCTGATTTTCCTGACTTTTCTTTTCGCTTTCTTTTTGTCCTTTTTATTGTTTTAAATCCTTCCCGATGTATACCGAAAAGAAAGATGCCAATACTATATTCTGATGGTATTGTGGACTGCAAACGGACTCTTTATACCAAAAAAATCAGATAGGAGAATCGCATGAGACAAATTGTAAATCTGAACCAAACATGGGCATTTACTAAAAATGCATCTGATTTACCAAAGACATTTCCTAAAAACTGGGACATTATAAACCTCCCTCATACATGGAATGCAGCTGACGGACAGGACGGCGGTAATGATTACTATCGCGGTCTGTGTCATTATGCCAAAAATCTTCTTAAAAAGGACCTGCCGGAAGGTAGTGTCTATTATCTGGAATTCAACGGCACCAATTCTTCCGCCGACGTCTTTGTGAACGGTGTACACCTCGGTCACCATGACGGCGGTTATTCCACCTGGCGTGTAAATATAACCGATGTGCTGAAAGAAGAAAATCTGATCCTTGTTTCTGTAGATAACAGTGCCAACGATTTTGTCTATCCTCAGCATGCGGATTTTACTTTTTACGGAGGGATCTATCGCGACGTCCGCCTGATCGCAGTCTCTTCTTCTCACTTTTCCCTGGACTACTACGGTACCTCCGGGCTGAAAGTTACCCCTGAAATTACCGGAACGCTTGCCGCCATACACATTGAAACGTATCTTACCGGCACAACCTCTGCGCAACAGCTGACCTACCGCATTTTTAATGCCGATGGTTCTCTTGCTGCCGAAACAGAAGTCCCCGTCAGCAAAACTTCCGTCACACTGTCGTTAGAACAGGTCCGTTTATGGAACGGACGCAAGGACCCTTATCTTTATAGTGCTGAAGTTATACTTTCTGAACATGGACACGTTCTGGATAACATCCGAACCAGATTTGGCTGTCGCACCTTCCGCATCGATCCGCAAAAAGGATTCTTTTTAAACGGCAATCCTTATCCCCTGCGCGGAGTTTCCCGTCACCAGGACCGTTTTGGCATTGGTAATGCCCTGCTCCCGGAGCATCACAGAGAAGACATGGCACTGATCCGTGAACTTGGTGCTACAACCATCCGCCTTGCCCATTACCAGCACGACCGGTATTTCTATGATCTGTGCGATGAATACGGTCTCATCGTC
This sequence comes from uncultured Lachnospiraceae bacterium, assembly GCA_964632165.1. GTDB lineage: Bacteria > Bacillota > Clostridia > Lachnospirales > Lachnospiraceae > SIG299. Next base: position 26,832 of record CAZWCZ010000015.1, on the reverse strand, counting down.
TGGGCGGAAATTCCTTACATTTCCACGCATATGCCCGGCGGCAGAGAAAATACGTTTTCACAGATGAAAGAGCTGATCGTCCAGAATTACAATCATCCTTCCATTATCGTCTGGGGACTTTCAAACGAGATCACCATGGGCGGAGCAGCCGATCCCGACCTTTTAGAAAATCACCGGCTTTTAAATGACCTGTGCCATGCCATGGATCCCACCCGCCCGACAACCATGGCATGCATTTCCATGGTAAGCATGGATGAACCATATGTCCATATCCCGGATACCGTCTCTTACAATCACTACTTCGGATGGTACGGCGGTGATACTTCAATGAACGGACCATGGTTTGACCATTTTCATAAAAAATATCCGGATATGCCAATCGGATGCAGCGAATATGGATGCGAGGCTCTGAACTGGCATACTTCTGAACCAAAACAGGGCGATTACACCGAAGAATATCAGGCATACTATCACGAAGAACTGATCAAACAGCTTTTTACAAGAGATTATCTGTGGGCGACACACGTTTGGAATATGTTTGATTTTGGAGCCGACGCCAGAAACGAGGGCGGAGAAAACGGTCAGAATCACAAGGGGCTTGTTACGTTTGACCGGTCTTACAAAAAGGATTCTTTCTATGCTTACAAGGCCTGGCTGACAGATCCCTCCGAAGAGCCGTTTGTTCATTTGTGTGGTAAACGCTATCTGTATCGCACCGAAGACATTACCCGTGTAACCGTATATTCCAACCTCCCGGAAGTAGAACTTTTCTGCAATGGAATAAGTCTCGGCACACAAAAAAGCAAGATGCATTTCTTCTATTTTGATGTGCCAAACCATGGCCGTTCAGAACTGACTGCCATTGCAGGAAGCTGCAAGGATACCTCCGTTATAGAAAAAACAGTTTCTTTTTACGAGCCGTATCGCCTGGCAGAAACCGGAACCGTTCTGAACTGGTTTGACATTACTGCTCCGGAGGGATTCTTTTCCCTCAATGACCTGATCTCCGATCTTCTGGAGACAGAAGACGGGAAATTGCAGTTTACCGCATTCTTTTCACAGTTTGACGGAAGCATTATGGGCGGCTCGGCCGGTAATCTTCTCCGCGAAGACGGCATGATGCAGATGTTGGGTGGCTTTACCATCCTGCGTATGCTGAACCTGTTAGGTGCGGCCGGAGTCAAGCCAAACAAAGAACAGCTGCTTCATTTTAATCAGCAGCTGAATCGAATTAAAAAGAATTAAGTTTCCGGAACATCCGCAAAAAGAGGAGGCCTGTCACATTGATATGCCCCCTCTTTTTTTTACTCTCCAAGATATTTTTGTAATGTTTTTCGGACTGCTCCACTCCCCTGCGTCATTTCATCAAAATACCGGCAGACTCTTTCTGCCAGGCCTGCTTCGTGCAGATCCATGCCAAAGATTTCCTTTTGCTTTAACAACGGACGGAGTCTCTGTTCTGTCGTCGTTCCATTTGTGTTTCCGTTTTCTGCCGCAGTCTCTTGTACATAAGGACAGACTGTCTTTAAAAGCGGATCCGGACTGAGTTCAAGTGGATTTCCTGCATCGTCCGTCGCCATCAGGTAACGCAGCCATCCGGCAAATGTAAGCGGAATACCGATCAGTTGTCCGGTACTCTTTTCCGGATCTGCCACGTAATTTTGAATCGTCTTTCCAAAACGGACAGCAAGTTTCTGAGAGGTATCCGTCGCTATCCTCTGCGGTGTATCCGGCAAGAACGGATTGGGAATCCGCTCTGTCACGACCATATCCAGAAACCTCTTTGGATCCAGGATCCCAGGATTTTCCACAACAGGAAGTCCTTCCACATATCCGATCCTCTTTACCAGCCGGATCAGTTCCTCATCTCTCATCTCTTCAGAGATCTTTGCATATCCCAAAAGGCATCCGAACACTGCCAATGCTGTATGCAGAGGATTCAGGCAGGTACATACCTTCATTTTTTCCGCTTTATCTACCGTTTCCCTGTCTGCAAACAGTATGCCTCCCTTCTCTAATGCCGGCCTACCGTTCGGAAACCAGTCTTCTATGACCAGATATTCACATTCCTCTGCATTCACAAACGGAGCCGCATAGGTATTTTTTCCGGTAATTACCGGTTCAAGTCCTTCGATCCCATCTTTTTTTAATCTTTCCCACACAGTTTCATCCGGTCTTGGTGTGATCTTATCAATCATGCTCCACGGAAATGCTATCCGCTCCCTGTCTGCAAGATAGTTTGTAAAACCAGCTTCCGTCAATCCTCTTTTCTCCCATTCAGCCGCAAATGTTTCTACGGCTGCACGCAGTTTATCTCCATTATGTGAACAGTTATCCATGCTTACCAGTGCCAATGGAAGCTTTCCCGCCTGATAACGGGTGTACAGTAAAGCGGTAATCTTTCCAAGATAACTGTCCGGGTTTTTCGGTCCGTTTTCAAAATCTCTTGCCGCATCTTCCAGCCAGTCTCCTTTACCGTTTACAAGAGAGTATCCTTTTTCCGTAATTGTAAACGATGCCATCTGCAAAGAAGTTTCAGAAAAAATATCTTTCAGGCGTTCAAACTCTTCCTGATCTTTTGAGTCCAGCAAAACGGATTCCACCACGCTGCCGATCACTGTTTTTTCTATCGTTCCATCTGCTTTTAAGGTAACAAGGATCGTGTAATCATCATGCGGCCGATTTATTTTTTCTACAATTTCATAATCAAACCCTTCCGCTACGATCAGCCCGTGTCTCATCACTCCGTCGTTTAAAAGATTCTGTACCACATTTGCCTGAAAGGCGCGAAAGATATTCCCTGCTCCGAAATGGATCCAGACCGGCTCTTTCTTTGTTCTCTCTTTAACAGCTGCACGGTCATATTCCGGCAGCCGGTATCCCGCCGTTTCCCATTCTTTTCTTTTTTTCAGACCGTTTTCATCCAGTTTCATTGTGCTCCTCCTGTTGCCCCTGCACTTCGTTCCGAGTTTTTTTCAATCGCTTCCCAGAGTCCGTTCAAATAAGCGGCCCCCAATGCCCGATCATACAAACCATATCCCGGCATTGCCACCTCATCCCATATCATCCGTCCGTGATCCGGACGGATCGGCCCGCTAAATCCGATGTCATGCAATGCTTTCATGATCTCATACATATCAAAAGTCCCGTCTTCAGAAAGATGTGCCGCTTCTTCAAAATCCGTCGGACTGTTAAATTTCAAATTTCTTACATGGGCAAAATGGATCCGTCCTTTCAAAGATCGTATCATATCCGGCAGATCATTCTTCAAATTTGTACCATACGAACCGGAACAGAATGTAACCCCATTATGAGGATCATCTACCATTTTCATCATGCGTAAAATGTTTTCTTTATTCGTAATGATCCGCGGCAATCCAAACACGCTCCATGCCGGATCATCCGGATGGATCGCCATATTGATATCGTACTTATCACAAACCGGCATGATCTTTTCCAAAAAGTATTTTAAATTATCAAACAGACGATCTTCATCTATTCCCCAATACATGGAAAACAGTTCCTTTACCTTAGCCATGCGTTCCGGTTCCCATCCCGGCATGACTGCTCCGTTTGTATCACCGGAAATAGATGCAAACATTTTTTCCGGTTCAAGTGCATCGACTGCTTCCTGAGTATACGCTAAAACCGTGGATCCGTCTTCCCTTTTCCGTGCAAGCTCCGTTCTTGTCCAGTCAAATACCGGCATAAAATTATAACAGACAAGATGAATATCTTCTTTTCCCAGATTTTCCAGCGTTTCGATATAATTTGCAATGTAATGTTCTCTCTCCGGACTTCCGGTCTTGATCGCATCATGAATGTTTACACTTTCAATCCCGGCTATATGCAATCCGACAGCTTCTACTTCTTCTTTCAATTTTCGGATACGTTCCCTGCTCCAGATTTCTCCCGGTACCGTATCGTAAAGTGTTGTAATGATCCCCCGTACTCCCGGAATCTGCCGTATTTGTTTCAGTGTCACGGTATCAAATTCTGAACCGTACCAACGCAATGTCATTTCCATCCCTAATCCCTCTCATTTTCCACTTTTTTCTTTTTCCAAGAAGTGCCGCAATCTTTTCATCTCATCCCGTAATAATTTTTTTAAAAAAAGCATAGCATACTATTTAAAGAATGCCTGGCTGTTCTTTAAAATTTTATCTCTCGGAGGTTACGCATGTCAAATATCTGTTCTTCGGCTGTAAAACTGATCGGAAATACTCCACTGCTCCGCCTTGAACGTCTGGAAGAGCATCTGAATCTTCCCGTCATCCTTCTTGCAAAGCTCGAATGCTTCAATCTGTCCGGATCCGTAAAAGATCGTGTTGCCAAAGCTATTTTAGATGATGCCGCACAACGAGGTCTGCTTCATGAAAATTCCGTTATTCTGGAAGCAACTTCCGGCAATACCGGGATCGGACTTGCCGCCGTTGGTGCCGCCATGGGATATCGCACCATCCTGATCATGCCGGATACCATGTCAAAAGAACGTCGTGCCCTGCTTTCCGCATATGGAGCAGAGCTGATCCTGACAGACGGTGCTCTCGGAATGAGCGGAGCAGTCCAAAAAGCAGAAGAACTTCATCACAAGTTAAAAGAAAGCATCCTTGCCAATCAGTTTGCTAACCCTGTGAATCCGTTCATCCATTATACCTCTACCGGTCCGGAACTTTGGCACGATGCGGAAGGTTCCATCGACATTTTTGTTGCCGGAGTCGGAACCGGAGGCACGATCACCGGTGTCGGACAATTTCTGAAAGAAAAAAATCCAGACATCCGGATCATTGCCGTAGAGCCGGAAACATCTCCCATGCTCTCTAAAGGATATGCCGGTGCACACGGGATCCAGGGAATCGGTGCCAACTTTTTTCCGGAGCTTTTGGATCCTTCGATTTACGATGAAGTCCTTTCGGTATCAGAAAACTCCGCGTCTTCTTTTGCACAACTTATTGCCAAAAAAGAAGGTGTGCTTGTCGGCATCTCTTCCGGTGCTGCTCTTTCTGCAGCGGTGCAGCTCGCTTCCCGTCCGGAAAATACCGGAAAGACCATATCCATGCTGTTTCCGGATTCCGGCGACCGTTATCTTTCACAGATATCTTCGTAAATCCTGTTCCAGCTTTTCTTCAATATCAATCAGTTTTTCACAGATATCCACTGCTTCTTTCTGTGCTGTTTTATACTGATTTTTGTATTTAAACAGTGATTTTATGCCCATATCGCATCCGTCCGTCAATAGATCCGCAATCGTTGCATCGCTTTCATCCCATCCGAGTCTGATGTTTGTCTTCATCCAGGACATCCCTTTTGCCATCCTGTTGGGGTCTTTTTCTTCGGCATCACATTTCTCCAGTTGGAAGCGGATATCTTCCTCTAAATCTTTGTGATGGGACTTACTCTTTTGCAGCAGTTCCTTTAATTTCTCATCCTGTACCTTTTCCAGGATCTCATCAATGGAACTCACTGCCATTTTTGTCCCTGCATCACATTCTCTCAGCAATCGTACCGTATCCTTATTACATGTTTCCGTCATTTGACAGCCTCCTTTTAAACTTTTCCATAGGATGACTCAAAATCAGGAAAACTATACCTTTTCCGCTCGATGTAATGAAAAAATCCCGTCAGAAGACGGGATCCTTTTCTATTATTTCTTTAGTTCTGACCATAATATGCGTTTGCGCCATGCTTACGGAAGAAATGCTTATCCTGCAGTTCCTGTGGTGCTGTTCTCAGATCCGGATTGATGCTTTCTGCTCTTGCCGCCATCTTTGCAACCTCTTCCAGAACAACCGAGTTATGCACTGCTTCCTGCGCATTTTTTCCCCAGGTAAACGGTCCATGGTTTGTACAGAGTACCCCCGGTGTATGCATCGGCTGTATACCTGCATTTTCCAATGTTTCAATGATCACAAGTCCGGTGTTTTTTTCATATCCGGCATCAATCTCGTCTTTCGTCAGATTTCTTGCACACGGAATCGTACCGTAAAAGTAATCTGCATGCGTTGTGCCATAACACGGAATTGCTCTTGCCGCCTGTGCCCAGGAAGTTGCCCATGATGAATGCGTATGTACGATGCCGCCGATTTCCGGATACTTCTTGTAGAGTTCCAGATGTGTTGCCGTATCAGAAGAAGGACGGTATTTCCCTTCAATTACATTTCCCTCTAAATCTACTACTACCATGTCTTCCGGTGTAAGCTTATCATAATCTACACCGCTTGGCTTGATAACAAACAGACCGCTTTCATGATCAATACCACTGACATTTCCCCAGGTGTATGTTACCAGTCCGCGCTTTGGCAACTCCATATTTGCTTCATACACTTCTTTTTTTAACTGTTCTAACATTGTCTTTCTCCTTTATCAGAATAATTCCACTGCCTTTGCCTCTATACCAAGTCCGGCACGGTAACTTTCCATGAAACATTCAAAACTTTCCGTGTCTTCTTTTCCCGGAGCCAACGTAATTCCCTTAGCACCTGCAAATACCTTATCCGAAAGGAACGAAGCGAGTGTCTCATGTTCTTCCCTGGTCTGCATAAAGCATGCCAGCAGGGCACAGCCCCAGGCACCGCCTTCTCCCGCTGTTTCCATTACGGTAACCGGCGCATTCATTGCAGCTGCCATGAAGCGCTGACCAACTTCTTCTGTCTTAAACAGGCCACCATGTCCAAGTACCTGATCCAAAGCCACTTTTTCTTCTTTCTGAAGAATGTCCATACCGATCTTTAACGCGCCCATTGCAGTAAACAGATGTGTTCTCATAAAGTTCGCCAATGTAAATACAGCATCCGGCTTGCGCACAAACAGCGGACGGCCTTCTTCAAAATGCGTAATATGTTCTCCCGAAAAATAGTTGTAAGAAAGAAGTCCTCCGCAGTCGGTATCTCCCTTTAACGCTTCCTTATATAATGTTTCAAACAGTCTGTTCTTATCAACCGTTACATTCATTGCGCCTAAGAACTGCTCAAATAATCCAACCCAGGCATTCAGATCCGAAGTACAGTTATTGCAGTGTACCATGGCAACCGGTGCCCCGTCCGGAGTTGTTACCATATCAAGTTCTCTGTGCAGCTCTTTCAGATCTTTTTCCAAAACCACCATGGCAAAAACACTCGTCCCGGCAGATACGTTACATGTTCTTTCCGCGACACTGTTTGTTGCCACCATACCGGTACCGGCATCTCCTTCCGGAGGACACATCGGAATACCTGCCTGCAGCTTTCCGCTCGGATCCAACAGTTTTGCCCCTGTCTCCGTCAGTACGCCTGCCTTTTCTCCCGCATATCCTGCCTTTGGTAAAATATCCAAAAGTTTCCAAGGAAACTTCTTTTCTGCGATAAGTGCATCAAACTGATCTACCATTGCCTGATTATATTGTTTGGTCTTACCATCGATCGGGAACATACCTGCACAGTCACCGATACCAAGGATTCTCTCTCCTGTCAGCATCCAATGTACATAACCTTCCAACGTCGTCATATAATCAATATCTTTGACATGTTCTTCTTCTTTTAAGATTGCCTGATACAGATGTGCAATACTCCAACGCTGCGGAATATTGTACCGGAACAGTTCGGTCAGTTTATCTGCTGCTTCACCGGTAATTGTATTTCTCCAGGTACGGAACGGGACCAAAAGCTTCCCTTCCTTATCAAATACCATATACCCGTGCATCATGGCACTGAAACCGATACTGCCGATCGTCGTCAATTCTTCCTCATAGTTCTTGCGTACATCCTCTGCCAGACTGCGGTAGCAATCCTGGATGCCGCTCCAGATATCTTCAAGAGAATACGTCCAAATATTGTCTACCAGTTTATTTTCCCATTCATGACTTCCGGATGCCATCGGTGCATAATCTTCCCCGATCAATACCGCCTTGATTCTCGTAGAACCAAGTTCGATTCCAAGATAAGTTTTTCCGTTACGGATCGCCTGTTTTGCTGCTGCTTTTTCCATACCATTCTCCTCTTTCTTTATTTTGTTGCCATCCACTTCAGATAGGCATTGATAAACGGTTGCAGACCGCCATCCAGTACCGCGGACGCATTGCCGATCTCGCATCCGGTACGATGATCTTTTACCATAGTATATGGCTGTAATACATACGAACGGATCTGATTTCCGAAATTAATATCTCTGACCTCTCCTCGGATGTCCGATTCCTTTGCCGCATTTTCCTCCTGTTTCAGAAGATAAAGCTTTGCTTTTAACATTTGCATTGCTTTATCTTTATTTTGGAACTGGGAACGCTCATTCTGACACTGCACCACGATTCCGGTAGGAAGATGCGTGATACGGATGGCAGAAGATGTCTTATTGACATGCTGGCCTCCGGCACCGCTCGAACGGTACGTGTCAATCCTCAGATCTTCGTCGTTGATCTCAATGTCAATATCTTCTTCAATATCCGGCATGACATCACAAGATACAAAAGAAGTCTGACGTTTTCCCGCTGCATTGAACGGAGAAATGCGGACCAGGCGGTGAACACCTCTCTCAGATTTCAGATAACCATACGCATTTTCTCCTTTAATCTCCAGAGTGACCGACTTATATCCGGCTTCATCTCCATCCAGAAAATCAATCATTTCTGTCGTAAATCCGTTCTTTTCGGCATAACGCTGATACATACGGCAGAGCATGGATGCCCAGTCACAGCTTTCCGTACCGCCTGCTCCTGCATGCAGGGTAAGAATGGCATTGTCCTTATCATACTCCCCCGACAGCAGTGTTGCCAGCCGCAGGCTTTCCAGATGCTCTGCAAAAATATCCAATGCTTCTTTTACTTCCGGTATCAATTCCGGATCTTCCGATTCATACCCCATTTCAAGAAGGACTTCCACATCTTCAAACTGTGTTTCCAGCTCCTTGTAATCCGCAAGAATATTTTTCAGCGTGTTCAGTTCTTTTACATAGCCCTGGGCTTTCTCCATATCCTCCCAAAAATCCGGAGCCTGCATGATAGCTTCTATTTCTTCGACCTTTTCCCTCTTATTAGCGAGGTCAAAGTGAATCCCCCACTTCTTTCAAAGGTCCGCGATAAGTATTCAACGTATATTTAAACTGATCTAATTCAACCAACCCTTGTCACCTTCTTTCTGATTTTTTCTGAGTTTTTTGCGAAATTATTTCTTTCCGCAGCAATGTTTATATTTCATACCGCTTCCGCATGGGCACGGATCATTTGGCATGATCTTCTTTTCCTGCCGTCTGACCGGTGCTTTTGCTACGGAATCGTCACGATTTGTACCGGTTACCTTGGCAACCTCTTCTCTTTCTACCTTCTGTTCTATACGGACATGCATAAGTGCTTTTACCGTGTCTTCGCTGATGGCTGCTTCCATATTTTCAAACATGTCAAATCCCATCATCTTATACTCGGTTAACGGGTTTTTCTGGCCGTATGCCTGCAGGCCAATTCCCTGGCGCAGCTGATCCATGTCATCAATATGATCCATCCACTTCCGATCGATCACACGGAGTAAAAGTACGCGCTCGATCTCTCGCAGCTGCTCCTTTTCCGGAAATTCCGCTTCTTTTGTCTCGTATAAATGGACTGCCTCTTCTTTCAGACGCTGCATCAATGCTTTCTTCGTCAGATGCTTTTTATCGTCATCCTTTAATACAACCGGATCCATCGGAATGATCGGAAGCAGCAACTGGTTCAGTTCTTCCAGATCCCATTCCTCCGGAGACTTATCCTCCGCAATACTGGTATCTACGCATCCTTCCACCACTTCCATGATCATCTTTAGAATGGAATTCCTCATGTTTTCGCCGTTCAATACTTTGCGGCGCTCTCCATAGATGATTTCTCTCTGTTCGTTATTTACCAGGTCATATTCCAACAGATTCTTACGAATGCCAAAGTTATTATTTTCTATCTTCTTCTGTGCCTTTTCGATGGCATCGCTCAGCATCTTATGCTGCAGTTCTTCCCCTTCCGGCATACCAAGTGCATTGAACATGGTGATCAGCCGTTCCGAACCAAACAGACGCATCAGATCATCTTCCAGGGAAATATAGAATTTAGACTCACCCGGATCCCCTTGTCTTCCCGCACGGCCACGCAGCTGGTTATCAATACGTCTGGATTCATGACGTTCCGTACCGATGATCTTCAGACCGCCGACTTCCTTGACGCCTTCTCCAAGCTTGATATCCGTACCACGTCCCGCCATGTTGGTCGCAATGGTAACTGCCCCCCACTGACCTGCATCTGCTACAATCTCAGCTTCCAGTTCATGGAACTTTGCATTCAAAACCTTGTGCGGTACCCCTCGTCTGCGGAGCATATCACTTAATTCTTCCGAAGCCTCAATGGTGATCGTACCAACCAGCACAGGCTGTCCTTTTGCATGAGCCTCCGCTACGGTATTTACAATGGCATTCAGTTTTTCCCTTCTTGTACGGTAAACCGCATCATTTAAATCCTTGCGCTGTACCGGGACATTCGTCGGTACTACGATGACATCCATACCGTAAATTTCGCGAAACTCCCGTTCTTCCGTCAATGCAGTACCTGTCATACCACATTTCTTTTCATATTTGTTAAAGAAGTTCTGGAACGTAATGGTTGCCAGTGTCTTACTTTCTCTTTTTACTTTTACGTGTTCCTTTGCTTCGATTGCCTGATGCAGACCGTCCGAATAACGGCGGCCCGGCATGATACGTCCGGTAAAGTCATCAACGATCAGCACTTCATCATCCTTTACCACGTAATCCTTATCACGGAACATCAAATTGTGGGCACGGAGTGCCAGGATGATATTGTGCTGGATCTCCAGATTTTCCGGATCAGCCAGGTTTTCAATCTGGAAAAAGCGTTCTACCTTCGCAACACCTTCTTCTGTCAGATTTACGTTTTTATCCTTTTCATTTACAATGAAATCACCGGTTTCCTGGTTATCTTCCTTCATGATGATATCCATTTTGGTCAGTTCTTTTTCGGTACCGCGTTTTAACTGTCTTGCAAGGATATCACAGGCTTCATAAAGTTTTGTCGATTTTCCGCTCTGCCCGGAAATGATCAGCGGCGTACGTGCTTCGTCGATCAAAATAGAGTCTACTTCGTCAATGATGGCATACGGAAGGCCGCGCATTACAAGCTGTTCTTTGTAGATCACTCTGTTATCACGCAGATAATCAAATCCGAGTTCATTATTTGTTGCATACGTAATATCACAGTTATATGCTTCTCTTCGTTCTTCATTTGTCATGCTGTTTAATATACAGCCGACGGTCAGACCGAGAAAGCGGTGTACTTCTCCCATCCACTCTGCATCACGATGAGCCAGATAGTCATTTACCGTAACAACATGAACGCCGTTCCCGGTCAATGCATTCAGATAAGACGGCAGCGTTGCCACCAGAGTTTTACCTTCCCCGGTCCTCATTTCCGTAATACGTCCCTGATGAAGGATAATACCGCCGATCACCTGCACTTTATAATGTTTCATGCCTATGGAACGCCATGCCGCTTCACGCACGACAGCATATGCTTCCACCATGATGTCATCCAGCGTTTCTCCGTTTTTTAACCGGTTTTTAAATTCCTGCGTTTTTGCCTTCAGCTGCCCATCTGTAAGAGCTGCCATCTCACCGTCTAAAGCCATGACTTTATCTGCGAGCGGCATGATCCGCTTTAATTCCCGTTCACTGTGTGTACCAAAAATCTTTGTTGCAATACCCATTCTATTTAATTTCCTTCCTCATTGATTACACATTGATTGCATTATTCATATTGTACCATTTTGAAACAAGGTTATCAACTGAATTTTTTGAAATAAGCGGATGCTTTTCGCAAGAAACGCCGCTTCCCAAAAAAGAAAAGAAACGGGAGTGCCGTACATCCGACACTCCCAAAACACCAGACTGTAACGAATTTCTCCCGCCTAATATTCCGGCTCGATCAATCCGTACGTATTTTCTTTTCTCTTATACACTACGTTCACTTCATCTGTTTCCGCATTACGGAAAACAAAGAAACTGTGGCCGAGAAGTTCCATCTGCACACAGGCCTCCTCCACATCCATCGGCTTCATGGCAAAGCGTTTTGTACGGACGATCCGTACCTCTTCCGAGTCCTCTGCCGCTTCCTCTGCAAAAGCCCTCGACAGGCTGACTGCATTCTGCTTCTGATCGATCAGTTTATTCTTATACCGTCTCAGCTGACGCTCTATCGTCTCTTCCACCATATCAATGGAAGCATACATGTCTGCACTTTCTTCCTCCGCACGTACCAGATTTCCTTTCATCGGGATTGTAACTTCAATCTTCTGCTGATCTTTTTCCACGCTGAATGTCACATGAATCTCTGTATCTTCCGAAAAATACCGTTCCAACTTGCTAAACTTATCTTTTACCGCTGATTTTAAGCCCTCCGTAACCTCAATATTTTTTCCATACATCATAAAACGCATAGTCATCAGCTCCTTACCTGCTTTTTTGTCTTTCGAGGATGCTCTTTGCTTCCTCTGACTGTATTATACCATTTGTTCTCACTACTTTCAAGTTTCTTTCTTAATTTTCTGTTAATTTTATTTTTTTAATCGTATTTTCATAAAAACCACCTGTCAAGTATGACATTTCATTTTTCAGCACTTTTTGACAATTTTATCATAAATTACAAAACATTTTTTCGCCCTTGACAAGCCTTTTACTTATTCCACAGGACTAGAGAAAAAATGTGGATAATGTGGATAACTTTGTTTATAACTTTATTTTAGCACCTTTTTTCTCTGGATTTTCCTGTGGATAATTTGTGTTTCCCATTTTTGTCCTTTTTTTCGACCGGATTCTTTTCTCCTTTTCTTCTGCCTGATTTTGTGCAATCTGCACAATTTTCAAAAAGTCAATCCCAAAAAATCATTTTTAAGATTTCTATACACTTTTCTCTTTTTCTGACTTGATTTCAGTTTCAAAATTACTTATGATATTAGAAAAGTTATTTCAATAAACAAACGAAAGGAATTACTATCTTATGTTACTTGGAGCGTTAGAAGCCGGCGGAACCAAAATGGTCTGTGCCGTCGGAAAAGAAAACGGTACGATCCTGGAGCGGATTTCCATTCCGACGGAAACACCGGATATCACTATGCCAAAACTGATCTCCTTTTTTCAGAAATATGAGTTGGATGCTCTTGGCATCGGTACTTTCGGCCCGGCCGATTTAAACGAAGCCTCGTCTACCTACGGACATATTACAACTACGCCAAAACTTGCCTGGAAAAATTACGATATCCGCGGAGTTCTGGAACATGCTCTGCATGTTCCGGTTGGTTTTGATACGGATGTCAATGCCGCCTGTCTCGGCGAAGCTGCCTTCGGCTGCATGCAGGATGTTTCTAACGGTATTTATATTACCATCGGAACCGGTGTCGGCGTCGGTGTCATGGTAAACCGCCGCCTTTTACACGGCATGCTCCATCCGGAAGGAGGGCATATCCTTCTTGCAAAAAATCCATCCGATCATTTCTCAGGCTGCTGTCCTTATCACGAAGGCTGTCTGGAAGGTCTTGCTTCCGGTCCTGCCATCGAAAAGCGTTACGGAAAAAAAGCATTTGAGCTTGCTGATGTTGCGGAAGTCTGGGAACTGGAAGCTGAGTATATCGCAAAAGCACTGGTCAATTACATCCTAATTCTTTCTCCGGAACGTATCGTCCTCGGCGGCGGTGTCATGCACCAGGAACATTTATTTCCTCTGATCCGCAGAAAGACCCTAAAGTTACTGAACGGTTATCTGAGTACAAAACAGATTTCAGATATCGATCACTATATCGTTCCACCGTCATTAAATGATGATCAGGGAATCTTAGGCTGTATCAAACTGGCCATGAATGTTCTCTAAAACAGAAAAAGTGCTGAGATCAGACTCTGACTTCAGCACTTTTTTCTATTTATTCCTCTATCACTCTGCGTGCCTTATATGGCGTACGCATCGTATATTTTGCAATGATGATCCCCTTTTTTTTGCTGGCAGCATGAACGATCATCCCATCTCCTATGTATAGGGCAACATGATTTACCACACCCTTTTCATCCGTGTAAAAGATCAGATCCCCGGGAAGCAGATACGATTCCTCCGGGATTACATCTTTGTATCCGGCACTGACCGCCTGATCCTTTGAAACTCTCGGAATCGTATATCCGAACTGCTTATAGATCGACTGGACAAATCCGGAGCAATCTGCACCTTTTGTAAGACTGGTGCCTCCCCAGACATAAGGGTTGCCGACAAACTGTACCGCATATGAAACAATTTCATTCCGCAGTATTTCTTTCTTTCGCGCTTCTTCTTCCTGTGCAAGCTTCTTTAAGCGCTCCTCTTCTGCCTTTTTCGCTGCTGCTTCTGCTTCCAACCGTGCCTTTTCCTCTTCCAAAGTTACGGCATATTGAAATTCATATGCAATGTCTACATATTCTTTATACACATATCCGGTAGTTTCCCTTCCTGTGCTGTCATCCTGGCCCAGAATGATCTTTACCCATTCTTCGTATTCCTCTGCAACGTAATAAGTTTCTCCCCTCGGCAGTTTTTCATAAATGCTGTATTCCGTTCCCATCCCGGTACGCACGTTCAGCACACTGCAGTTTACCGTTGCTGTTTTATCGCAGTATTCTGCTATTTTTTCTTCCGCATCCCACCCGATCAGCAGGTACTGTGCTTTTATATACCCCTCTTCCAGATTGCCGGAACGGATCCGTACCCAGTCTCCTTCCCAACCGAGAATATCCGCCACACAGCCATTATAGAGTTTTCCGACCTTCTCATACTCGGTAGACGGTCCGGAACGGATATTTACATAATTTGACACATTCGCTATTCCCAGGTTTTCATAAGGTGACGGCACACGATGCACCGGCTCCAGCAGAACGCCGTCCAGATAAAATTCTTTCTCTGCTCCAACGTTATTATAATACTCTTTCAACATCAGAGTGATCCCGGCGATCCCACTGTCGGCAGATACGATATTTTCTTCGGCATACACCTGCTGCTCTGCAGAAAACAGCAGAAAAAATACGGCAGCCATTCCTGCCCTGATGATATTTTTTCTCATTCCTGTTCTCCATTCGTCTGCAGATAATGTTCAACACTCCATACGGCATTTGCGCCATCAGCTGTTGCCGTAATCACCTGTCTTAACTGTTTTGTCCGGATATCTCCTGCGGCAAATACCGCAGGATCAGAAGTCCTTCCGGTCTCATCTGCAAGAATGTATCCATTCTCATCCATCTGTACTGCTCCGGTATATGCTGACGTCTCCGGAAGCATTCCTACTGCAAGAAATACACCGTCCACGGTCAGTTCACTTATTTCCTGCGTATTGCAGTTTTCAAGGATCAGTCGTTCTACTTTTCCGTTTCCCTGAATCTCCTTTACCACACTATGATACAAAAGTTCTGCATTTTCCGTTTCTGCCAAACGGGATATCAGCGTTTTTGCCGCACGAAAAGAATCCCGGCGATGGATCACATATACCTTTTTACACATTCTGGAAAGAAAAAGTGCATCTTCTATCGCCACATCACCCCCGCCTACAACTGCAACTACCCGGTTCCTGAAAAATGCTCCGTCACACGTTGCGCAATAAGATACTCCGGAGCCGGTCAGTTCTTTTTCCCCCGGAACATTCAACATTCTGTGCTTTGCACCTCCGGCTATGAGCACCGTTTTTGTCTCAAGCTCCGATCCGTCTTTTAAGATCAGCTTTTTCCCTCCGTCAACCGCCTCGATATGTTCTGCTTCTCCTGTTATGAATTTTGTTCCGAGAGCATCCGCATGTTCACGGAATTTCATTGCAAGGTCAAATCCGCCCATATGAAAAAGTCCCGGATAATTATCCACTTCATACGTATTGATGATCTGGCCGCCGCTCAGCATTTCTTTTTCCAATACAACAAAATCAAGCTCTGCCCTTGCCGCGTACACTGCAGCCGCAAGCCCGGCAGGCCCTGCTCCTATGATCACTAAATCATACATTTTCTTTTTTTCTCCTTTTCTACCTTGGCAACCGCATCAGCATCTCATAAAAGAAAATAAATAATATACCTGCTGCGATTGCTGTCATCAGTGCTGCCGTAAGCAGCGATTTTTCCTGCACCGTCCCGATCTCTTCTCCGTTTTCACCGCTCGTTCTCTTTTTCGAAAACAGTGTACGGATCCTTTCCCAATTACCGTTCCTGATCGCAAGGGAACGATATACCCAGTAAGCAAGTACACCGGAAATGACTGCCGGCAGAAGATATGCTCCGATGACATCGGCAAATCCGATTTTCACCGTTGTCGTCAGTGTCTGTTCCAACCACTCTCTTCCGGTCAGGGTCATATCTCCAAAGGAAGCGGCGAGCGTTTCGGCAAGCTCTGTTTCTCCCATATCCAAATACATCTGATGTATCTTTTTCACCAGTTCATACAAATACGGGTATACATAGATCATAACTACGGAAAGTCCGTTCACAAAAAAATGAACGATCATGGTAGATAAGATGGATCCCGTTGCTTCGATCAAAAGGGCAAATATGATACCCATCGCCGTTGCATAACAGAACTGATTCAGATTTCCATGCATCAGACCGAACAGTATCCCGGATAAGAGCACGGCTCTCCTTGGACTGACTTTTCGGTATTCCTGATAAAAAAATCCCCGATACACGCTCTCTTCTGCAATGCAAGGCAGAACCGCAACAAGCAGGAGCGTTGCAAAAAACGGTGTATCCCGTGTAAACTCCAATAAAAACGTATTCGTCGTATTTGCGGAAAATACCAGTGATATCCCATTGATCAGGGTAAGCACCGGCTGAAGAAGGATACCAAACAAAAGTGTCATTACAATGTCCGTTGCCTTCATTTTGTTCAGGCGCACGGTCTTTCGGTACGGCATCTTTTCCTTAATCATAAATACCGCCACAGGAAGTGCCAGAATGCCCTGTGAAAAGAGGATCTGCAGCACCGGGTGCCCATACAGAAAGTCAAGCGGCAGAAAATTTGCCGCGATCGAAATCGCCATTGTTACTAAAAATATGATATTTACCGAACTTATCCGGTCTTTTTCTCTTGTTTCTTCCATGCCATAATTCCATCCTTTATTAATTTTTTCCTATCTCTTATTATATTAAACCATTCTCACATAATCCAGTAAAATTTTTATAATTCTATACCATGATTGAAAAAAATGTGGTACACTATAGATGATCTTTGTCACTGTCATAAAAAATTCCTGTACGGTTATTTGGCAGAGGGAATTCCTGCTTTGTATGCCACCGTACAGTTTCTTAGGAGGAAACCATGATTTTATTAGGAAAAATGCAGACACTTCGCGTTGTAAAGAAAACCGATTTCGGTCTCTACCTCTCCTCAGAGGGATGTGATGTCAGACTGCCGGAAGACAAAAAAGAATGTATTGACGTTCCAAGCATCCTGCTTCCAAAAAAGCAGACCAACGGAGAGTCTGTCGGAGATACCATTGAAGTTTTTGTCTATAAAGATTCCGAAGACCGTCCGATCGCCACAACCGTCAAACCGCTTCTGACCCTCGGCTCCATTGCCCGTCTGACCGTAAAAGAAGTTACCCCGATCGGTGCCTTTCTTGACTGGGGACTTGCAAAAGACCTGTTCCTTCCGTTTAAGGAACAGACTTTCCGCGTTCAAAAAGGAGATTCCGTTTTGGTTTCTCTCTATATTGATAAGAGCAGCCGTCTTTGTGCAACATCAAAAATCTATCATATGCTGCGTTCGGATTCTCCTTATCAGAGCAACGACCAGGTATCCGGCACCGTATACGAAGTGATCGATGCTTTCGGTGCCTATGTGGCAGTGGATGACTGCTTTTCCGCACTGGTTCCAAAGAAAGAACTCTTTACACCGCTTCGGCCCGGAGAAACCATACAGGCCAGAGTGACCAAAGTACAGCCGGACGGCCGCTTAGTGCTTGCCATACGTGAAAAATCTTACCTGCAGATGGACAAAGACTGTGCTCTCGTTTTTGACGCTCTCTGCAAAGCGGGCGGTTTTCTTCCATACCACGATAAAACCTCGCCGGAACTTATCAAGGCAAAATTCGGTCTCAGCAAAAACGCATTCAAACGTGCCATCGGCCACCTGCAAAAAGAAGGGCGGATTCTGATCGAAGAAGACGGTATTTCCAAAACTGCGGACGAGTAATTTTTACTCCGTACCTCTTCCATACACAAAAACCGGTTCCAAAGAACTTTTCTCTTTCTTTCCGAAACGTTCTGTGGAACCGGTTTTTTGTCTATTCTCCGGAGCATACCGTCAGAAATCTGACGATCCGTACTCCACCCGCTTTTAATGCACGTGCACAGGCGGTAAGTGTGCTCCCTGTTGTCATAACATCATCCACTAACAGCACTGCCTCCGGAATTCCGCTTTCCGATTCCCTCTCATTCAGGCAATACGCATCCTTTACATTCTTGCGTCTCTGTTCCCGTGACAGGCTTTTTTGATCTTTTGTCCTCTTTTTCTTTAAGAGCAGTTCCCTGACCGGAAATCCGGTTTCCCTGCCTAAAGCCTCTGCAAGCAGTCGCGCCTGATTAAACCCGCGTTCCCGTAATTTTCGTTTATGCAGAGGGACCGGAACGATCCATGTTACCTCCGGCAGACCAGAAAGCATTCCCTGCCTCTCTGCCGTTTCTGCCATCTGTTCCGAAAAAAAAGTGACCAGTTCCCTTGTCCCGGACTCTTTTATCTTTCGTACTGCCCGTCCCGCATCTCCCTGATACGGATACACGCTGCGTCCCATTTCCCATACCCGTTCCGTATCCAAGCAATCGGAGCAGAATTCCTCTTCCTCTTTTTCTATCGGCTTTCCGCATTTTTTGCAAAGCGGTTCCGACAGTTTTTTCATCCTGCCTGCACAGGCAGGATGCATCGTTTCTCCTTTCGGAAGTACCGGTTTCAGACATGCCGGACATATCGGAGGAAATAACCAATCTATCAAAGTTGTCCTTTCCAATCATCTCTCCCAAAGATGTTTCTCAGAAAAGTTCTTTCGGATACTTTCCTTCCTCATATAATGCCCGGAATGAACGGACTACCATTTCTTTATCTTCTTTATAGGTTACACCAAACCATTTATCATGACTTTTTAATACCTGCACTTCCATCTTCTTTTCTTCCAAGAAGTTCCCTACAATCTGTGGAAGCAGAAATTCCGCTTTTGTTTCCTTCCCGGAAAGTCCGGATAAAAATTTTATAAATCCGTCTTCCAAGGTGTTCAGAAACTCCGGTGTAAATCCCCACATATTCATGGAAACCGGTGTATGCAAAGGTACACATACCTTCTCTCCTGCCGCATTCTTTCCGATGGCATGATCTCCGCATTTTTCCAGTTCAAAAGTTTCTTCGATATGCGTCAGCCTTTGCTCCTTGTCCACGTTGCAGATACCTCTGGTAACTCTTCCGTTTTCACTAAGCGT
This sequence comes from uncultured Lachnospiraceae bacterium, assembly GCA_964632165.1. Taxonomy (GTDB): domain Bacteria; phylum Bacillota; class Clostridia; order Lachnospirales; family Lachnospiraceae; genus SIG299. Next base: position 7,389 of record CAZWCZ010000015.1, on the reverse strand, counting down.
GTTTTCCAAAACAAAGCCTACCATGGCACACGGCATACATTCTCTGTCATTCCGCACCGTTTCCAAAAATTCATGCATCTTTACAAATGCTTCTTTTCCATAATAATCGTCTGCATTAATTACGGCAAACGGCTCTTTTACCGTCCCGAGACAGGAAAGGATCGCATGTCCCGTCCCCCAAGGCTTTGTTCTGCCTTCCGGCACGGAAAATCCCTGTGGCAGGTTCTCAAGCTCCTGAAATACATATTCTGTTTCCACCTGTTCTGCCACTGCAGGCTTAATGATCTTCTTAAACTCCGCTTCCAGCTCTTTTCTCGTAATAAATACCACTTTATCAAATCCGGCAGCAATGGCATCATAAATGGAGTATTCCATAATGATCTCTCCGCTTACTCCTACATGTTCCAGCTGTTTGATCCCTCCGCCGTAACGGCTTCCCATGCCTGCCGCCATGATCACAAGTGTCGTCTTATTTCCCATTTTGCGTCCTCCTTACCTTTTCACGATCCCTGCTGCATTTCCCGGATAGCTCTTGCCAATCCGGAATACCGCTTCATTTCCATTACATTCTGTATCATTTTTTGTACGGTTTCCCTGTTTCCCACAATAGTCACACACTTTTTTGCACGGGTTACTGCCGTATACAGTACATTACGGTTAAACAACATCCTTGGTCCGCTCAATAAAGGAATTACTACAGCCGGGTACTCACTCCCCTGTGACTTATGTATGGTAATTGCGTATGCTAAAACAAGTTCCTCCAACCCTGAAAACGGATATTCCACCATACGTCCTTCTTCGAACTCTACTGTTACTGTCTCTGAAAAAGAATTGATCTCTCTTACAATACCACTGTCTCCGTTAAATACTCCGGTGCCTTTTTCCACCGGGATCCCATATCGGCTGCGTACCTCCCATTCCAGCTGATAATTGTTTTTTACCTGCATTACCTTATCGCCTTCCCGCAATTTTCGGCCACCGGGAAGTTCCTTTTCCTGTTTCCCTGCTTCCGGCGGATTCAATGCAGCCTGCAGAACAATGTTCAGATTTTCTGCCCCAAGTTCTCCTGCCTTCATCGGTGTCAGTACCTGCACCTCATACGGACTTGCTTTCACATAATCTGCGATCTTTTTCTGTACCAGATAAACAATGGAAGGCAGGATTACCTGAATATCATTTCGGTTCAGAAAAAAGAAATCTTTGTTATTATTGTCCAGTGAAATTTCTTCTCCGGCATTGATCCTGTGTGCATTTAAAACAATTTTGCTTTCCTCCGACTGCCTGAAAACCTTCGTCAGTCGAACAACAGGGAAACGTTCCGAATCAATCATGTCGCGCAGCACATTTCCTGCCCCGACACTCGGCAGCTGGTTCACGTCTCCTACAAACACAACTCTTGTTCCGACCGGAATCGCTTTTAAAAGAGCATGCATCAGAGAAATATCCACCATTGACATTTCATCGATAATGATCACATCCGTTTCCAGAGGATTACTTTCATTTCTCTGAAAATCCAGGATGCTGCTCTTACTTTCCGGATCACGGTTTAATTCAAGCATCCGATGAATCGTGCGGGCCTCCGTACCGGTGGTCTCTGACATTCTTTTTGCTGCTCTTCCGGTGGGTGCCGCCAAAAGAACATCCATCCCTTCTGATTCAAAAAAACGGATGATCGTATTAATGGTCGTTGTTTTTCCTGTTCCGGGTCCTCCTGTCAAAATAAAAATTCCGTTTTGTGCCGCTTCCATAACTGCTTTACGCTGCAGTTCATCCAATTTCAGATCCAGATTTTTCTCTAACGTAAAAATCCTTTGTTCCACTACCCGCATCGGAATCTCATACCGACAGTTCAGATCACAGAGCATCCTTGCCGTATCCAGCTCCAGGAAATAATAACTTGCAATATAGATCAGCCGAATCCCTTCCTCTTCTTTCAGAACAACACTCCGCTCAAGCGCAAGCTGCGTAAGCTGCCGTTCCATGGATTCCCGGGGTACTGCTATGATTTCTGATGCCTGTATATATAACTCCTCTTCCGGAAGATATACATGTCCGTTTCCGATCGCCTGCTGTAAAATATAGTACAGTGCCGCCTTTACCCGACAGTCATCTTCCGGTGCAATCCCTGCCTGCAGTGCGATCTCATCCGCGATCTTAAACCCCACCCCATCGATGTCCTCTGCCAGACGATACGGATTTTCCTGCATGACCGTATACATGCGCTCCCCATAATACTGGTAGATCTTAACCGCGAGCTGATTGGAGATCCCATATTTCTGAAGAAATATCATTGCATGACGCATTTCCCGTTTTTCCTCAAACTGACGATATATCTCTCCGGCAATCCGCTCACTGATTCCTTTGATCTCCACCAATCGCTCCGGTTCTTCCTCTATGATACGAAAAGTATCTTCTTTAAATTTCTTCACTATACGTGCTGCCAATGCTGCCCCAACCCCTTTGATCGCTCCGGACGCCAGATAACGTTCCATTGCCTGACCGTCTTTCGGTTCCACGCTACGGTACGAGAGCATTCTGATCTGCTCTCCGTATTTCGGATGAAAGATCAGTTCTCCTTCTATGTGAAGGAATTCTCCTTCTTCCACGTGTGGAAACGTGCCGACACAATACAGTTCTTCACTTTCTAACGATAACGTCAGCACCGTATAGCCGCTTTCTCCCCGATATACAATTTTCTCAACATATCCTTCCCAAGAAGCCAAGCCTTTTCCTCCATATAAAGAAAAATCCGACGGCAAACATTTCTTTCCCATATGTTGCCGCCGGATCCTGTTATCCTGTCCAGGCAGACACTTTCTGCTCTGGCATAGTATTTAGTTCGTTTTTCCGCTTAAAAACTCTACGTACTTTCCGGTGCCGATCGCAACTGCCGTTGTCGGTTCCTCTGCTGTCATCGTAGTGATCCCGGTCTTTTCTTCGATCAATTCCTCCAGACCATATAAAAGGCATCCGCCTCCGGTAAGTACAATGCCACGGTCTGCAATATCTGCTGCCAGTTCCGGAGGAGTTTTTTCCAAAACGCTGTGTACTGCCTCTACGATCTGTGAAGTAGGCTCACGAAGTGCTTCCTCCGTTTCCTCTGATGTAACAGAAATGGTCTTTGGAAGACCGGTTACAAGATTACGTCCTTTCACATCCAGGGAAATGGATTCCGGTCTTCTATAGGCAGAACCTATACGGATCTTGATATCCTCCGCCGTACGTTCACCAATCAGGAGATTATGCTTCTTTCTCATATAGCGTACAATGGCTTCATCAAAGTCATCCCCTGCAATCTTAATGGAAGTGCTGACTACCGTGCCGCCAAGAGAAATAACCGCAATATCCGTCGTGCCGCCGCCGATGTCTACGATCATATTACCACACGGTCTTGCAATGTCAATCCCTGCACCGATTGCTGCTGCGATCGGTTCTTCAATAATGGCAACCTCTCTGGCTCCTGCCTGATACGTTGCATCCTCTACTGCCTTTTTCTCTACTTCCGTAACACCACTCGGGACACAGACACTGATGCGTGGCTTGCGAAAACGCTGCTTGCCCACCGCCTTCTGGATAAAATATTTTAACATCTTTTCTGTTACGGTATAATCCGAAATGACCCCCTGACGGAGCGGACGCACTGCCACAATGTTTCCAGGCGTTCTTCCAAGCATCAGACGTGCTTCTTCTCCGATTGCTTTGATTCTGTTTGTATCACGGTCAAATGCAACAACAGAAGGCTCTTTTAAAACAACGCCTTTCCCTTTTATATAAACAAGTACGCTCGCGGTTCCCAGGTCAATTCCGATATCACTGCTGAACATATAAATTCTCCTTTCATCTTCCATTATCTTGATCAGAATCTTCTTCTGCTTTTTTCTATGCATATACGTTTATATTATATACTGATTTCACTAATATTTCAAAGCATTTTTTCTTGTTTCCGCATTTTCTTCCACTTTTCTTCTGTCCGGATATAGAAAGGGAAGGAAACTCCGCCTGATCCGAGCTTCCTCCCCTGAATTCTCTGCTTTTTTCTTTTATTTTTTCCCTGCTTCCAAAAGTTTCGTCTGGCGACGGTTCTTGACTTCGTCTGACATCGGTTTGATATCACCTGCCGCCTTCAATGCCTGCTTTGTCATGAGCGGTCCTACCAATTCATAGACCAGTACCGCAAACAAAGTAATATTACGGATCAGTTTTCCCTGATCTCCCAGCTGCATTGCTGTTGCGCACATTCCAAGAGCGACACCGGCCTGCGGCAGCAGCGTGATCCCAAGATATTTACAGATAGAGGATTCACACTTTGTTGCTTTTGCACTGCCATATGCGCCAAGATATTTACCGAGGGAACGAAAGACGATGTATACGACGCCAATGCCCACAATAGCAATATCCGTAAATACGGAAAGTTCCAGTTCTGCACCGCTGATAACAAAAAACAGAGCAAACAGTGGAGAGGTCCATTTATCCGCAGCTCCCATCAGATCACCGGAAAGCGGACAGAGGTTACAAAATACCGTACCGAGCATCATGCATACCAACAGCGATGAAAAACTGATATGCACTTCCCCAATATGAAAATCCAACATGGCAAATGATGTTGTCAGGAACACAAAAGCAATGGTCAGGTTCAGACGATTGGTATTCGAATTGAACAGCTTCTCTAACTGCGTCAGGATCCATCCCATCACTGCGCCAAGCAAAAGCGAGCAGACAATCTCGATCAACGGATTGACAAGAATGGAAAACATGTCAATCTGTCCGCTTACCAATGTTTTGGCAATACCAAACGACACCGCAAATACGATCAGACCAACAGCATCATCCAATGCTACGATTGGGAGAAGCAGACTGGTCAAAGGTCCCTTTGCTTTGTACTGTCTTACTACCATCAGAGTTGCTGCCGGAGCTGTTGCTGTTGCGATCGCTCCCAATGTCAGTACCTGTGGAAGCGTCAGCTTATCCGGCATTGCCAGATGTACTGCATACAAAGCGATGTCCACAAATAACGTCGCAACCAATGCCTGTACCACACCGATCACAAATGCCTGCTTTCCGGTCTTTTTCAGATCATTCAGACGAAATTCATTCCCGATGGAAAATGCAATAAATCCCAGTGCGATCTCCGAAACCAGCGACAGGCTGCTGACAGCATCCATGCTGGAAAATCCGATTCCGTCCAGCCCTAATGCTCCGATGCAATACGGTCCGATGAGCACACCGGCGATCAGATAGGCGGTTACTGCCGGAAGCTTAAACGGTTTAAACAATCGTGTCATCATGAGTCCGGCAAACAGCGCCACTGACACGGATAGTAAAATGTTCATTCTTAAATTCCCTCTTTTCTCGTATTTTACTTAATTTTCTTTAAGTTTTTCCGAATAAAGTATACGCCCCTTCTGCAGAAATGGCAATTGCTACTTTTGCCAATCTTTTTTTACTTTTTTACTGTATTGTTGTTACTTTTTTATTTACTCTCCGGAACAAAACAAAAGAGATCAAAAGAGAAAGTCCCTCTGCGATCAAAAAGCTGAACCATACCAGCGTGTTTTCTGCTTTTCCTGCTGTAATAAGCTTTGTAAACCCTGCAGCCACGGGAATTATAAACAGAAACTGACGGCATACGGAGACTGCCAAAGATTCCAATCCGCCATCCAGTGCCTGAAAAACGCCCTGAAACGCAATGTTCGCTCCTGCAAACAAAAAGCTCGTTGACACGATCCTTATGGCATCTACACAGATTGCCTTTGTTTCTCCGGACAATCCGAAAATGCCGGACAACGGCTCTGCAAACAGTTCCAGCCCCAAAAAACCAAGCAGCATCATCGCAAGTGTGTATACCATACCATACTTTATCCCTTCTCTGACCCTGGATCTGCTTCCCATTCCATAATTGAACGATACGATCGGCGTAATGGCATCTCTCAGTCCAAACGCAGCAAACAGAATGAACTGTTGGATCTTATAATACAGACCGTATGCCGTAACTACATTTTCTCCTATCTGAAGCAGGATGATATTCAATAAATAAGTCATAACAGACATCAGTGCCTGAGCAATGATTGCCGCAAATCCGATGGAATAGATCCCTTTGATCACTTTTCCGGACGGTTTCATATAAGACCATCCGTTTTTTATTTCCTTATTTACTTTCAGATGAAATATCAGGCCGAGCAGTGCAGACGCCACCTGCCCTATTACCGTTGCGTATGCAGCTCCCTTGACTCCAAGTGCCGGGCACCCGAACCATCCGTAGATCATGATCGGATCAAGCAAAATGTTCAGTACCGCTCCTGTAATCTGTGCAATTGTCGAATGTACACTTTTCCCGGTTGCCTGCAATACTTTTTCATACAAAGAAAAGAACAGGATGCCAAACGAACTGCAGCAGCAGATCTGAAGATATTCCACTGCCATTTGTGCAATTTCCGGATTTTTTGTCTGTGACGCTACATAACTTTCTGTCCCAAAACAGCCAAACAGAAAAAAGACAACATAGAGCACCGCCATCAAAAACACACCATTGCCGGCTGTCTTTGCCGCCTTTTTTGTATCTCCCTGTCCCATGCTCTTTGCGAGCAGTGCATTTACTCCGACACCGGTACCAATACCGACTGCTACCATCAGCATCTGCACTGGGAATGCCAATGTCAGTGCATTCAATGCCTGTTCCCCATTTCCCGGCATATTGGCAACAAACGCACTGTCTACAATATTATATACTGCCTGCAACATCATGGAAATGATCATCGGCAGTCCCATACCTATCATCAGTTGATTTACCGGCTGCACTGCCATTTTGTTTCCGTTCTTTTTGCTTTCTTTCTGTCTTTTTTCGAACTCCTTACATTCTTTCTGTTTCATTTTTTCCTCCTTAAAACATAAAATGCGTGTAATCTTTGTAGTAAAACTACGTTAGATTACACGCATGATTTCTGCCGGACTTACATCTATCGATTACACCTTTTCCTTTTCACGAAGAAATAGTATAACACATTTTTGAAAGAAATGTAAGGATTTTTTGAAAAGCCGTGATAGGTTTCATTAATCTTCTGGTCTTTAGATCCACCATTATAAACAACTGCAATTTTCAGTTATCCGGCGCGAGAATTCTGGAAATGTTCTCAGAGAATTCGTGCATATGGGCATTGCATCGATCCATGATTTCTGTTTTATCTCCAGAAAAACTTCTCTGCAAGTACAGCATCGGTTTCATTTCCACCCAGCGGTCGAATATGGATAATTCTTTGCCACGCTTCAACACACTTTTTTATATTCGCACTGTTTTGTCTTTCGTTTCAACTTATTCATTATGTACCGAGCAAGGTTTGTGCCTTGCTCTTTTTGTTATGCAGATAACGGTTTCGGGATATATTCCACCGCTAC
>CAZWCZ010000014.1:0-44250 GCA_964632165.1 uncultured Lachnospiraceae bacterium | reverse complement strand
TAAGTAACAAGTTTTTATTATTTCACTTGTCTACCTAGAAGGGAGCATATCACACATCACACCCTCTGCTTTTTGGTTTTTTTGCACTACTTTCCTCTTGAGAAAAAAAGAGGTTTGGTATATCATTATAGATAAATTGGCAACAGGAAGTGACGGGGCAAATGAAAGAAAGAAAAGAGACATCGCTGAAGGACAAAACAAAAGAACAAAAGCAAGGGAAAAGGAGCAGTACGCCGCTTAGGATACTGCTTGCCGTGAGTGCGGCAGTCCTTGCATGGTTTGCTTTTTTACTGATACTCCGGATGCACGGCTATGACGGTTTCTCTGACTGGATGAAGCAATCGGTCCGGCCGACCGGAGGAAAGGTAACGGGGATCCCTCTGCCGACCGGAACGGAAGAAACCGCAGAAACACCGACTCCGACAGTTTCACCGACCCCGACAGCTTTACCGACGCCGACCCCGACATTTTTGGAAGCACTGGTGATTTCGGGAGAGGAGAGCATTGATGCAGACATTCGCAGACAGGCGGCGGCATTTGCACCGGATGCAGGGGCAGCACTTGTATATGAGGTGTATCGGACCGGAAATTATCTTTCGGTCGTATTCCATAAGGCGGAAGAATTTGAAGGAGAATCCGTGGAGGTACTGCTTCCGTTAGTATATGACCTGACACTGAAAAAACAGGTGACCGGAAGTGATCTGATAAAAGAGTCGTATTTTGCGATCATCAAAGAACGGCTGCAGCAGTATACAATAGAAATATTTGAAAAAGCAGAGGGAACGGAATTTGTCACGTATCAGCAGATATACCGTGCAGAAGATTATCAGAAATTTTACATGACGGAGGACAGTCTTATATTCTGTTTTGACGGAAATGTATTGTTTGAAGAAGGACAGAAGCCGTTTGTTTACCGGGTGCCTTTAGAAGAGGCAAAAGCCTTTTTTTACTATGACCTGGACGGAACAAAAAGCGGGATCCCGCTCAGACAGTTAGATCCGGAAAAGCCGATGATCGCATTTACGTTTGATGACGGTCCGAACTTTGTCCGCGGAAGTTATCTGGATAACATTGATCTCAGACTGCTTACCCTGTTTCAGGAGTATGACGGGAGAGCCACTTTCTTTTATCTGGGAGAACGCCTGGATGCTCCGTATGAGAATACTTATGGAAAAGTAGCAAAAATGGCATACGAAGCCGGATTTGAAGTGGCAAGCCACACGTATTCCCATACGCTGAACTTTGGCGCTTCTTCTGAAGAGAAGAAAGAGGCAATGTGGCAGGAATTTAATAAAACGAATGAAGTGATCGCAAAGGTAACAGGGCATGCCCCGGATTATGTCCGCCTGCCGGGCGGAACGGTCGGGAAATGGTCAGCGCAGTTCCCGCTTCCGATCGTGAACTGGAGCATAGACAGCATTGACTACAGGGAAAAGAAAAAGTCAAACGGCGCGCAGATCATTTTGAACCGGATGAAAGGGAAGGAATATCAGGACGGGGATATCCTGCTGTTCCATTCGATCTATGAGACGACTTATGACGCCGTGGTACAGCTGCTTCCTTATCTGGAAGAACAGGGATTTCAGTTTGTGACATTGTCGGAACTGTTTTATTACCGGGGTGTGGAATTAAAAGACGGTGTGGTACATTATAATGGTCTTGGAAAGACCAACGAAACTTTATAAGAAACGGTAGGAAATTTATGAAATACATTTTTGGTCTCGGAAATCCGGGAAGAGAATATGCAGGAACACGTCACAATATCGGATTTGATGCCATTACAAAGCTTTCGGATGTCTATGGCATACCACTGACGGAAAAGAAACATAAGGCACTCTGCGGGAAGGGCATCATCGGAGGACAGAGAGTGATGCTGTTTCAGCCGCAGACTTATATGAACCTGAGTGGAGAAAGTGTCCGCACGGTAATGGACTTTTACAAAGCAGAGGTATCGGACATTTTGATCATTTATGATGACATCTGTCTTGCCCCAGGGCAGCTTAGGGTGCGCACAAAGGGCAGTGCCGGAGGGCACAATGGGATCAAGAGCATCATCTCCCATCTGGGCACGGAAGAATTTGCCCGCATCCGTATCGGAGTCGGAGAAAAACCGGAGGGATGGGATCTGGCAGATTATGTTCTGGGACATTTCCCGGCAGAAGAGGAACCGCAGATGAGAGAAGCGCTGACAGATGCGGCTAAGGCGTGTGAACTGATCGTTCAGGATGAGTTATCGGCAGCTATGAATTTGTTTAACAAGAAAAAGAAGCAGGAGAAGAATGAAAGCGTATCTGGAACCATTAAAAGAGATCAATGAGTATCTGGAGATAGAGAAGGCATTGCTTGGAGGAAAGGAGCATACCGCACAGATCACGGGATGCATTGATTCCCAGAAGTGCCATCTGATCGCAGGACTCAGTGCACATTTTCCGGCACGTCTGATAGTGACGGAAAACGAATTAAAGGCACAAGAAGTGTGTGAGGAATATCGGTTATATGATGCAGGCGTGCTCCGCTATCCGGCGAAGGACGTCCTTTTCTACAGCGCGGATATTCATGGGAATACTATTGTTAAGGAACGGATGAAGGTAATCAAAAAGCTTTTATCCAAAGAACCGGTAACGGTAGTAACCAGTGTGGACGGCGGACTGGACCGCCTGCGACCGCTTGAAGAGATCCGCCAGAAGACCGTCACGCTTTCGGTAGGGGATATCGTTGTGATGGAAGAACTGCAAAAGCAGTTGGTGACACTTGGATATGAACGACAGGGGCAGGTGGAGATCCCGGGGGAATTTGCAGTCCGTGGAGGTATTTTGGATATTTTCATACTGACGGAAGAAGCACCGGTCCGCATTGAGCTGTTTGATGAGGAGATCGATACCATCCGTGTTTTTGATGTCGGGAGTCAGAGAACGGTAGAGAATATTGAAGAAATTACGGTGTTCCCGGCAACGGAATACATTTTAACACAGGAAGAAGTACTGCGGGGGAGGGAAAAACTCCTTGCAGAATGTAAGCAGACAGAACTTTCATTCCGTAAGGAAATGCAGAACGAGGAGGCAACGAGGATCCGGAGGACAACGGAGGAGTTTTTAGAGAGCCTTGCGTATTGTGTCGGGAGAGCGGCACTGGATTCTTATGTCACTTCGTTTTTTGAAAAAACAGTGTCCTTTTTTGATTATTTCGACGAAGATGCCCTTATTGTCCTGGATGAACCTGGACGCTTAAAAGAAAAGGCAGGGACAACGGCGGAAGAGTTTAGGGAAAGCATGACCGGACGTCTGGAAAAAGGATATATTCTTCCGTCACAGGCAGAGGCTGTCTATACCCCTCCTATACTGTTTGCCGGGCTGGCAAAAAAGAGGACGCTTCTGTTATCCACACTGGATCATACATTTGACCTGTGGAAAGGAGGGGCAAAATATGACATCCCGGCAAAACCGGTAAGTCCATATAATGCTAACTTTGAACTGTTGGTCAAAGATCTTGCGTCCTGGAAGAAAAAAGGGTACCGTATCATGGTAGTAACTTCATCTTCAACCAGGGCAGCAAGACTTGCGGAAGACCTGCGCGGATATGATCTGCCGGCATTTTATTCTGAGGACAGGGAACGTCTGATCCTGCCCGGAGAGATCATGGTGGCACAGGGAAATCTGCGCCGTGGATTTGAATATCCGGCGATACGCTTTGTCATGATTTCGGAAAGTGATATTTTCGGGGCAGAGAAAAAGAAAAGAAAACGGACAACGGCTTATGATGGACAGAAGATCCATAATTTCCAGGAACTGAATTATGGGGACTATGTGGTTCATGAGAATCAGGGACTTGGCATTTACCGCGGGATTGAAAAGATCGAGGTAGACCGGATCACAAAGGATTATATCAAGATCGAGTATGGGGACGGCGGCATTTTGTATATACCGGCGACCGGACTGGATGTGATCCAGAAATATGCGAGTGCAGATGCAGCAAAAAAGCCGAAGCTGAACAAGATGAATTCCACGGAATGGAAGAATACAAAGACAAGAGTGCGTCATGCCGTAAAGGAGATGGCGGGCGAACTTGTAAAACTGTATGCAAAAAGGCAGGAACAGAGCGGATTTTGCTTTGGGGAAGATACGGTATGGCAGAAAGAGTTTGAAGAACTGTTCCCGTATGAAGAAACAGAGGATCAGCTGCGTGCCATTGAGGATACCAAGCGGGACATGGAGAGCAGGAGAATCATGGATCGTTTGATCTGCGGAGATGTCGGTTACGGAAAAACAGAGATTGCGATCCGCGCCGCGTTTAAAGCGGTAGAAAACGGGAAGCAGGTAGTGGTTCTTGTTCCGACAACGATCTTAGCCCAACAGCATTACAATACTTTTGTAAGCCGGATGATAAATTACCCGATAAGCGTCGGGATGCTGTCGCGTTTCCGGACGCAGTCCCAGCAAAAGAAAGTATTGGACGGACTGGCGAAGGGAAGCGTGGATATTGTGATCGGTACACACAGGGTGCTTTCCAAAGATGTTGCATTTAAAAATCTCGGACTGCTGATCGTAGATGAGGAACAGCGGTTTGGCGTTGCCCATAAAGAAAAGATCAAGCAGATGAAAGAAACGGTAGATGTTCTGACGCTGACGGCAACACCGATACCGCGAACACTTCACATGAGTCTTGCGGGGATTCGTGATATGTCTGTTCTGGAAGAACCGCCGGTGGACCGTCTGCCGATCCAGACGTTTGTGATGGAGCATAATGATGAGATCATCAAGGAAGCCATCCATCGGGAACTGCTCCGGGGAGGTCAGGTATATTATGTATTTAACCGGGTGCAGGGGATCGATGAACTGGCGGCACATGTAGCAGGCCTGGTACCGGAAGCAAATGTGGCATTTGCTCACGGGCAGATGAGTGAAAGACAGCTGGAAAAGATCATGTATGAGTTTATCAACGGAGAGATCGATGTGCTGATCTCTACCACCATTATTGAGACCGGGCTGGATATTTCCAATGCCAATACAATGATCATTGATGATGCAGACCGGATGGGACTGTCACAGCTGTATCAGCTGCGTGGCCGCGTAGGACGGTCCAACCGGACTTCTTATGCGTTTTTAATGTATAAGAGGGATAAGATGTTAAAAGAAGTGGCGGAAAAACGGCTGCAGGCGATCCGACAGTTCACGGAACTAGGTTCCGGATTCAAGATTGCAATGCGCGATCTGGAGATCCGCGGGGCAGGGAATCTGCTTGGAGCGGAACAGAGTGGACATATGGAAGCGGTTGGATATGATCTGTATTGTAAGATGTTAAATGAGGCAGTAAAAAATCTAAAAGGCGTGCAGAGAGAAGAAGATTCTTTTGAAACGACAGTGGACATGGAAACAGATGCCTATATTCCGTCTTCTTATATACGGAATGAGGTACAGAAGCTGGATATGTATAAAAGAGTGGCAGAGATCACTTCGGAAGAAGAAAGGATGGATCTGGCGGATGAACTGGTAGACCGTTTCGGCGATCTTCCGCATGCGACGGAAAATCTATTGCAGATCGCTCTGATCAAGGCACTTTGTCATGCTGCTTATATCTGTGCACTGACGCAGACGAAGGACGAGATCCGTTTTGTCCTTTATCGGAAAGCAAAGATCAGGACAGAGCTGCTGCAGGGGTTTTTAGAGGACAGAAAAGACTATCTGACATTTGTAATGGATACCGAGCCGTATTTCATCTATCGTCAGAAAGGGAAAAAAGAAAGCATGTCTTCACGGGCGGAGGCAAACCGTCTGTTCCAGCAGATCAAGGCATTCCTGGAAGAATTTATGACACTTGTAGAGGATAAGGGAGTAAGGAGATAGAACATGTCGCGTGGCAGAAGGAAAAAGAAGAAAAACGGAAAGGCAGTACTGCTTGTTCTGACAGCAGCTGCACTTATTTTGGCGGCATGCTGCCTCTGGGAGCATATGTCTGAGAGAGACAGGAAAACGCAATGGCAGGAAGGCTGCTTTTTGAAGGTCGGAGATGTGCAGGTAGACATCCGGGAGGGCATGGTATATCTGGATGCGGCGAAGTCGGAATATGAAAAGTACTATGGCGAAGAAATCTGGGATTACCCGGTGGATGCGAACGGCAGTACGATGGAATCGGTGCTGAAGGAAGAAGTACTGGAACAGATCGTCTATATAAAAGTAGTATGCAGAAAAGCGGATGAACTTGGGATCCTGCTCAGCACGGAAGAATTGCAACAGGTAGAAACGCAGACGGCGGCTTATATGGAAAAAATTGCAGATTCTCCGTTGAAAGAATACGGAGTAAATGCGGATATTGTACGGCGGATCTATTCCGACAATCTTCTGGCAAGAAAAACATATGAATCGGCGACGTTAAACGTAAATACGGAAATTCCGGATGAGGAGGCAAGACAGAGGAAATTTTATTCGGTTGCAGTGCGCTGTTATAAAGTGGATGCTTCCGGCGAAAAGCTGCCGTATGAAGGAGAAGAAGCGGAAGAACTGAAAAATCGGACGGAAGAACTTCTGAAAACGGCGCAGGAACAAAAAGATTTTTATGCGTGGGCATCCTCTGTTACAGAGGACATCGGATCTTTGGAACTGTCAGGCGGTGCCGGAGATTTTCCGGAAGAACTGGAAGAAGTGCTGTTTACACTTTCGGACGGAGAATTGTCAGAGATTGTCTGGACGGAAGACTATGGCTATATTTTTTACTGTGTTTCCGATTTTGATATCGATGCAACACTTGCCGTGAAAGAGCAAATGATCTATGAGAGGCAGAAAGAAGAATTTCAGCTTCTTTATGCAACATGGAAAACAGCGGCGGGCGTAGAATTAAATGAGGAAGAGTGGAAGAAAATAGGAGAGTAAAAGAACGATGAAAGAGTTTTTGAAAAAAGGAAAATCGTATTTCGAAGCGATGAAAGAGTGCGCCGTGACATTTTTTAAGGTCTGTTGTCTTCCGTCACTGCTGTGCTATCTGTTTGTGGAACTCTGTTCAAGAACATCCGTCAGCTCTTTGTTGCTGTATTTTTTGGAAGAACCGTTTGTGTTTTTTTATAACGTACTGATCATTGCGGCGACGGCAAGCATTTGTCTGTTGTTCCGCAGACGAACTTTTGTATTGACCGTTATCCTGCTTTTATGGGCAACAGTCGGCATTACCGACATGGTACTGCTGTCTTTCAGGACAACACCGTTTACGGCAGTAGATCTGCTTTTGATCGAAAGTGCATTTGCCATTATGCATCGGTATCTGTCGAACTTTGCGATTGCACTGATCATAGCGGCAGTTCTCCTTGCACTGGCAGGACTGGTTGTTCTGTTCATAAAAGCACGAAAGACAGAACAGAAACAGAGCTGTTTTGTAGTGATCCCGTTTTGTATCCTTCTGATTCTGGCAACGATGGGGCTTTCCGATGCCGGAATGAAGATCGGATTGTTAGACCGGAACTTCGGAAACCTTGCACAGGCATTTCACGACAACGGACTTCCGTGGTGCTTTATGAACAGTATCCTGAATACGGGTATTGAGCGTTCGGAAGAATATTCTCCTGAAAAAATGGAGGAGATCCTTGCCGGACTGACGGAAACACCGGCACCGACCGATATACCGGAAGAAAATCCGGGCAAAGAGGATCAGGAAAACGGCGGAGAAACGGAAAATACGCTTCCAAACATTATTTTTCTTCAGCTGGAATCGTTCTTCGATCCGAACTATATTTGGAATTCGTATTACAGCACAAATCCGGTTCCGTTTTTTACGTATCTGAAAGAAAATTATCCAAGTGGCTTTTTATCCGTGCCGTCGATCGGAGCAGGTACGGCGAATACGGAATTTGAGTGCATTGCCGGGATGAACCTGGACTTTTTCGGCCCGGGAGAGTATCCGTATAAGACGATCCTGACGGAACGGACCTGCGAAAGTATTCCGTATGCACTAAAGAGCCTGGGATATGCAACAAGTGCGATCCATAACAATGACGGAACTTTTTACGGCAGGAATGAGGTATTTGCAAATCTCGGATTTGATCGATTTGTTTCACAGGAATATATGAGCAATGCGGAGTTCAATCCGATTGACTGGATGAAGGACAAGGTATTGACCGGAGAGATCGTCAAGGTTTTAAAAAAGACGGAGGAACCGGACTATATTTATACAATATCCGTGCAGGGACACGGGGCGTATCCGAGTGAACCCGTTTTGGAAAATCCGGTCGTAGACGTGCGTCTTCCGGAGGAACTGAGCGATTATTATTATCAGTACCTGTATTATGTCAATCAGCTTTATGAAATGGATCAGTTTTTGAAGGAACTGGTGCTGACTCTGACGGCATATCCGGAAAAAGTAGTGTTGGTCATGTACGGAGATCATCTGCCAAGCCTTGGGCTGAAAGAGGAACTGCTGACAAACGGAGATCTGTTTCAGACAGAATATGTCATCTGGTCCAATTTTGAACTGGAAGCAGAAGATAAAGACATGCAGGCATATCAGCTGGGAGCGTATGTCTGTGACCTCCTTGAAATCCACGAAGGGATCATGATGCAATATCATCAGAAAGCATCGGAACGGGAAGATTACCTGGAAAATATGCAGATTTTGATGTATGACATGCTGTATGGCGACATGGAGGTTTATGATGGGGAAAATCCGTATGAGCCGACAGAACTTTTTATGGGCGTGGAAGAGATCGAAATCAAAAATGTATATATGAAGAAAAATATGAGCTCAGAACAGGGACCGCTGCTTTATGTGGAAGGAAAGAACTTTACCAAATGGAGCCGGATCGTGATCAATGGGAAAGAACTGGAAACGATCTATCTGAATCAGCAGCTTTTAGCAGCAACTTCCCTGCCAAAATCGGAACTGGAGGAGAGTATCTATTATTTTTCCGTGCGTCAGGCGGGAAGCGATGATGTGGTATTAAGTGAAACCGCAAAATATATTTATGAAAAAGAGTAGGAGAATGCGTCTTTATGAAATTGAATTTACCGGAAAAAGTGAGTCAGATCATTACCACACTGACAGAGCACGGATATGAAGCCTATGCTGTCGGCGGCTGCGTCCGGGATTCCCTGCTTTTACGGGAGGCAGATGACTGGGATATCACGACGTCTGCGAACCCGCAGGAAGTAAAGAAACTGTTTCGGCGAACGGTAGATACCGGCATCCAGCACGGAACGGTTACCGTGCTTTTGGACAAGGACGGGTTTGAGGTAACGACTTATCGGATCGATGGAGAATATGAAGACGGCAGACATCCAAAGGAAGTAAAATTTACCAAAAATCTGACGGAAGATCTGAGGAGACGTGATTTTACGATCAATGCGATGGCGTATAACGAGCAGATCGGCCTGGTGGATGTATTCGGCGGGATGCAGGATCTTGAGAAGGGTCGGATCCGGTGTGTCGGTGAAGCAACAGAACGGTTTAGAGAAGATGCCCTGCGGATATTAAGAGCATACCGATTTTCTGCCCAGCTTGGCTTTGAAATAGAAGAGGAAACAAGAAAAGCTGCGGAAAAGCTTGCCGGAAATTTAGAAAAGATCAGCGCAGAACGCATTCGTACCGAATTGACAAAGCTGCTTTTGTCGGCGCATCCGGATCGGCTGCTGCTGGCGGCAGGAGACGGGATCACATGCCGTTTTCTGAAAGAATGGGATGACATGCTTGCCACAGAACAGAAAAATCGGAATCACTGTTCCGGCGTCGGTATGCATACACTGCAGGTTGTGGAATTTGCAGCGGACAGGGAACGGCAGTTGAAGAAACTGCGGCAGAACGGCTGGGAGGAGTTTGCCTGTGTGTGTGAGGAGCGTGCATGGAGCAAAAAAGAGAGGACGATCTTAAAATATGCGGCACTGCTTCATGATGTGGCAAAACCATCCTGCCGGATACAAAAAGAAAACGGCGAAGACAGTTTTCCGGGGCATGCGGCAAAAAGTGCGGTACAGGCACGGGAGATCCTGCGCCGCCTGAAGTTTGATAATGAAACTACGGATATGGCAGTACGGTTGATTGCTGCCCATGATGAATATGACTATGAAAAGACTCCGGCGGGAATGCGCCGGCTGATGCACAAGATCGGGCCGGACATGATGGAACTGCTTTGGGAACTGCAGCTGTCGGATGTTCTGGCACAGAGTCCGGAGCTTATGGGGCCTAAGCTGACGGCACTTTGCCGGGCAAAACAGCTTCACCGGGAAGTGCTGGAACGTGGGGACTGCGTTTCGTTAAAGGAACTTGCAGTAAGCGGCAGGGATCTGATCGGAGCAGGGGTGGCACCGGGAAAGGAAATCGGCGAAATTTTGGAAAGACTTCTTATGGAGGTTCTGGAGCATCCGGAACAAAACTGCAGAGAAACATTGCTTGCCCTGATCGGAATGTAATAATCTCTTTTTCTCCGACATAAGAATTTAAGGAGTAAGAATCCGGTCGGAGGGAGAAGTATGGAGGAAAAACAGGCAGCGCTGCTTTCGCAGTACGAGTTAGACATATATCGTGCAGGTCGTGTCAAGGGAGCGTGGCTTTTAGAAACAGACCAGGGACTGAAACTGTTCGGAAATTGTCCGTTCAGCGAAGGAAAACTGGTATTTGAGCAGAAGGTAAAACAGCATGCGGTGGAACACGGGTTTCCCGAAACAGACGGTTATGTGCCTACAAAAGAAGGAAAGTATCTGGTACAAGGACCATACAATGAATTTTTTGCCATGAGAGACTGGTTTTTGGGAGAAGAATGTGATGCGCAAAAGGCAGAACATGTCCTGGAAGCGGCAGCAACGCTGGCAAGGCTGCATAACAGCCTGACCGGGGTCACACTTTCGGAAGAAGAACTTGCTTTTTGTCTTCAGCCGAAGGCAACGGCACTGCTTGAAAAGAGAAACCGTGAACTGCGGAGGGTGCGTGCTTATATTCGTTCCAAAAAACAAAAAAGCGGTTTTGAACAGAAATTTTTGAACCAGTTTGAGATGCAGTATGCGCAGGCCGAACAGGCGGCCGGGCTTCTTAATGAAGAAGAATACGAGGCCTATTATCGCAAAGCAGCAGAGGACGGAACCATGCTGCACGGGAATTTTACGCATCACAGTGTCCTGCTGACAGGAAAGAAAACGGCGGTGACGGGATTTCAGAAAGCTTCCGTGGGGATTCAGATCCATGATTTTTATCAGTTGTTCCGCAAGGTCATGGAAAAATGGGATTGGGATGCCGCACTTGGTCAGGCGATGTTGAACGCATATGAGCAGATACGTCCGATTCCGCAACAAGAGAAAAGTCTTCTGATCGTTCTTTTGTCTTATCCGGAAAAATTCTGGAAAGTGGCGAACCAGTACTATAACAACCGAAAGTCCTGGATCCCTGAAAAAAACATGCAGAAGCTGATTCAGACGATGGAACAGGCACGAAAAAAGGAAGAAACCATCCGGGCTTTGTTTTTTTGATAACGTAATGTTGCAGGATCAGAAGAAATTTGATAAAATAGGTTGAAAATTGACCATAAGGAGAAAATCTATGAATTATAAAGAGTTGTATGAAGAGTGGAGAAACAGTTCATATTTTGATGAAGAGACAAAAAAAGAGCTGGAAGGTATCTGCGGACAGGAAAAGGAAATCAAAGAACGTTTTTATAAAGATCTGGAGTTCGGAACCGGAGGATTGCGCGGGATCATCGGTGCAGGCACAAATCGTATGAATGTTTACACCGTACGTAAAGCAACTCAGGGACTGGCAAATTATATTCTGCGTGCAGGAAAACAGAAACAGGGGGTTGCGATCGCATTTGACTCAAGACACATGTCACCGGAATTTGCAAAAGAGGCGGCATTATGCCTTTGCGCTAATGGGATCCCGGTTTACATTTTTGAAAGCCTGCGTCCGACACCGGAACTTTCTTTTGCGTTAAGGGAACTTGGCTGTGTGTCAGGGATCAACATTACGGCAAGCCACAATCCACCGGAGTACAATGGCTATAAGGTATATTGGGAAGATGGTGCCCAGATCACACCACCGCATGATGTGGAGATATTAAAAGAAGTAAAATCAGTAACGGATTATGCCAAAGTAAAGACCATGCCGGAGGAAGAAGCTGTGGCAGCGGGACTGTATCATGTGATCGGAAAAGAAATCGATGACAGATATATAGAAACATTAAAGAAGCTGGTGCTTCATCCTGAGGCAATCCGGGCAGTGGCAAAGGAATTAAAGATCGTCTATACGCCGCTGCACGGGACCGGTAATCTTCCGGTCAGACGGGTGCTTGCAGAACTTGGGTTTGAACAGGTGTACGTTGTTCCGGAGCAGGAACTGCCGGATGGCGATTTTCCTACGGTAAGTTATCCGAATCCGGAAGCGGCAGAGGCATTTACACTTGGTCTTGCACTGGCGAAAAAAACAGATGCTGACCTGATACTTGCCACAGATCCGGATGCAGATCGTCTTGGCGTATATGTAAAAGATACAAAGAGCGGCGAATATATTGCCCTGACAGGAAATATGTCCGGCTGTCTTTTAGCAGATTACGAGATCAGTCAGAGAAAAGAACTTTTCGGGCTCCCGGAGAACGGAGCACTGATCGAGACAATCGTAACGACTGATATGGCAAAGGCGATCGCGGAATATTACGGAGTTGCTTTGTATGAGTGCCTGACCGGATTTAAATTCATCGGACAGAAAATGCTGGAATTTGAACAGAAGGGCAACGGAACGTATCTGTTCGGTTTTGAAGAAAGCTACGGCTGTCTGATCGGGGATCATGCAAGAGATAAGGATGCGGTTGTGGCTACGATGGCACTTTGCGAAGCGGCAGCATATTATAAGACAAAAAACATGACACTCTGGGATGCGATGATCGCTTTGTATGAGCGTTATGGATATTATAAAGACGGCATTGTTTCGATAACGATGAAGGGAATGGAAGGTCTGGAAAAGATTCAGGGGATCATGACTTCCCTTAGAGAAGATCCGCCGAAGGAAGTAGGTGGTTACCGCGTAACTGCTGTCCGTGATTATCAGAAGGACATTATTCGGGACCTGAGTACCGGAGCAGTGACGGCGACCGGACTTCCGTCATCTAATGTATTGTATTTTGAAATGGAACATAATACCTGGGTATGCATCCGTCCGTCCGGTACAGAGCCTAAGATAAAACTGTATTATGGAATCGTTGGATCTTCTCTTGCCGATGCAGAAGAGAAATCTGCTGCACTCGGTGCAGGCGTAGACGATATGATCTGCACACTGGTTCAGATGCAGTAAAACAAAAAGTACAAGAAAAGAGGGAAAAGGCATGGCAAAAGAGTTACCGAAAAGAAGTGAAGTAAGACAGGAAGATACATGGAAAGTAGAGGATATCTATCCGTCTTTAGAGGCCTGGAGGGTTGACCTTGAAAAAGTAAAGGAACTTTCCGGACAATTGAACGCATTGCAGGGGAAAGCAGGAGAATCAGCAGAATCTTTGTACCGGGCGCTGTTTCTGGATGATGAGATCAGCCGTATCGGAAGCCTGGCTTACAGCTATGCAGTCCGCTGTTCGGATGTCGACACAACCAATACGGAAAATCAGGCATTGGTAATGCAGGTATCCAATCTGTTTGTAACCATCATGGAAAAATCCGCATTTCTTGTGCCGGAGATCCTTTCCATACCGGAAGAAACCTTGGAAAAGTTTTTCGAAGAAAAAGAAGAGCTTTCCGTGTACCGCAATACCGTTCACAATATTTTGAGAAGAAAAGAGCATATGCTTTCTCCGGAGATGGAGCAGCTGCTTGCTTCGGCAGACGATATGGCAGGAACTCCAAGCAGTGTTTTTTCAATGTTTAATAATGCAGACCTGACTTTCCCGGAGATCACGGATGAAAACGGAGAAAAGGTGCGCTTAACGCACGGAAGATATATTTCTTTTCTGGAAAGCAGTGACCGCAGGGTGAGAGAAGAAGCCTTTAAAGCCGAATATGCTACGTACAGGAACTTCCGTAATACGCTGGCAGCAGTATATCAGGGGAAACTGAAGGCACACAATTTCTATGCAAAGGCAAGAAAGTACGAGAACTGCCTGGAAGCTGCCGTAGATTCCACCAATGTACCGTCTTCGGTATATCATAACCTGCTTACGGCAGTTCATGAAAATCTGGATAAGATGTATCGTTATGTGGAACTTCGTAAGAAGCTGCTTGGAGTGGAAGAACTTCATATGTATGATCTGTACGTTCCTCTGGTAAAAGAAGCAGATGTTAAGATCCCGTTTGAGCAGGCAAAGCAGACCGTGTATGAAGCACTGGAGCCGTTGGGTGAAGATTACCGTTCCGTGGTCAAAGAAGGGTTTGAAAACCGCTGGATCGATGTATACGAAAATGAGGGAAAGAGAAGCGGTGCATATTCTGCAGGCACATATGGTGTGCACCCTTATGTCCTGCTGAACCACAATGAAACTCTGGACAGTATGTTTACGCTGGCACATGAAATGGGACATGCCATGCATTCTTATCTGTCGAATAAGACACAGCCGCACGCGGACTCCAATTACGTTATTTTTGTTGCTGAAGTGGCATCCACGTGCAATGAAGTGCTTTTGATGGAATATCTGTTGAAAAATACGACGGATAAGGTACAAAGAGCGTATCTGATCAACCATTTCCTTGAAAGCTTCCGCGGTACGGTTTACCGTCAGACGATGTTTGCTGAATTTGAACTGCTGACCCATCAGATGTGTGAACGCGGAGAGAGCCTGACACCGGATGCATTATGCAAGGTATATTATGACTTAAATAAGAAATATTTTGGTGACGGCATGACCGTGGATGAGGATATTGCAATGGAGTGGGCAAGAATCCCGCACTTTTATTATAACTTTTATGTATATCAGTATGCGACCGGATTTTCTGCGGCAGTTGCTCTGGCACACCGTATTTTAGAAGAAGGTGCACCGGCAGTAGCGGATTACAAAAAGTTTTTAAGCGGTGGCTGCTCCAGATCTCCGATCGAACTGTTAAAGATCGCCGGGGTTGATATGACAACTCCTGCTCCGGTCAATGCAGGACTTGAAATGTTCGGCAGACTGCTTGATGAGATGGAAGAGCTGACAAAGTAAGATGAAGTGGCTGATCGCCTCCGATATTCATGGATCGGAATATTATTGCAGACGTCTTATGGACGCCTATGAGCGGGAGCAGGCTGACCGGCTGCTCCTGCTGGGCGACCTTTTATATCACGGACCGAGAAATGATCTTCCAAAAGGGTATGCACCAAAAGAAGTTATAGCACTTTTAAATGAAAAGAAGCAGGAAATTTTATGTGTCAGAGGAAATTGTGACACGGAAGTCGATCAGATGGTGTTAGAGTTTCCGATCCTGGCAGATTATGCGGTTATCGACCTCGGGGAACGCCTTTTGTATGCGACGCACGGGCATCATTTCAGTGAACAGGATCCACCGCCGTTAAAGAAAGGAGACATTCTTCTTTGCGGACATACACATGTGCCGAAGTGTGAGGAACATGAAATGTTTGTTTACCTGAATCCCGGTTCAGTGTCCATTCCGAAGGGAGACAGCCGGCAGGGATATATGATATTGGAAAACGGATGTTTTTATTGGAAAACGTTAGATGGCGGAGAAACGGACCGGTATGTGCCGGAAAACCGCGGAAACGACTGACAGTTTGGGTATGGCAGGTTTGCCGTACCCTTTTTTTAAAAAGAAATTAGCACTCATCTCTTGACAGTGCTAACAATTCGTGCTATAACGAAGCCATCAAAAGAAAAAACTTTTGATTGAAACAAAGGAACAATGGTTACAATGAAGATAGCAGAAGGAGAAAGAAGGGATTTGTATGAATATCAGTAAATTCACGCAGAAATCATTGCAGGCAGTGCAGGACTGTGAAAAGCTGGCGTACGATTACGGGCATCAGGAGCTGGTACCGGAGCATTTGCTTTACAGCCTGCTGACGGCTGAGGACAGTCTGATCGCAAAACTGTTTGAAAAAATGGAAATTTCACCTGAGGTAGTGACGGCACAACTGTCAGGACTTCTTTCCAAACGTCCGAAAGTATCGGGCGGTCAGGTGTATATCGGAAATGACTTAAATAAAGTACTGATCTATGCAGAAGATGAAGCAAAGCAGATGGGAGATTCCTATGTATCGGTAGAGCATCTGTTCCTGAGCATCTTAAAGTATGCCGGAAAGGAATTAAAAGGAATGTTCCGCGAGTTTCGCATCGACCGGGAACGCTTTTTGAAAGCATTATCAGAAGTAAGGGGAAATCAGAGAGTGACAACGGACAATCCTGAGGCGACGTACGATACGCTGGAAAAGTACGGGTATGATCTGGTGGAACGTGCTCGGGCGCAGAAACTGGATCCGGTCATCGGAAGAGATTCTGAAATCCGTAATGTGATCCGTATCCTCTCCAGAAAGACAAAGAACAATCCGGTCCTGATCGGGGAACCGGGAGTCGGTAAAACTGCAGTTGTGGAAGGACTTGCCCAGCGTATTGTTGCAGGAGATGTGCCGGAAGGACTGAAAGATAAAACTTTATTTGCACTGGATATGGGAGCGCTGGTTGCCGGAGCCAAATACCGAGGTGAATTTGAAGAACGTTTAAAAGCGGTACTTGAGGAAGTAAAGAAGAGTGAAGGAAAGATCATACTTTTTATTGATGAACTGCATACGATCGTCGGGGCGGGAAAGACGGAAGGTTCCATGGACGCCGGAAATATGTTAAAACCGATGCTTGCCAGGGGAGAACTGCATTGTATCGGTGCTACGACATTGAATGAATATCGTATGTATGTGGAAAAAGATGCGGCGTTGGAACGCAGATTCCAGCCGGTTCATGTAGAAGAACCGACGGTGGAGGATACGATTTCCATTCTTCGAGGACTGAAAGAACGGTATGAAGTGTATCATGGCGTTAAGATCAATGATGGCGCGCTGGTATCGGCTGCGATGCTGTCGAACCGTTATATCTCAGACCGTTTCCTGCCGGACAAAGCGATCGACCTGGTGGATGAAGCGTGTGCCCTGATCAAGACGGAGCTGGATTCCATGCCGACAGAACTGGATGATGTCAGACGGCGTATCATGCAGATGGAGATTGAAGAGGCTGCACTGAAAAAGGAAGATGACCGCCTGAGTAAGGAGAGGCTTACCAACCTGCAGAAAGAGCTGGCACAGCTCAGAGAAGAGTTTCTGGGCGAAAAGGCAAAATGGGATAATGAAAAAGCTTCGGTCGAGCGGGTACAGAAACTGAGAGAGGAGCTGGAAAGCGTAAATCAGGAAATCGCAATGGCAGAGCGTAATTATGATCTGAATAAGGCAGCAGAATTGAAATACGGTAAGCTCCCTGAGATAAAAAAACGCCTGGAAGCAGAGGAGGAGCGGGTCGTAAAAGAAGGTCACACGCTTGTTCATGAAAATGTAGATGAAGAAGAAATTGCAAAGATCGTATCCAGATGGACCGGGATCCCGATCGCAAAGCTTACGGAGAGCGAGCGGAACAAGACGCTGCAATTGGATAAGGAACTGCATAAAAGAGTCATTGGACAGGATGAAGCAGTAGAAAAAGTGGCAGATGCCATTTTAAGGTCGAAAGCCGGGATCAAAGACCCGACAAAACCGATCGGGTCCTTTTTGTTCCTTGGACCGACCGGTGTAGGTAAGACGGAACTTGCAAAATCATTGGCCGAGAGCCTGTTTGACAATGAACAGAACATGGTTCGTATTGATATGAGCGAATACATGGAAAAATATTCGGTTTCCCGTCTGATCGGAGCGCCTCCGGGATATGTCGGATATGAAGAAGGAGGTCAGCTTACGGAAGCAGTACGGAGAAAACCGTATTCGGTCGTACTCTTTGATGAGATCGAAAAAGCACATCCGGATGTATTTAATGTAATGCTCCAGATTTTGGACGATGGACGTGTTACGGATTCGCAGGGACGTACCGTGGATTTTAAAAATACGATCCTGATCATGACTTCCAATATCGGATCTCAGTACCTGCTTGACGGAGTCAGGGAAGACGGAAGCATTGCACCGGAGAATACGGCATATGTGATGAATGAGTTAAAATCGCAGTTCCGTCCGGAATTTTTGAACCGTCTTGATGAAATTATTACATTTAGACCATTAACAAGAGAAAATATTTGTGGTATTATGGAACTGTTAATTTCTGACTTAAACCGCAGGCTGGCAGACAGGGAAATTTCCATCTGCATGACAGAAGCAGCCAAGGAACTTGCCATCCGCCGGGGATATGACCCGGCATATGGGGCAAGACCGTTGAAGCGCTATCTGCAAAAAACTGTGGAAACAATGAGTGCACGGCTGATCTTGTCGGATGCTGTTGCACCGGGTCAGACGATCGTACTGGATGCGGACAACGATGAGCTGACTGCTTCCGTCGAACTATAACAGGAGGTTAACTCCGGAAAACTAAAGGAGGATTGGAATGTTACCACAAAGTCTCGTAAAGGAGGCACTGGGGATCGCGTTATCTACCGGTGCGGATTATGCAGAAGTGTTTGCAGAACATACGGATCAGAAGGCGATCCAGATGGTTTCTGCGAAAGTAGACAAAATTGAGGACGCGGTAATCGCCGGTGTCGGTATCCGTATTTTTAAAGGGACCCGATGTATTTCCGGCTCGACTTCTTCCCTTGAAAAGAGTGCAGTCCTTGCCTGCGCAAGAAGAGTAGCGGATGCACTTGGGGAAAGAAGCACGGTTGCTGATATTGTTCTGAGGGAAAGAAGATTCGGCGATATCCATCCGGTCAGAGTCGTACCACGGACAGCAGAAAATGCAGAAAAGATCGGTTTTTTAAGAGAAGCCTGTCTTACGGCAAAGAACTATCATTCGGATATTTCCCAGGTGACAGGAAGCTTCCTTGATGTTGACCATAATATTATGATAGCAAACAGCGAAGGACTGTTTGCGGAGGATCGTCAGATACGTACGAGGATCGCAGTCAGTGCCATTGCAAGCAAAAACGGAGAAAATCAGACCGGAAGCTGTTCACCGGGGGCAAGGGTCGGCATGGAACTGTTTGATCTGTTTCCGCCAAAAGAAGTAGGTGAGGAAGCAGCAAGACAGGCGATTGCCATGATCAATGCAGGATATATTGATGCCGGGGTAATGCCGGTAGCAATTGAGAACGGATTTGGCGGGGTTATCTTCCATGAAGCATGCGGCCATGGTCTGGAGGCGTCCGGGGTTGCTTTAGGTCAGTCCGTATTTGCCGGAAAACTCGGACAGCAGATCGCTAATCCGAAGGTAACGGCAATTGACGACGGAACGATCCCGAACGGATGGGGTTCTGTCAATATTGATGACGAAGGTACTCCTGCACAGAAGAACATACTGATCGAAAACGGTATTTTGAAATCCTATATGGTTGATAAACTGAACGGAAGACGAATGGGCATGGCTTCTACCGGAAACAGCCGCAGACAGAGTTATGCTTATGAACCGACTTCCCGTATGACAAATACATATATTGCTGCCGGAGAAGATGAAGATAAAGATATCATCAGTTCCATTGAATATGGTCTGTATGCAAAGAAGATGGGCGGCGGTTCTGTAAATCCGCTGACCGGACAGTTCAATTTTGCTGTTGCCGAAGGCTATATCATCAGAAACGGTGTCATTTGTGAGCCGGTACGCGGTGCCAGTCTGATCGGTAAAGGATCTGACATTATGATGAATATTGACATGGTCGGAAAAAATGTGGACCGTGGTCAGGGAATGTGCGGTGCATCTTCCGGAAGCATTCCTACTGATGTCGGCCAGCCGCTTATCCGTGTTTCATCTATCACAGTAGGAGGCCGTTAGTGTGAAAAATCACTCTGATGAGCTGATTTTTCACACGGCTGTTTGTGCCGGAGCGTCACAAATAAGCCCTGATGGCAGAACAGAAATCGCCTGCGCGAATTTCTGTTCGCCATGTCGCAAGAATGCGCTCCAGAATGGAGATTAGTATGAATTATATAGAATTTAAACAGGCTGTAATCGCTGCGGCAGAAGAAAAGCAGGTAAAGGATTACGAACTCTATTATACAGAATCTGCAGAGACACAGACCGAAATCTTCAAAACAGAAGTGAAAGGATTTACTTCAAACAGCAGTCTCGGTGTCTGCTTTAAATGCCTGACAGACGGGAAAATGGGATATGCTTCTACTGAGCATCTTTCGGCAGAGGAAGCAGAGTCGCTGGTAACACGTGCCATGGAAAATGCCGTTTCCATTGAAAGCGAAGATCCGGCATTCCTGCATGTGACGGGAGATACATATGCATCCTATGAAAAAGAAGAGAGGGTTGCACCGACTTCCAATGAACTGATCGATTTTGCCCTTGCTCTGCAGAATCAGCTGTATGCGACTGACAGCCGTGTGGTTGACGGTACACAGGCAGTGGCAGGTTACGCAGAACAAAAGACGGCACTGTATAATTCCAACGGACTGGATCTGGAGGATGATGCAAAGTTCAGTTTTGCTTACGGAATGGCAGTTGTTGCCGATAACGGAGAAATGTACGACGGCATGGATATTGTTTCCGGAAAGATGGAGGATTTTAATGTAGAAAAGATTGCCGGAGAGGCAGTGAAAGATGCAGTAGAAACCATGGGAGCAGAATCGGTAGAGAGCGGAAAATATCCGGTAGTGTTTTCAAATAAGGTCATGGCGTCCATGTTATCTACCTATGCTTCTGTATTTTCCGCAGAAGCATCACAGAAAGGGCTTTCTTTATTAAAAGGAAAAGAAGGCGAGAAGATTGCAGCGGATATCCTTACATTGACGGATGATCCGATGATGGTAGATGCTCTTGTGAAGTGTACATTTGATGCAGAGGGTGCTGCAACGTATAAAAAGAACGTGATCGAAAACGGTAATTTTGTTACATTACTGCATAACTTAAAAACAGCGGCAGCGGCCGGCGTAAAAACGACCGGAAATGCATCCAAGGCATCCTATGCATCCAATGTCGGCATTCGCCCGTACAGCTTCTATATCAATCCGGTAAAGGGCAGTTTTGATGAGATTCTTGCAGAAGCCGGCAATGGAGTTTATGTGACTTCTGTGGAAGGAATGCATGCCGGGGCAAATCCGATTACCGGTGATTTTTCCCTGGCAGCCGGCGGATTCCGTATTGAGAACGGAAAGAAGACTACTCCTGTTAAAAATATTACGGTATCAGGAAATTTCTTTGATTTATTAAAAGATATTATAAGCATCGGTGAAGATTTGAAGTTCAGCCCGTTTGCACTTGGTGCAAGCCGCTGCGGTTCTCCTTCCGTTTTAGTACGTGAGATGACGGTTGCAGGAAAATAAAAAAAGAGAACAGATAAAAGAAGGCCTCCGGTTTGTGAAAGAGTTTCATAAGCCGGAGGCTTTTTGTGGAGGAAGTTTAATCATTGTTTCTGGAAGCATCGATGCAGGCATCAATGACCAGACATACTGCAAGTACGGTGATCTCATCGGCATCATCCGAAATGCAAAGTTCATAGGCGTCACCAAAAGTAAACCATTCTTTTGAAACAGAGGCGATCGTATGTTCCGACTCATCCGTGATGGTATAGTCGTGGGAGAAAAAATCGCCGCTGACATGCCAGTCGGGACCGCTTACACTATATTCCTGACAAAAGAGGGTAAACTCTTTTATAATTTCTGCAACCGGGTTTCCATTTTTAGAGATATAATATCTTGGACGAAAAGTAAAAAGCTGCTGCTCGATAAAAGCGAGTTCCGTTCCTATGGTATCATACAGATGAAGCTTTTTGCCAAAAGTGAAAACTTCACCTTCTACATAGTATTTTTCATTTCCGTTTTCATCGTAGATCGAAAACTTGTCTCCCCAGGTAAAAACGTGTTGTTTTATGTATAAGTTCATGGCGGTTCCTTTCTGTGAGGATGTTTTAGAGTATATGGAGGAGGCTCCCGTGAATGAAAAGACTCCTTTTTCATTATATTAGCATAATACCGCGGGAGGAGCAAGCGTGAGAAAGTGCGAAAAACAAGCGTGAGAAAGTGCGAAAAGCAAAATCTTGACTACTGCCGGGAGAATATGATAAACTAATTATTTAGTGCGAAGATAGAAAGTGAGAAAATAAAAATTTATGAGATTCGATGAAATGGAATTACAGGCACCGATATTGCGTGCCGTAAAAGAAATGGGATTTGAGGAAATGACACCGATCCAGGCAGAAGCAATCCCGGTAGTCATGGAGGGAAAAGACATCATTGGCCAGGCACAGACAGGAACCGGAAAAACGGCCGCGTTTGGTATCCCTCTTTTGCAGATGGCAGATCCAAAAGATAAGGCACTGCAGGCAGTTGTTTTGTGCCCGACCAGGGAACTTGCGATTCAGGTTGCAGAAGAGATCAGAAAACTTGCCAAATTTATGCACGGCATTAAGGTGCTTCCAATCTATGGCGGACAGGACATCACAAAACAGATCCGTTCTTTAAAAGGCGGAGTTCAGGTCATCATAGGAACACCGGGACGTGTGATGGATCACATGAGAAGACATACATTAAAGATGGATCAGGTCCGTATGATCGTATTGGATGAGGCGGATGAAATGCTGAACATGGGATTTCGAGAGGATATTGAAACAATCCTGAAGGAACTTCCGCAGGAGCGTCAGACACTGCTTTTTTCCGCAACCATGCCAAAACCGATCATGGATATTGTCGGAACGTATCAAAAGGATGCCGTGCTTGTCAAGGTAGTAAAAAAGGAGCTGACGGTACCAAAGATCGAACAGTATTATTATGAGGTGCGGCCGAATACAAAGTTGGAAGTGCTTTGCAGACTGCTTGACATGTATGATCCGAAACTGTCGCTTGTGTTCTGTAATACAAAGAAACAGGTGGACGAACTGGTATCGGCATTGCAGTTGAGAGGGTATTTTGCGGAAGCACTGCACGGAGATTTAAAGCAGGTACAGCGTGATCGTGTCATGGAAACATTCCGGAGAGGAAAGACAGATATCCTGGTGGCAACGGATGTTGCGGCAAGAGGAATCGACGTGGATGATGTGGAAGCGGTATTTAATTATGACATTCCACAGGATGACGAATATTATGTACATCGTATCGGAAGGACCGGACGGGCAGGAAGAAACGGACGTGCATTCAACTTTGTGGTTGGACGTGAAATTTACAAATTGAAGGATATCATGCGTTTTTGCAAGACGAAGATTCATCTGCAGCCGATCCCGTCGCTGAATGATGTCAGTGCGATCAAAGCAGAAAAGATCCTGGATCGCGTATGTGAAGTGATCGAAAATGATGATCTGGAGCATATGATGCGTCTGATCGAAGAACGCGCGAATGAATGTGAGATCACATCACTGGAAGTGGCAGCAGCGTTTTTAAAGATGCAGATGGGAGATCCGGATGCGACTTTAGAACAGGGAGCCGGAATGGAATTTGGCGACACGGGAGCGCAGGCGGGTATGGTTCGTTTGTTTATCAATCTGGGCAAAAAACAGAAGGTACGCGCCGGAGATATTGTAGGAGCGATTGCAGGCGAAACCGGAATGCCGGGGAAACTGGTCGGAAGTATTGACATGTATGATAAGTATACGTTTGTGGAAGTTCCGCGTGAATATGCCGCGGAAGTCATTCGGATAATGAAAAATGCAAAGATCAAAGGAAGATCCATTAACGTAGAGCCTGCAAACGGAAAAGGGAAATAAGCAGGACGAGGAAAGAAAAGATAACAGGAAACCAGAGGAGAGAATTACATGTTAGAGAAGATAAAAGGAGCTTTTGGCACCACGGATATGACAGTCGGTGAGCCATGGAAAAAGATACTTGCTTTTACGGCACCGATGCTGGTTGGAAATATCGCGCAGCAGCTCTATAGTACGGTAGACAGTATCGTCGTGGGAAAATATGTAGGAGATAATGCACTTTCAGCGGTCGGGAGTGCTGCCCCGATCCTGAACCTGCTGCTCGTGTTGTTTGTAGGGATCAGTATGGGAGCCGGGATTTTAGTTTCCCAGTATTTCGGAGCCAGACAAAGAGAGGAACTTTCAAAAACCATCGGTAACTGTATTACACTGACTGCAATTGCAACCCTGATCATTATGGTGTTATCGGTTTTTGTAACAAGACCACTTCTGGAATTGTTAAAAACCCCGGACAGCATCATTGACTGGTGCCAGTCTTATCTGCTGATCCTGTTCTTAGGCAGTGTAGGGAGTGCTTATTACAACATCCTTGGCGGCATTTTGCGCGGGCTCGGTGATGCGGTATCTTCGCTGGTTTATCTTCTGGTAGCAACGGTCATCAACATTGTACTGGATGTCCTTTTTGTTGCTAAATTTAATATGGGAGTACCCGGCGTTGCCTGGGCTACCATTATTGCACAGGCAGTGTCGGCATTCCTTTGCTTTTTGCGGCTGTTAAAATTGACAAATGTATTTGATCTAAAACCAAAGTATCTGAAACTAGAGAAAAGAGTATCGAATGATGTCATTCGTCTTGGTCTGCCATCCGGACTGACGCAGGCAATCATGTCGCTTGCCATGGTCATTGTACAGTCTCTGACAAACAGCTTTGGAGAACAGTTTATTGCTGCCAACGTTATCGTTATGCGAGTGGATGGCTTTGCGATGCTTCCGAATTTTTCTTTTGGAACGGCGATGACGACTTATGCAGGACAGAATGTCGGAGCAGGAAAATACGACCGTGTCACAAAAGGCGCGAAGCAGGGAACGTTGCTTGCGGTACTGACATCCACTATGTTAACGGGGCTCATCCTTATTTTTGGAAAAGGTCTGATGGGGATTTTTACGGATACACGGGAATTAGTAGAATTGAGCAGAAGCATGATGAGTATTATTGCGGTAGGTTATATCGCAATGGCGGTGACACAGAGTTTATCCGGTGTTATGCGCGGAGCAGGAGATACCCTGACACCAATGTGGATCTCTCTTATCACAACCGTAGGTGTCCGAGTACCGATCGCCTATGGGATAGCAGCTCTTACAAGAACACCGGAACTGCCGAACGGTCGTCAGGAATGTGTATTTATCTCGTTGTTGATTTCCTGGCTGATGGGTGCAGCGCTGACTGCATTTTTCTATTTCCTCGGAAGATGGAAGAAAAAAATGCCGGATATTGCAGTAAGTGAGTAAAGAAAGAAGGGGAAAATATGGGAAAATGGGCAGTGATAACAGGAGCGAGCTCCGGACTCGGGGCGGAATTTGCAAAACAACTGGCAAAAAGAGGATATAAGCTGATACTGACAGCAAGAAGAGAAGACCGGCTGAAAGCACTTGCCGGAAAATTGAAAACGGAATGTGAGATCATTCCGGCAGACCTGTCACAGAAAGAAGAATGTTTCCGCTTTTTTGAAGCAGTGAAGGAAAAACCGATAGAGGTATTTGTCAATAATGCGGGCTTTGGTGACTGTAACCGTTTTTTGCAGGGGAATCTGGAAAAAGAACTTTCGATGATCGACGTTAATATAACAGCCGTACATATTTTATTAAAGCTTTTTCTTCAGAAAATGGCGGAAGCCGGAGACGGCTATATCCTGAATGTGGCATCTTCGGCCGGATTACTTCCGGCGGGACCTTATATGGCAACTTACTATGCAACGAAAGCTTATGTGACGAGCCTTACGCAGGCAGTAGCTCAGGAATTAAAAGAGAGCGGAAGTAAAGTATATGTCGGAGCACTTTGTCCGGGACCGGTCGATACGGAATTTAATGATGTGGCAGATGTAGAATTTGCCTTAAAGGGAATCAGCCCGAGATATTGTGCACGTTATGCAGTGGGAAAAATGTTAGAGAGAAAAACAATTATCGTACCTACGGTATGGATGCAGGTATTGACTGCTGTCGGTCATATGGTTCCAAGAAGCGTGGCAGTAGCCATTGCTTCCCGTCAACAAAAAAGAAAACTGGACTGATAAAGAAAACAGTTCCGTTCAAAGAAGGAGCACATCCGAACATAAAATTCGGGTGTGTTTTTTTTGAGAAAATTTTCAATTTTCCAATTCTGATATGTTTTTTTTGACAGCGGAAGTGGTACAATAAATAAATTTAATTTTTTTCAAACTTCAAAAATGCGAAAAATGTAATAAAATGGAGAAAAAATGTGCCGGTTTCGCTATGGTGTCAGGAAAGATGTTAGTATATAATAAAGATATAGCTACAAGTGATGGCATGTTTCAGACTGTATTTGAGAGTTATGGAGAAAACAAAGTAAGACTTCAGTTGAAAAATCTGGTCGCTCAGTAAAAAGACTGATCCATAAAAAGAGAGAAGGAACAACACTTTCCTGTGAAGTTCCTTCTTTTTTTCTATATTCTTAAGGAAGTTTATTTGCCGAAATATCTGTTTAAAAGACCTTCGAATGCCTTACCGTGTCGTGCTTCGTCACGTGCCATTTCATGAACGGTATCGTGGATGGCATCTAGGTTTGCAGCTTTTGCTCTCTTTGCAAGGTCAACTTTACCTGCGGTAGCACCATTTTCAGCAGCCACACGAAGTTCCAGGTTTTTCTTTGTGGAATCTGTAACTACTTCACCCAGTAATTCAGCAAATTTAGCTGCGTGCTCCGCTTCTTCCCAGGCAGCCTTTTCATAGTAAAGTCCGATTTCCGGATAACCTTCTCTGTGAGCTACTCTTGCCATAGCGAGATACATACCGACTTCAGAACATTCACCTTCAAAATTTGCACGTAAATCCATTAAGATATCTTCACTGACACCCTGTGCAACTCCTACTACGTGTTCTGCTGCCCAGGACATGGTGCCTTCCTGCTTGGTGAACTTGTCTGCACCAACGTGACATACAGGGCATTCTGCCGGAGCCTCATCACCTTCATGAACATAACCACAAACACTGCATACATACTTTTCCATAATCTTGATCTCCTTTTCTTAAATGAATTTTTGTAACCGGTTCTGCGCACGGCTACTATATGATATTTCTTATTGGTTCCTCGTGAAGCAACACTGATTTTAAATCAGTAATGTTTACTGATATTATAATATAACAGAATTTCCTCTTTGTCAATAGAAAAATGAGAATTATTCTTATTTTTCTATTACATCAGATCTTATTGCGCTTTTTGTGCAATGAGGACATTTTCCGTGAAAAAGAAGGGTATGACCTTCGATCATTCCGGAAAAGCCTGCCGCGGCGATAATGTTGATATGAGTTAAAGGCTCCATGTCCAGATCCCATACAGCACCGCATTCCGTACAGAGAAAATGATAGTGAGGAGCGGGATTTCCGTCAAAGTGGTCAGAACCGTCCCCGCAGGTTAAGCGGAGGATCTCGCCTTCCTGAGTGAGCAGATTCAGATTTCGATAAACAGTACCGAGACTGATGTTCGGGCAGCGCTCACGGACATAGGTGTAAACGGTATCCGCGGTCGGATGTTCTTTGGTGCTGCAGAGATATTCTAAAATTGCCTGACGCTGCCTGCTGAATTTTGTTCCTGCCATGGATCGTCTCCTTTTTAAATATATTAAATAATAATAGTAATTACTGTTATTATAGATAAAATGTGTGAAAGTGTCAATAGAAATGTCTTGGAAATCATAAAAAATACTTGATTCTCTTTGGAAAAAGTGTATGATAAAAGAAAAGAATCTACTAAAAGAAAAGCAGGATGGAGAAAAAAGAATGAGTAAGGTCGTAAAATTCGGCGGCAGTTCTCTTGCCAGTGCAGAGCAGTTCCGTAAAGTGGGAAAGATCATTCATGCGGACGCAGAGAGAAAGTATGTGGTTCCTTCCGCGCCGGGCAAACGCAACGCGAAAGATACAAAAGTAACGGATATGCTTTATGCATGTTATGCTCTTGCAGAAAGCGGGGAACCGTTTGAAAAGGAATTAAGCCAGATCAAGGACAGATATTATGAAATTATCCACGGACTGGATCTGACATTATCTTTAGAAGAAGAGTTTGATGTGATAAAGAATAATTTTGAACATCATGCCGGAAAAGAATATGCAGCATCAAGAGGAGAATATCTGAACGGGATCGTGATGGCAGAATACCTTGGATTTCAGTTCCTGGATGCAGCAGAAGTGATCTTTTTTGATGCGGACGGAGAGTTTTTGGCAGAAAAGACGAATACGGTTTTGGCTGCACGAATGAAAGGGTATGAGAATGTAGTGCTTCCGGGCTTTTACGGTGCAAAGGAAGATGGCACGGTAACGACATTTTCCAGAGGAGGATCCGATATTACAGGTTCCATTCTTGCCAGAGCGGTTCATGCCGATATTTATGAAAACTGGACGGATGTATCAGGAATGCTGGTAGCAGATCCACGCATCATAGAAAATCCGGTGCCGATCACGACGATCACATATAAAGAACTGCGTGAGCTTTCTTATATGGGGGCAACAGTACTTCATGAAGATGCCATTTTCCCTGTGCGTCAGAGCGGTATCCCGATCAACATCCGCAATACCAACCGGCCGGAAGATGAAGGAACCATGATCGTGGAAAAAACCTGCAAGAAACCGGAGTACACCATTACCGGTGTGGCAGGAAAGAAGGGCTTTGTTTCCATCAGTATTGAAAAGGATAAGATGAACTCAGAAGTAGGTTTCGGGCGAAGGGTACTGCAGGCATTTGAGGAAAACGGTGTTCCGTTTGAACATATGCCGTCCGGGATCGATACGCTGAGTGTCTTTGTACATCAGCCGGAATTTGAAGGAAGAGAACAGGCGGTGCTGTCTGCACTTCACAAGATGGTGCATCCGGACAGTGTGGAAATTGATGCGGATCTTGCATTGATTGCGGTTGTAGGGCGCGGTATGAAGGCAAATCGCGGAGTAGCAGCAAGGGTATTGGCGTCTTTGGCACATAAGGACATCAATATTAAGATGATCGATCAGGGATCCAGCGAGCTGAATATCATCCTTGGAGTTACGAACGGTGATTTTGAAGAAGCGATTCAGGCAATTTATGATATTTTTGTAAACACAAGATTATAAGTGAGTCAGAGGGAGCAGACGGACACTGCTCCTTTTGCTTTTTGGTTGGGAGAGAGTTGGGAGAGAAGGTTGGGAGAGAGTTGGGAGAGAAGGGACTGTTTTTTTTTTGAAAGCTGTGATATAATCATTCCGTATGATGTGAAAATCACATGATGAGCCGTTTTGCACGGCAGAAGGAAAGGGAAAATGAAAGAAGACAAAGATAAATCCAAAGTTAAGCTGAAGGGTGCACTGAATACCTATATGCAGTGGCCGTTGTATCTGACCGCATTACTGCTTTGTATGGCAGCGAGTATTTCTTTGATTCATGCAGAGTCAGCCGTAGTGATGCTGATCTACACGGCAGTCTACTTTGTGATCGCGATGAATCTTTATATTTTTAAGCGCAGATACATTACAGGGGAATTGGTTCGTTTTGCGGCAGATTATGCACACATACAGCATAATTTTTTAAAGGAACTGGACATCCCTTATGGCATTCTTGACCAGGACGGTCATCTGATCTGGGCAAACAATGAGTTAAAGGATATTGTTGTGTTTGAACGGACGGCAAGACAGTCGATCCGTGAAATATTCCCGGATCTGGCACCGGAACAGATGCCGACAGTGGAAGAGGATGTTAATGTGAGTATCACGCACGGAAGAAAGCAGTACCGTGTACTGCTTCGTCTGATCCAGCTGCAGGACTGCCGGGAAGATGCATTGTGGACAGACCGGTGGAGCTCAGAGGAAAGCGGGGATACTTTATATGGAATGTATCTGTACGATGAAACGGAAATCAACGCGCTGAAAAAAGAAAATGCGGAAGAAAAGATGGTAGTCGGTCTGCTTTATATTGATAATTACGAAGAGGCATTTGAAGGTGCGGATGAGGTACGGCGTTCTTTGGTAACCGCATGGGTAGAGCGGGAGATCAATAAATACATGCAGAGTATTGATGCCATTATCAAGCGCCTGGAAAAGGATAAGTACGTATTTGTATTTAAGCAGAAATATCTCAGCGTGATCGAGGCAAACCGTTTTTCCATATTGGAAGAGATCCGGAATTTAAATATTTATGAAACAACGGTTACCATTTCCATTGGTGTCGGTGTTGGTGCAGCAACGTATAATAAAAATTATGATCTGGCACGAACGGCAATCGACCTTGCCCTCGGACGCGGCGGCGATCAGGCGGTAGTAAAGGAAGGCGATAAGATTTCTTATTACGGCGGAAAGAGTGTTCAGCTCGAAAAGAGTACCAGGGTGAAGGCAAGAGTAAAGGCACATGCATTGAAGGAATATGTCGAGACCAAGGAAAAAGTTGTTATCATGGGGCATTCTAATGGAGACATTGATTCTCTTGGTGCAGCGATCGGCATTTACCGGATTGCAAAAACATTGGATAAGAAAGCACACATCGTAATTAATGAGGTTACCAGTTCCATTCGGCCGATGATGGAGCAGTTCCGTGACAATACGGACTATGAAGAAGATATGTTTATTTCCGGTGCACGTGCACAGGAGATCGTTAATGATAATACTCTGTTAGTTATAGTGGATGTAAACCGCTCGGCCATGACAGAATGTAAAGAACTGCTTGATCTGACCGGAACCATTGTTATGCTGGATCATCACCGTCAGACAGGAGAATCCATTGATACGGCAGTGCTTTCCTATGTTGAGCCGTATGCATCTTCTACCTGCGAAATGGTAGCAGAAATTTTGCAGTATATCAGCGAAAGCCTGAAACTGAAGCCGTTAGAGGCTGATGCCATGTATGCAGGGATTATGATCGACACGAACAATTTTATGACAAAGACCGGGGTCAGGACGTTTGAAGCAGCTGCTTATCTGCGCAGAAATGGTGCGGATGTGACGCGTATCCGGAAATTGTTCCGTACGGATTTTACGGAATATCAGGCAAAAGCCGCAGCAATTTCTTCGGCGGAGATTTTCATGGGTACGTTTGTATTTGCAGTTTCGGATGCAGAAGGAATCGATACGCCAACGGTACTTGCGGCCAAAACCGCCAATGAACTGTTAAATATTGACCGGATGAAAGCTTCTTTTGTATTCGTGGAGTATAATGGAAAGATCTGCATCAGTGCCCGCTCTATTGACGAGGTCAATGTACAGCTTGTTATGGAACGGCTTGGCGGCGGCGGACATATGAGTGCGGCGGCAACACAGGTGGAAAATTGTACAATAGAAGAAGCGAAAGACCGGGTAAAAGCAATCTTAATGGACATGACAGAAAAGGGGGACATATAAAATGGAAGTAATTTTATTGGAAGACGTAAAGAGTCTCGGGAAAAAGGGAGACGTCGTAAAGGTAAATGACGGGTATGCAAGAAACTTCATTTTCCCAAAGAAACTTGGAGTGGAAAAGACGGAGAAAGCAATGCATGAGTTAAAGCTGCAAAAAGCTGCGGAAGCAAAACGTCAGCAGGAACATTTGGAAGAGGCACAGACATTGGCAAAGCAGATTGAAGCCGGAAGCCTTTCACTGAAGATCAAGGGCGGTGAAGGCGGTCGTACGTTTGGATCTGTTTCTACAAAGGAAATTGCAGTGGCAATGAAGGAGCAGATGCAGTTAGAGGTAGACAAAAAGAAACTTCAGCTGGCAAATCCGATTCGCAATTTTGGTACCTATCATGTGCCGATCCGCCTGCATCCAAAGGTAACAGCTGAAATCACAGTGAAAGTAGAACAGGCATAGACCGGAGAAAAACAATGGAAGAAGCTTTGATCAAGAAAGTACAGCCGCATAGCAAGGAGGCAGAGCAGTCAGTCATCGGTTCCATGATCATGGACAAAGATGCGATTGTTGTTGCGTCGGAACTGTTGACGGCAGATGATTTTTACATCCGTCAATACGGAGTGCTTTTTGAGGCAATGGTAGAATTGTTTCAGGAAGGAAAACCGGCGGATATTGTTACCATTTTGGACAAATTAAAGGAAAAAGATGTTTCGCCGGAGGTGTGCGGCATGGAATTCATCCGTGATGTGACGGATGCAGTGCCGACTTCTGCCAATATCAAGTATTATGCTGATATTGTAGCAGAAAAATCGTTGTCGCGTAAGCTGATCAAGATCACGGAGAGCATTGCCAATACCTGTTATCTGGATAAGGAACCAATGGACACGGTATTGGAGGAAACCGAAAAGCAGGTTTTCCATATGATACAGCACCGTGGCAGCGGAGAATATGAAGATATCAAGGATGTTGTGCTTCGTGCACTGAAAAATATTGAACTGGCGGCAAAAAGTCAGGGAAGGATTACCGGAATCGCTACAGGATTCCGGGATCTGGATTATAAGATGGCAGGACTGCAGCGCTCGGATCTGATTTTGCTTGCAGCACGTCCTTCTATGGGAAAAACTGCATTTGTCTTGAACCTGGCGGAATATATTGCACTGCATTCTCATGTTACAACGGCAATCTTCAGCCTGGAAATGTCAAAAGAGCAGTTGATCAATCGTTTGCTTGCCATGAATTCCAGGGTGGATTCCCAAAACATCCGTACCGGGGATCTGAAGGATTCGGAGTGGGCGGATCTGATGGAAAGCGCGAGAAATATTGGTGAGTCGGGATTGATCATTGACGATACGCCGGGAATATCCATATCGGAGCTCCGTTCCAAATGCAGGAAACTGAAACTGGAAAAGAATCTTGGGGTGGTCATTATTGACTATCTGCAGCTGATGAGCGGCAGTGGAAGATCGGAATCCAGACAGCAGGAAATTTCGGAGATCTCCCGATCGTTGAAGGCACTTGCCAGAGAGATCAACTGTCCGGTCGTGGCATTGTCGCAGTTAAGCCGTGCAGTGGAGCAGCGTCCGGATAAACGTCCGATGCTCTCTGACTTGCGTGAGTCCGGGGCGATCGAGCAGGATGCCGATGTTGTTATGTTCATTTATCGTGACGAATATTATAATAAAGATACGGAGGAACCGGGAATTACTGAGATCATCATTGGTAAGCAGAGAAATGGTCCAACCGGTACCATTAAATTAAAGTGGATGGGACAGATTCAGAAGTTCGGGACACTGGATATAAGAGAATCTTAATAAAGTTAGAACTTATTGAAGTTAAAAAAGGTCTGTTTTTTCGGCAGGGTGTCGGAAGGAACAGACCTTCTTGTTTTTTTGTCGATGAAAAATTTAAAAAGCAGGACAGGCTTACTTGAGAGAAAAATGGAAGCAGTTTATCATGTTGTATGTGATCCGGTAAAACAGACGGAAAGGAAGGAAACTGCATGGAAGGGGAAACGGTACTTACGTATGTAAAGAAACTGAAAGAGGAAGGTTTTACGACAGAGCAGATCGGAAAGCTGCTTCCGAAGCTTGAGGAAGTAGTAATGTTAAAGGAAGCAGACCGAAAGGAACTGAGGGAACGGCTGGAAGTCCTTTTGGGGCATGAGGAGGAAAAAGCAGAACTCGTTTCGGAATCGGAGCGCAGTTTTCAGAGAATGTACACCGGATTTGGAGGAGCGGTTACAGAACTTCTTCGGCAGAACAATGCAGCACTTTTGGAACAGATGGATGAGAGGATTTCACAAAAAATATTGAAAGAGATGAATTATTTGTTCCGGGAGCGGGAAAACTTAGAAGAAGAAAGATATCGGAAACTTGACCGGACGATACGGGAACATCAGGCAGCGAGACAGAGAACTTCAATAGAGGAAGAACGGAAAAAGAGAAGGTTTGGATTCCTTTAGGAAAAGAAAAGAGTGCCGCATGACGTGACACTCTTTTTTACAGGATATTACTCTTCAATTGCACCAACCGGGCACTGAGCTGCACAAGCGCCGCACTCTAAGCAAGCGTCTGCATCGATTTCGTAATGCTCTGCACCTTCAGAAATAGCGCCAACCGGGCACTGCTCTGCGCAGGAACCGCAGCTTACGCAGGAATCTGTAATCTTGTATGCCATGATACTGGTCCTCCTTTTTGAGTTTTTCTTTCTTTAGACATTCTAATATAAATCATTTAAAAATACAAGTAAAATATTCACTTGACGATACGGCGATGTCTGGAATATAATAAACAGGTCGCGGCAGACCGCCGTGTCAGGAAACAAGGAGGAAAATCCTCTGCTCGCAGGGCTCGCATTTTTCTCCGAAAAACAAGGAGGAAAATCCTCTGCTCGCAGGGCTCGCATTTTTCTCCGAAAAACAAGGAGGAAAATCCTCTGCTCGCAAGGGTTCGCATTTTTCTCCGAAAAACAAGGAGGATTGGGTATGACAGTAACAAAGGAAATGACCATTGGCAATATCATTGCAATAGACCAGAATATTATCCGGATTCTGTTAGAGTACGGAATGCATTGCATCGGCTGTCCGTCTGCACAGGCAGAGTCTTTGGAAGAAGCATGTATGGTACACGGCCTGGAGGTTGCTCCGTTAGTAAATGAGATCAATGAATATCTGAGCAATAAGTAAAAAGTGTCTGAATACAGAACAAAAAGCGGTTCCCGAATTTGGGAATCGCTTTTTGTTGGTAAGTTTTAAAGAATAGTAAGTGTCTGTACTGCATCCTGAGCGAGTACGACGGTAAAGTGTTCCTTAAAGTAGGAAAGAACGGCCGGTGAGGAGTGCTCCGGCGTACCGTATTCGAAAATGACATTGCAGATACGGTTAAATTCTTCCGGTGTGTGGTCAGACATATGAATGACCAGATAATAACGGGAACCGGATTCGTCCTTATATAAAGAGCTTTCTCCAAAGAAATATGGGGAAATATGCTTTGCAAGTACTGCAACGGCATCCAGATCGGAGAAAGAAAAAATCTTTACTAACGGAGCCGGAGGCAAAGATGCATCTGTATCCGGAGTAAGCGGAGCCTTAGAAGAAAGGGATCCTTTTTTGGAAGTTTTTTCTTTGCTGAGCAAAGCACCCAGCTGCCCAAAGCATTCTAATATCTCATCTGCCATGGAAGAGACGGGAGAACCAGGGTCTTCGTCATAGGAGTCATGGGCAGAGGAGAAGTTAGAAAACCGTGTATCTAACTCATCCGGGTCTTCTACTTTAGTAACCAGAAGTACAAGACAGTCGCCGGAAACAGGAATTGCTTCTATCATAAGAGGAATGTCATCTGTCTCAAATCCACATTCAAAAGATGCCTGAACCATCAGTTCACGAAACAGTTCTTTCGCTTTGTCGGAGCCGTAAGCAAGTTCGCTGAGTTTTAAGTTGCGGTCAGCAAGGTCCTGTCTGCTGAGGGTGCAACGTATCTGGGTGTCGCTGATCTTCTCAATTTTCACTTGTCATACCTCCTTTTTTGATCGAGTAAACAAAAGTATAAAGGATATTGATGCCAAAGTCAATATCGGAATTTGGCGCTTTGCACGGCAATGACAGGAATAAAAGTGTTTTTGTGCAAGGCGCACGATGCGGTATACAATAAAAATCATATCGTCAAAATCAACAAAAAAGAAGCACTTTTTTCTGCATTGTCAGATTCTGAAAACAGCAGTATAATCAAGATACAAAATCGTTCGGTACAAGAAAGGAGATTATGCTGGAGAAAGAATTGTTAAAAAAATACAGAGTACTAAAGGTGCTGCATCACGGACCCTGCGGAGAGGTTCTGCTTGCGGAACATATAGGACTTTCCGGAAGGAGAGTTATGAAATCACTGGACCGCAGACACCCGTGGTATGATATCCTGGTTCAGGAAGCCCGGATGTTGCAGCTGTGTCATCATCCTTCCATTCCTATCATATACGACATTCTGGAATTTGATACAAAAACTTATATCGTAGAGGAGTTTATCGAGGGTGAGACTCTGAAACAGTATGTTCTTAGACAAAAATGTCTGTCTGGTTCTTTACTTCTTAATTATTCCATTCAATTGTGCGAAATATTACAGTATATTCACCATCCGTCGAGGAATATTCTGCATCTGGACCTGAAACCGGAAAATGTGTTGATTTCGGACCATAAGGTGAAGCTTGTTGATTTCGGTAGTGCCATATACAGGGATCAGCAGAAAGAAAACATGTTGTTTTTCGGTACGGCAGGGTATTGTGCTCCGGAGCAGCAGATGGCAGGAGAACTGTCGGCGGAAACGGATATTTACGGTTTGGGGAAATGCATGGAATTCATGCTTTCTTACACAAAGGTGATTCCAAAAGGATATCAAAAGATAGTCAAAAACTGCTTAAGAACAGGAGAAAAGCGGTATCAGGATGCTGCACAGGCAGCAAATGAACTGAAACAGCTGAGTGCCGGACGAAAAGCGGAAAAACCGCAGGAAGTCTGGATCTCCGTGGCAGGAGGGCTATCCGAAGAAGAAAGTACCTGCTTTTCGATACTTTTGGCACAATATCTGAAAAGGAGATATCAAAAAAACGTATTGTATCTGGACTGTACGGAATCTCATTTGCTGGAACAGAGGGAAATGAGAGAAAACGGTTTTGTAACAGAACTGGACGGAGTGACCGTAGCAGGAAGAGTCGCGCCGGAAGAAGCAAACGGATTTCGAGGCAGAGGATATGCGTACATTGTCTGCGATTTTGGAAGAAGAAATCCACAGCATTCGGAGATGATGTTTTCTGGACATTTTCTTGTGGGCGCGGTAATGCAATGGACGAAACCACAGTGGCAAAAACGGATTTTGGAAACAAGGGGAGAGGAACGGATGGTGCTCGTACTCACCGGAGGGGATGAACCCCTTGCAAAACAGTGGATGCACAAAGTCGGGTTAGTGAGAAAGGTTCCTTTGTATAGTAACGGAGACGGACTTTCCGGACAGTTATACCGGCAAATGAGAAAACTGCTTCGGCAG
The DNA here is from genome assembly GCA_964632165.1 of uncultured Lachnospiraceae bacterium. Classification (GTDB taxonomy): domain Bacteria; phylum Bacillota; class Clostridia; order Lachnospirales; family Lachnospiraceae; genus SIG299. Next base: position 7,522 of record CAZWCZ010000014.1, on the reverse strand, counting down.
TCAGGAGTGTAACTTGTTGTATTTCTAAGAAGACGGAAAGACTCGTCACGCCTTATCCGACCGATGGAGAAGCACAAGAGACAGAAAGGCAGCACTTCCGGTTCGCTCAAAAAAAGTATTGGAGTCAGGCTGCCTTTCTTTGGAAGAGCCGGGAAAAGAAAAGTGATAAAAAGGATGACAGTAAAGAAAAAATTTGCTATACTCATAAAGGATTTGATGAGAGTCCGTTTAGTTTGGACGAATGAGGTAGCAATGGAATGGAAAAGAGTTTAAAGATAAAGTTAGGGATAGGAGCCGGACTGTTTTTGATCGCAGTTTTTTCGCTGGCAGTCTGGTTAAAAGGGAAATATACCCCCAGTGAGACAATGGGGGTCTTAGAAGATCATTATCAGCTGCAGGAGGATGAGGCCATTCTGATCCTTGATACGGAAGAACAGGAGGTGCGCGTCAGAAAGTTTTATGACGGTTGGTATCTTCCACTGGATCTTGTGACGGAAGTACTCGCGGAGGATTTTTATTTTGATGAGACAGAGCAGGTTCTGAGTTATGCACTTCCGGAAGAACTGATCCGTGTTATTGTGGGAGAAAGTGCTTATTACAGGAACGGAGTCATGAGTACGTTTTCTGTTCCGGTTCTGATCTTTATGCAGGAACAGTATTATATCTCGCTGGAGTTTACCGGACTGTTTGCTGATATGGTATATGAGGTTTATGAAAAACCGGATCGTGTTGTGATCTGGTATCGTTTTATAGAACAGCTTTGTTATGATACAGTAAAAGAAACACCGGTTCGTTTTCAGCCGAGCATCAAGAGCGACATTATCCGTTATGTGCCGGAGGGAGAAAAACTGTATTATATTGCCGGGACAGGAAGCAGCGGCAGCAGTTTTCTAAAGGTTATGCTTGCAGACGGAATTTACGGATATGTGCAGAAAAAGTATGTGTCAGCTTCTTATTATGAGGCAGAGGAAAATCCGAAAGAAGCGCCTGTTTATACACAGCGTTCCATTGGAGAAAAAGTGCGCCTTGGCTGGCATATGGTAACCGTGCCGGCGGCCAATGCAAATATGGAGCAGGTGCTCAAGAGTGCGAAAGAGGTGAATGTGATTTCGCCGACCTGGTATTCCCTGAGTGACAATGAGGGGAATTTTACATCACTTGCGGATGCCTCTTATGTGGAGCGGGCACATGAAATGGGGCTTCAGGTGTGGGCACTGATCGACAATTTTTCAAATGAAGTCAACAGTTATGAACTTCTGTCTTCGACAAAGGCAAGGGATATATTGATCGATCGTATGATGGATGAGGCAAAAACGTATGGATTTGACGGATGGAACATTGATTTTGAATCCCTTGCAGCAAAGACCGGTCCGCATTTTATCCAGTTTTTGAAGGAGCTGTCCATCCGATGCCATGAAGAGGAACTGATTTTGTCAGTGGATAACCCGGTTCCGACACGTTATAACGCATTGTATGACTTGGAAACACAGGGGAAAGTGGTGGATTATGTTATTATTATGGCATATGATGAGCATTACAGCGGTTCATCTGAGGCAGGTTCCGTAGCTTCCATTGGTTTTTTGAAAGATGCGGTAAATAACACATTAAATGATGTGCCGAGAGAACGGATCGTCATGGGGATCCCGTTTTATACAAGAATCTGGGCAGAAGAGACAGTGGCAGGAACGGTAAAACTTTCGTCAGAAGTGCTTATTATGCGGGAACAGGAAAACTTTTTGGAGAAAAACGGAATCGCTACACGCCGGGATGCAGATGCCGGGCAAAATTATACGGAGTATACGCTTGCCGGAGTAAAATATAAAATTTGGTTGGAAGACATAGATTCCCTGACAGAGAGACTGAATGTGATCGGAGGTGCCGGAGTGGCAGGAGTGGCAGCATGGCGTCTTGGGTTTGAAACAGAGGAAGTATGGTCGATCATTGGGAATTATATAAAATAAATCTGTATGAATACAAAGAATGCTTCATAAAGTAAAGTAATACAGAATGGAATGGAGCAGGAATGAAAAAAAGAGCAGCTATAATGGCAGCGGTCTGCGGCCTGGTTTTGTTTTCACTTTATTCCGGAATGAGAAGAGAAGAGCAGGCAAGATACGTTATGGGGAAAACCGAAACACTTCCGGTAGTAGTAATTGATGCAGGGCACGGAGGAAAAGATCCGGGGAAAATAGGGGTCAACGGAGCACAGGAAAAAGAGATCAATCTTTCGATCGCGAAAAAGCTGGAACAGCTGTTAAAACAGAATGATGTTGCAGTTGTAATGACACGGTGTGAGGACAAAGATCTGGCATCGGAGACAGCAGAAAATCGAAAAAATGAAGATTTGCGGGAGAGAGTGCGGAAGATAGAGGAGGCACAGCCGGTATTGGCAGTCAGCATCCATCAGAACAGCTATCCGGAGGAGGAAGTCAGCGGAGCACAGGTGTTTTATTATACAGATTCCGAACAGGGAAAACGGTTGGGAAAGATTTTGCAGGCACGGTTGAAAGAAGAACTTAACGATGAAAATCACCGGGTGGCAAAAGCCAGTAAAGAGTATTATCTGCTAAAAAGATCTTCGGTTCCTACCGTGATCGTGGAATGTGGATTTTTGTCCAATGAAAAAGAAGCGGAACTTCTTACGCAGGAAGAGTATCAGGAAAAAATTGCATTTTCCCTTTTGCTTGGGATCATGGAGTATATTAATACAACCGACGGATAAAGAAAAGCCGCAGAAATGAGGGGAAATATGGAAACAAAAATTGTAAAAGTTGATAGAAACCATATGGATAAGGAGATTTTGCAGGAAGCAGGAAAAGTGCTTGCATCCGGCGGGCTTGTTGCATTCCCGACAGAAACCGTGTACGGACTTGGCGGAGATGGAATGAAAGAAGATGCGGCAGCACGTATTTATGCGGCAAAAGGAAGACCATCAGATAATCCGCTGATTCTGCATATTGCGGATATTTCAGCACTAAGAGAGCTGGCGGCAGAAGTGCCGGAGCTCGCATACCGATTAGCAGAAAAGTTCTGGCCGGGGCCGATGACAATGATATTGAAGAAAAGTATCGCTGTTCCTTATGCAACGACCGGAGGACTGGATACGGTAGCTGTCAGGATGCCGTCCGATGAAATAGCAAGAGAAATTATCCGTGCTTCAGGGACGTATATTGCTGCTCCGAGTGCAAACCTGTCCGGACGTCCAAGCCCGACAACGGCACAACATGTTGCGGAAGATCTTTCCGGAAGGATTGAAATGATCATAGACGGGGGAGCGTCAGACATCGGGCTGGAATCTTCCATTATTGATCTGTCAGGGGAAGTTCCTATGATCCTGAGACCCGGATTTATAACAAAGGAAGATTTTGAGCAGGTGACAGCGGAAGTGGAATATGATAAGGCGGTTTTGGCGACAAAACCGCAGGAGTCGGTAGTAGCGAAAGCACCCGGCATGAAATATCGCCATTATGCACCAAAGGGACAGATTACGATCGTTGAAGGAAGCCCGGAGCGGGTAGCAGAAACGATCAATCGGTATGTGGCACAGGAAGAAGCACGTGGAGGATGTGTAGCGGTGCTCTGTGCAGAAGAAAATAAAAGCAGATATCATTGCAGACATATTTTTTCACTTGGTTCATTAAAGAGTGAAACGGAAATTTCTGCACACTTATTTGCAGTATTGCGTGAATTTGATACGGAGCGGATCCCGGTCATCTATTCCGAAAGTTTTGAACATACCAGATTGCATCAGGCGATTATGAACCGTCTGCGAAAAGCAGCCGGATATCAGATAATAAAAACAGAATAAGTGTAGGAGGATGTAAAAAATGATAGCATTAGGCTGTGACCATGGCGGTTTTGAATTGATGCAGGAAGTGATCGCACATTTAGAGCAGAGAGGGATTGCTTATCAGAATTTCGGAACATATGGGAAGGAGTCCTGTGATTATCCCGAATTTGCAAAAAAAGTTGCCGATGCGGTAGTGAATGGAGTTTGTGAAAAAGGAATTCTGATCTGCGGAACAGGGATTGGCATTTCCATTGCTGCGAATAAGGTACCTGGTATACGTTGTGCACTGTGCCACGACTGTTTTAGTGCGAAGGCGACAAGAGAGCATAATGATACTAATATTCTTGCTATGGGTGGAAGGGTTATCGGACCAGGGCATGCATTGCAGGTGGTAGATCTGTTTTTGGACACACCGTTTTCCAATGATGCACGCCACATTCGCAGAATTCAAAAAATAGAAGAATAAGGGAAAAGGCAAAATCCCCGGGATGTTTACTTTGAGAGTGTGAATATCCCGGGGATTTTTTTTGGCACCGTCAATTAAGAAAGTTCTTGACTGGTTGTGTAAGGTGCAAATTCCAGACGGATAAAATAGCCGCGGTCATGGTCGCAGACCGGACATTTTTCCGGAACCTTGGTTACGTCTAAGACGGTTCCGCAGTTTAAGCACATCCATTTGCAGCGGACATCAGAAACAAAGAGTTTATTGTTTTCCAATAAGTCTGCAAAATAAGCGAACCGGTTGCCGTGCGTCTTCTCAATTTCTGCAATCTTTGCAAAATCTGCCGCAATCTTAACAAAGCCTTCTCTTGATGCAGTTTCTGCAAAGCTACGATAGACATCACCGTATTCTTCCATTTCATTGTGTTCTGCATAGCGCAGCAGTTCAATGACGGACTGTGTGATGTCAACAGGATAGGATCCGTCAACCGTAATGCTTTCTCCTGCCATCTCTTTTAGATGCTTATAAAAAATTTCTGCATGTTCTTTTTCCTGTTCTGCCGTAAAGCAGAATACTTCGGAAATTACATACAGGTTTTCTTTCTTTGCCTGTTCTTTGGCAAAAGTATAGCGGTTGCGTGCCTGACTTTCTCCTGCAAAAGCACGCATGAGATTTTTCATGGTTTCGCTGTTTTTAAAATCAACTGCCATAGAAATAGCCTCCTTAAAATGTACTATTTGAAGTATGGGAAGAAAAAGAAAAAATATACCGGTTTTGGAGCAAAAAGCAAAAAAATAAAGAATTCTTAACAGTAAAACTCAAATTTCTTAACAGGAGAGGAATGGACTTCTGCTTTATTTTACGCTAAAATAGTATCATAGATTTTTACAAAGGATAGGTGAAGAAGCATGGATATCAATCAGGTGGGATTGCTGATTGCGTATCAGCGGGAGAAAATGAAAGTGTCGGCAGAACCGGTTTGTGATGGTATCTGTTCGCGAAGTTTTATGGCACGGTTAGAAAAAGGAGTGCGCGGATGTGAGAAGATCATGGCGGAGGCACTTTTGCAGCGAGTTGGAGTAGCGTCTGACGAACTGCTGTATTTCTTGAGGGAAAAGGAATATCATTGTCTCGAGACAAAGGAAAACCTGCTGACAGCAATTGCAGAGACAGATACGAAAACTGCAGACAAGTTGTTTGCAGAGTATCGGAAGATCACGAAAGGAAAGTGTACGCTGCATGAGCAGTTTCTGCTTTTGGCAGAAAGTGTGCTGCAGTGGAACTTATATAAGAATGGGAGAAAAACAAGAGAAGAAATCTTGGAGCCGACACTCGCAAAACTCAAGGAAGCGTGGAAGATTACGCGAGAGCCGTATGATCTGCGAGGAGAGTGTCCACAGTATATGGACACTCAGGAATTGATGATACGGACGCTGTATTATCGGTTGCTGGAAGAAAAAGGAGAAGATAAGGCGGCATTGGAAGGTTACCGGGAGACATTAAAGTATATAAAACTCCGGCTGGAACCGAAAGGCTGTTCCAGATTTTTTCCGTTCCTCAGTTACCGTATGCTTGAAATCATGGAACGGCTTGGCAATATGGAGAAGGAGCAGGAAAAACTGTATGCGGAATGCTGGGATCTGATGCGGAAATATGGCAGTATGACATACCTGAAAGAATTGGCAGAATACCGGGAAAAGTATCTGCAAAAACGGATGCAGACGGAGAAGTCTGAGGAAGATGTCCAAAGCAGGGAGAAATTGCGGCAGGAATTAGTACAAATGCGGGAAATCATTTCTGTTATGGAATGGGTGGAAAAGACATATGAGATTCAAAAGAATGACTGGTTTACTAATCGCCTGTTTGGCAGGGAAGAAGTTTTTTTGCTTTCTGAAACAATACGGGGACGACGCATCGCCTTTGGTATGTCTCAGGAAAAGCTGGCAGAAGATGTCTGTGATGCCGTGACGTTGTCAAGGATCGAGACCGGGTATTCCAACTGCAATGCAACGAATTTATGGAAGCTGATGGAAAAGCTGAACCTGCCGGGGGGAACGGCGGTGGTATCCTCTCATACCGGAACGGTACATACGTATGAACTGACCACAGAAATTGCACGGCTGTCCAGCTTTGCTAAGTATGAAGAAATGGAACCGGTATTTGAACGGCTGAAAGAGCAGGCAGGAGATGACCATTATACCAGGCAGTACATGTTATATAAAGAGACGGCGCTGCGGAAAAACCTGGGGAAGATCGATCCTGCAGAGGCATGGAAACTGCAGAAAGAGGCACTGCACTTAACGGTGCCGAAGAAATCTCCGGCAGAACTTACGACGTGGGCATTTACGCGGACGGAGGCCATGATCATCCAGTCTATGTCATACTGTGCAAAAAAGTGTGGGAAAACGGCAGAAACCGTGGAATGGATGGAACTGTTACTGAAAGCATGTCAGAAGCAGCCGCTGCACCGGCTGCACTATTACCGTAGTTATGCACTGACACTGCGGAACCTGAGTAATCTGCTGGATCAGACGCAGGAGTATGAACGTGCCATCTGTTATGCGAATAAAGCGGTATTATTGAACTTAGAAACAGAAGATGCCAGTGGATGGGGAACCTGTTTTTATTCTGTCGGGTGGAACATGGAGCAGCTTTGGGAAAGCGGGGACTATACAAAAGAAGACAGCCGCCCGTATGTCCGGGCAGCTGTCTTGCTCTTTCAACTGTATGAAACATCGTCCAATGCAGCTTTTATCCAGAAACACTGGAATGATTATTACGTGGATTGAATCAATTATAGGTGTCACCACTTTCAAAGTCATAGTCCGGCTGGTCGGCACCGATGGAACCGGAACCAACTTCAGGAAGCGAATCCGAATCCGGAGTGGTTCCTAATCCGCTGACCGGTCCTGTGATGATGGTTGCTGCAAGCAGCATAGTGGATAAAGTTGCAATAAAACGTTTTCTCATAATAGAAAATCCCCCTTCATATCTGATGCTTTTACTATAATACATGAAAATGGGAAAATCCATAACAAAACTGGCAACAAAATACAAAAATTAGAAAAAATATTATTTTTTAAAAAAAAGAGCAGAGATGAATTTCCTTATCACACACAACGTTGTGATAGAGGATGGTTTATATAGAGGAAATTTGCTGAAATGATCCCGAGGCGGATGAATGGTATTTTGCATGATCGGTCAGAGGATGGAGTGCTATGGGAAACTTTCTATGTGTAGAACTTTTCCCTCCTTTTTTGTGAAACATGCACAAAGCTTTTCCGTGCTGT
>CAZWCZ010000013.1:0-44959 GCA_964632165.1 uncultured Lachnospiraceae bacterium | reverse complement strand
CTAAGTAACAAGTTTTTATTATTTCACTTGTCTACCTAGAAGGGAGCATATCACAGTTCACGTTCCCTGCTTTTTTATCTCAGATAAGTTCTTATTTATCTGGAAAGTTTCTTTGCCATCGTTACCAGGAATTCATCCGGCGACTTCTTCATTGCAAGTGCTTCCATAATATCAAAATCTACAAATTCGCCATGACGGTATGCAACCACACGATTGCTCTTTCCTTCACATAAAAGTTCTACTGCCTTGGCACCCATGGCAGATGCATAAACACGGTCTTTTGCTGTCGGACTTCCACCACGCTGGATGTGACCGATGATCGTTGCTCTTGTCTCAATACCGGTAGCCGCTTCGATCCTCTTTGCCATATTGGTCGAATCACCAACACCCTCTGCATTTACAATGATATGATGTTTCTTTCCGCTGCGCTTTCTCTCAATGATGTTCTGGATGATCGCATCTTCATTATTATCATAAAGTTCCGGAAGCAGAATGCTTTCTGCACCATTTGCAATACCGCACCAGAGTGCGATATAGCCGGCATGTCTTCCCATAACTTCAATGATGCTGCAGCGCTCATGAGAAGTTGAAGTATCACGCACCTTATCGATTGCTTCCATCGCTGTATTTACTGCGGTATCAAATCCAATGGTGTATTCTGTACATGCAATGTCAAGATCGATCGTTCCCGGAACCCCGATCGTATTGATGCCGCGCTCATAGAGTTTTCTTGCTCCGTTAAAGGAACCGTCTCCACCGATGACAACCAATCCGTCAATCCCGTGCTTCTTACAGATTTCTGCTCCCTTATCCTGTACTTCCGGCTGCATGAACTCAGGGCAGCGGGCCGTATAAAGCATTGTACCTCCGCGCTGAATGATATCTGCAACGCTTTTTGCATCCATGTCAATGATATCTTCTTCCAAAAGACCTGCGTATCCTCTCTGAATTCCCTTTACCCGTAATCCATTTGCCAATGCGGTGCGGACTACCGCACGGATTGCCGCATTCATGCCCGGTGCATCACCACCGCTGGTCAAAATGCCTATGGTCTTTACATGATTTGTCTTATTCACTTTTCTTACCTCCGTCTATCTTCCGTTCTTCCTAATTCCTTAAATGTAGGACATCCAGTCCATTTTAAAGCATTTTCTCCACATTTTCAATAGAAACTAGCTTTTTTTATCCACAATCTTAACCTGATCTTTTCCAAACACATCCTGCAGTCTCAAAAGAAGTTCTTCCGTGATTTCGATACAGCGGTTCTTCGACAGGCGTTTGATCGCTTTTTCTTCTCCAAGATAGATCACGACCTCCTGCTTACCGTCGCTTTCACTCAAAAGACGATACAGTTCTTCTTCCCGCTCAAAAAATGCCTGTTTATTTTCAAACCGTACCCAAAGCTCCCTCGGAAGTTCCGAAAGTTCTGTGAGTTCCGTTGCGATCAGTTTTGCAGCCTTATCTTCTTCTGCCGAAACACGTCCACGGATCAGTACCTTTGCATCTTCGCGAAGCACGGAACGATACCGTTCATAATCCCGCGGGAACAAAATAACTTCTACTGTCCCAAACAGGTCTTCCAATGTCAGAAATGCCATGGTCGTGTTGTTTTTTGTCGTCTTTTTTGTAATTCCTGCCAGCATTCCGCCAAGAACCACGATCTCTCCGTCTTTTGCCTTTACCGTCCCGGTCTCTTCATCCAGCTGGAAAGCAAGCGTATCCGCCGTTGTGTTCTTTTTCAACACTGCCATATAATGTTCAAGAGGATGACCGCTGACATACACACCCATTACTTCTTTTTCAAAAGCAAGCAGTTCTTCTTTTGTATATTCACCGACCTCCGGCAGCCGCACTTCAAATTCCTGTCTGTCCTCTTCTGCTACAAGATCAAACAGGCTCATCTGTCCCGTCAGCCCCTTCTTACGTTCCAGGGCTACTCCGTCCATTACCGCGATATATACCTGCATCAGCTGTTTTCTTGTCCCAAATTCCGGGCCGAATGCTCCTGCTTTGATAAAACTTTCTATGGTCCGTTTATTGACTTCTTTTCCGGACAGACGTTCCACAAAGTCCTTCAGCCCGGTAAATCTGCCGTTTTCTTCCCTTTCTTTTACCAATGCCTCAATGACAGGCTTTCCGACTCCCTTAATGGCCGAAAGTCCATATCTGATCTGATTTCCGGATACGGAAAATCCCATTTCGCCTTCGTTGACATCCGGCGGAAGGATTTCAATGCCCATCTGACGGCAGGAATAAATGTACTCCGTCACTTTCCCCGTATGATCCATAACAGAAGTCATCAATGCCGCCATAAATTCCACCGGATAATAGTATTTCAAATACGCCGTCCGATAAGAAACCACCGCGTAGCAGGCAGCATGTGCCTTATTAAACGCATACTTGGCAAAATCCGTCATTTCATCAAAGATCCTGTTCCCGATCTCTTCCGAAATACCGTTGGCGATGCAGCCCTTTACCTGTTCTTCTTCGTTTCCGTATACAAAGTTTTTTCGTTCCCTTGCCATGACATCTGCTTTTTTCTTTGCCATGGCACGGCGTACCAGATCACTTCTCCCATAGCTGTAGCCGGCAAGTTCACGAACGATCTGCATAACCTGTTCCTGATAAACAATACATCCGTGTGTCGTCTGCAGGATCGGTATCAGTTCCGGACAATCATACACAATACTTTCCGGATTTTGTTTTCCTTTAATGTATTTTGGGATAAAATCCATTGGTCCCGGACGATACAACGAAATCCCGGCAATGACATCTTCCAGATTTTCAGGCTTTAACTCCTTCATGAAATTCTTCATTCCGGTACTTTCTAACTGGAATACCCCATCCGATCTTCCGCTGCTGATCATTTCGTAAATATTAGGATCATCATAATCGATCCTGTCCATGCAGATCCATTCCTTCTGCGGGCGGTTTTTATTGATCAGTTCCTCTGCATCCTGAATGACCGTCAATGTACGAAGACCGAGAAAATCCATTTTTAAAAGTCCCAGTTCTTCTAATGTCGTCATGGTAAACTGGGTTGTGATCGCATCATCAGCCCCTCGTGATAAAGGTACATAGTCATCCGCCGGTGCATTGGCGATCACAACGCCTGCCGCGTGGATGGAAGTATGGCGCGGAAGTCCTTCCAATCGTTTTGACATGTCGATCAGATACCGGATCTTTTCGTCCGTCTGATAAAGTCCCCTGAGTTCTGCACTGCTCTCAAGTGCCTTTTCTATCGTAATATTCAGTTCCTGCGGAATCATTTTTGCCACCTGATCACAGATCGCATACGGATAATCCAATGCCCGTCCGACATCCCGAATTACACCGCGTGCTGCCATCGTACCAAATGTAACGATCTGCACTACCCTGTCTTTCCCATACTTTCTTACGACATAATCGATCACTTCCTGTCGGCGTTCGTAACAAAAATCAATATCAAAATCCGGCATGGAAACGCGCTCCGGATTTAAAAAACGTTCAAACAGCAATTGATAGCGGATCGGATCGATATCCGTAATTCCGAGAGCATATGCAGCAATGCTTGCCGCGCCGCTTCCCCGCCCCGGTCCTACCATAATGTTATGGTCTTTGGCATATTTTATAAAGTCCCAGACGATCAGATAATAATCATCAAATCCCATGGTATGGATGATATTCAGTTCATAGGAAAGACGAGCCTGAAGTTCCGGTGTGACCTCCGGATACCGGCGCTTCATACCTTCCTCACACAGCATCTGAAGATATGTCCAGGCATCATACCCTTCCGGCACATCATATTTCGGCAGTTTGTATTGTCCGAAAACAATTTCTACATTGCAGCGTTCTGCGATCTTATGCGTATTTTCCAATGCCTCTTTTGCATATGGAAATAATTCTTCCATCTCTTCCGGAGATTTCAGATAATACTGTCCGCCTTCATAACGCATCCGGTCTTCATCCGTTACTTTTTTCTGCGTCTGGATGCAAAGGAGGATATCATGTGCCTCTACGTCTGTGTCGTAAATATAGTGCACGTCGTTTGTCGCCACCAGATCGATCCCTGTTTCCTGATGCATGCGGAGCAATGCCGCGTTGACCGTCTTTTGCTCCGGGATCCCATGATCCTGCATCTCCAAAAAGAAATTGTCTTTCCCGAAGATTTCCTGCAAACGGAGTGCCGCTGCTTTTCCTTCTTCGTAAAATCCGCGTTTCAGATTTACCGCCACCTCGCCTGCCAGACAGGCCGAAAGTGCAATGATCCCTTCTGAATACTGCTTCAATACTTCATAATCCACACGCGGTTTATAATAATATCCTTCCGTAAAACCTTTGGAAACGATCTTGATCAGGTTAGAATATCCTTTATCATTTTCTGCCAGCAGGACAAGGTGATAATACCTCTCCTCCGACATTCCGCCTTCTTTTGCAAATCGCGATCCGGGTGCTACATATACTTCGCATCCGATGATTGGACGAATCCCTTCTTTTTTGCAGGCACGATAAAAGTCAATCACCCCATACATAACCCCATGGTCAGTGATCGCAAGGCTGTCCATTCCCAGTTCCTTTGCTCTGGCAACTATTTCTTTAATTTTTGCCGAGCCGTCCAACAGACTGTACTCGGTATGCACATGCAAATGTGTAAATGCCATCCTTCTTCCGTCCTTTCTTTAAAAGAAATCCCGAGAGTCTGAACAGACCCCCGGGACATTGCAGTCATTTATGCTTCCAAATACTTCTGAATTTCTGCAAGTGCAGTTTCTTCATCCGTTCCTTCTGCTGTCACTGTTATCTTTTCCCCTTCTGCAAGCCTGAGAATCATAACACCCATGATACTCTTTGCATTGGTGTGCTTTTCTGCCTGGTCCACATAAACGCTGCTCTCAAACTTACTTGCCAGCTGTACCAGCATTGCCACCGGACTTGCATCCGCTTTGGAGTGATCCCCGATCCTGATTTCTCTTGTTACCATTTCAATCCTCCTAAACTCAATAACTACAATGACCGCATCCGTAATTCATCCGCGATATTGCTTATTTTTTTCAATCTGTGATTTACTCCCGACTTTCCTACCGGCGGCTGCAGCATTTCACCCAGTTCCTTTAACGTAGCATCCGGATATTCAATCCTGAGCAGGGCAATTTCCTCTAAGCCTTCTGCCAAAGCGGAAATCCCCACTTTATCCCGTATATACAGGATATCTTCCACCTGTCTGGCCGCTGCTTTTACTGTTTTGTTAATGTTTGCAGCTTCACAGTTTACCTTACGGTTAATGGTATTGCGCATTTCTTTCAGAATACGCACATTTTCAAATTCCATCAATGCCACATGTGCTTCCATGACATTTAAAAGGTCTACAATCTGAGAACCTTCCTTAACATAAGCAACATAATGATTCTTTCTGATGATCATCTTGGCATCCACAGAAAAAGAACGCATCATTTCGCAAAGCAGTTCTCCGTTTTTTTCCTGATTTACCACAATTTCATAATGATATGCCTTTTGTGGGTCGGAAACGGACCCTGCCGCTAAAAATGCGCCGCGGATAAAGCTTCTTTTACAGCATGATCTTACGGCAATCACAGGTTCTGCTGTTAATACTTTTCCGTTCTTTTCATCATCGCCTGTGACAGTCAGTTTACAGGCAGTCAAAATCTGTCCGGTCTCTTCTCCTGTCAGAACAAGTTCATACAGGTTTTTCTTTGCCGACAGAGACCTCGTTATCAATTCTGCACTGATTCCAAACAACTGCTTCAGATACAGAAACATTTTTTTCGTCAGAACAGTACTTTCCGTCTGCAATTTTAAGATAAGCGTCCCATCTTTGTCAACCATAATTTTTCCGCAAAATGCAACGATCGCAGAAATTTCAGCAATTTGACAATGTCTGGCTGAAAGAATGTGTTCACACAGTTCCTTCTTTACCTCTCCCGAAAATGACATTTGCCACATCCTTTCCAATGTCTCTATGTTCTGCTTTTATTCCGTATTCCAGCATTTTCAGCCGTTCTGTGATCGCATTGGCAAGCGTTACCGAACGGTGTTTCCCTCCGGTACATCCGATTGCGACAACCAGACGGTTTTTCCCTTCGCTGATATAATTCGGAATCAGAAATCTTAACATATCTTCCAATTTATCCAGGAACCGGTCTGCCGTTTCCGACCGCATCACATATTCCTGTACTTCTTTATCATTTCCTGTTTTTGCCTTTAACTCCGGTACGTAAAACGGATTGGCAAGAAAACGGACATCAAATACAAGGTCGGCATCTGCCGGCATTCCGTATTTAAAACCGAACGATACTACCGTAATCATAAAATTACGGAATCCTTCATTTTTTACAAAAATCTTTTCCAACTGTGCTTTCAGTTCCCTTGTCAACAGGCTGCTCGTATCCAGAATATAATCCGCTTCCTTTTTCAGAAACGCCGTTTTTTCCCGTTCCAGGGCAATTCCTGCTTCTATCCTGCCGTCCCCGGCAAGCGGATGCGTCCTTCTTGTTTCTTTATAACGCTTTACCAATACTTCATCCGAAGATTCCAGATAAAGTATCTCCACCTGTTTTTTTTGCCGATGCAATTCTTCCAGCATCGGCTGCAGCTCTGACAATGCCTCTCCGCACCGGATATCGATTCCAAGTGCAATGCGGTCATACTCCCCGTATTCCTGAAATATCAATGTGGTGAATTTTGTCAAAAGCGGCACCGGAAGATTATCCACACAAAAATATCCGGCATCTTCCAGCATTTTCAATGCGCAGGATTTCCCTGCTCCGGACATTCCTGTTACAATCACTACTCTCATCCTGTTCCCCTGATTCCTGCGCTTTATCGGAACTCTCCCAAAAAGCGCACTTCCGGTTCCAGTGTTACCTGAAACTGTTCTTCTACTGTTTTTCTTATGTGCTCCATCAAAGCGACAATATCCCCTGCTGTCGCCTTTCCCGCATTGATCACAAACCCGGCATGCTTTTTGCTGACCTGTGCTCCGCCGATACGGTATCCGGACAATCCGGCATCCTGGATCAGTTTTCCTGCAAAATGCCCTGCCGGACGTTTAAATGTACTTCCGGCACTCGGATATTCCAACGGCTGTTTGGCAATACGTGCTTTTTTGTAAGACTCCATAACGGCAAAAATCTGTATCTTTGGCTGCACCTTCAGGGAAAACCAGGCTCTTAATACAATGTCGCCCGTTTCCATCAGAATGCTGTGCCGATAAGAAAGTTTTAATTCATCCTTTGTAAGGCATTTGATCTCGCCCTCTTTGGTCAATACTTCTGCTGCTTCTATCGTATCTTTGATCTCGCCTCCGTATGCACCGGCATTCATCCATACCGCGCCGCCAATGGTTCCCGGTATCCCGCTTGCAAATTCCAGTCCGGCAAATCCCTTTTTCCCTGCTGCCATGGCAAGCCTTGAGAGCATGGCTCCGGCACCGGCCGTGATCCTGCATACCCCTTCCGGCACGGTTTCTTCCAATACCAGTTTTTCAAATTCACCTGCAAGACGGATCACGACACCGCGTACTCCTGCATCTGCTGCCAGCAGATTACTCCCATTTCCTACCACATGATACGGAACTCCGTATTCTTTGCAAAGTGACAGAACAGCCCGAAGCATTTCCGTTGATTCCACATAAGCAAACCAGTCTGCCGGGCCTCCGACCCGGAACGTCGTATGCTTCGCCATCGGCTCTTCTTTTAAAAGGCGTGCTCCCTCCATGCACTCACGGAGTCTGACTGAAAACTCTTTTACGTCCGTATTCCCCATAAAATCCTCCTGTTTCACTGCCGGGGTCCCCTTATTTCCCGCCAGTGACCTGATCTAAAATCATTTTTGCTGCCCCATAGATCCCTGCATCATTTCCAAGCGTTGCAAGACAAAAATCACGTCCCCGAAGCGGTGCGAAAAGATTCCTGTCATAATGCTTTTTCAATGATTCCGTTAAAATCTTTCCTGCCTTAGAAACTCCGCCTCCGATGACAAACACCTGCGGATCGACTACGGCAGCTACATGACCAAGAGCTGCTGCCAGGATGCGGCATACTTCATCTACCAGTGAGAGTGCCACTGCATCCCCTTCTTTTGCTGCATCAAAAACGTCCTTTGCCAGCAGTCTTTCTTTCTCACGCAAAGAAGACGCTGCATCACTTTCCATCAATGCTTTTTTTGCCAGGCGCACAATACCGGTTGCCGAAGCATACTGTTCCAGATGACCGTGCCCGCCGCAGCCGCAAACTGCCGTTTCCTGCGGATCAACGATCATATGTCCCAGTTCACCTGCTGCTCCGCATACGCCGGCACGGATCTTTCCGTCCAGGATGATACCGCCGCCCACACCGGTTCCAAGCGTTACCATAACTACATCACGATAGCCTTTGGCACCGCCCTGCCACATTTCACCGAGTGCTGCAACATTCGCATCATTTCCTGCCGCTACCGGCATGGAAAGAAGTTCACTCATGATCCTGCTGATATTGATGACACCCCATCCGATATTCACGCAATTATGTACCGTTCCGTCCTCCGTTACCGGTCCCGGAACTCCAATACCTGCACCAAGCACCTCTTCTATTGCAATCTTTTTCTGTGCAATCTTCTGTTTTATTGTCTCTGCTATTTCTCCCGGAACCAAAGCACCTTTGTTTGCCTTATTGGTTCGGATTTCCCATTTGTCAAGAAGCACTCCGTCCTCACGGAACAGACCGCATTTTACCGTCGTGCCTCCCACATCAATTCCAAATACGTACATTCTGTTTCTCCCGTTTTTCTCCTGTTTACGTTCTTTCCTGACTTAATTTCACTGATTCTTCATCAGATTATTCGTCACTCTGTCATACAGTTCCCTTGCTGCATTATATCCCATCTTTTTGGTACGGAAGTTGACTGCTGCCGCTTCACAGATCAAAGCAAGATTCCGTCCCGGGCGGATCGGGATCGTATGACAGGCTACCTTATTTCCGAGAAATTCTGTATATTGATCTTCCAGACCCATGCGGTCATATTCTCTTTCTCTGTTCCACTCTTCCAAGCGTATCACCAGATCGATCGCCTGTGTGTTTTTTACACTCTCCACACCAAACAGGGTTTTTACATTAATGATACCGATACCGCGCAATTCAATGAAATGTCTTGTCATATCCGGAGCCGAACCGACCAGTGTCTCATCACTTACTTTTTTGATTTCCACAACATCATCCGAAACCAGGCGATGGCCTCTCTTAATCAGTTCCAATGCAGTTTCACTCTTACCGATGCCGCTTTCTCCGGTAATCAGAATGCCTTCTCCATAGACATCTACCAATACGCCATGAATGGAAATCCGCGGTGCCAGCTCTACTTTCAGCCAACGGATCACCTCACCCTGAAAGTCCGTGGTCGACATTGCCGAACGAAAGATCGGCACATTATTTTCTACGGCAAGTTTTAAAAATTCTTCATTGACCGGAAGATTTCGGCAGAATACAATACACGGGATCTTAAAACTCATCAGCTTCTGCATAATGCTCTTTCCATGGTCTGATTCCATCTTTTCCATGTAGGCATATTCTACATTACCGATAATCTGCAGACGGTCATAATTAAAATAGTCAAAAAAACCTGCCAGCTGCAGTGCCGGGCGGTTTACCTCCATCTGGCTCAGCACCATTTCGGAAATATCGATCTCCGGTGTACAGTTTTCCAATTGCATTTTTTCTACAAGCTTTGTCAGTTCAACAGTATACATCTGTGTTCTCCTTTTTCGTTGTGGCATCTTCCGATTCTGTCCTGCCGGAAAGGGTAAGACCCTTTCTCTTTCTTTCATTTTAGCATACCGGTCCTTTAACTTCAATGATGAAAAAAATCATATACCGCCTGCGCCGCAGCCCGGTTCATTGCCGGCAGGTCTGCCAGTTCCTCCACGGAAGCTTCTTTGATCTCCGCAAGAGATGCGTATTTTTTCATCAGTGCACGCCTTCTTACTTCTCCTACACCCGGAATGTCATCCAGTATGGAATGTGTCTGTGCTTTTCCTCTCAGGCTTCGGTGATATTCTATCGCAAAACGGTGTGTCTCATCCTGGATCCTGGTGATCAGCCGAAATCCCTCACTGCCGGCACTGATCGAGATCTCCTCGTTCTGATAATACAGTCCGCGGGTTCTGTGGTTCTCATCCTTTACCATTCCACAGACCGGAATTGAAATTCCTTGTTCTCTCAGCACCTTTTCCGCAATATTGACCTGTCCTTTCCCTCCGTCCATCAGCAAAAGATCCGGAAGCCTCGTAAAGCTTCCCATTTCCCTTATCTTTTCGTCCGGAAGATCCGGATATGCTTTTTTCAATTCCGCAAATTCTTTTTTTGCATGAGAAAACCGCCTTGTCAGCACTTCTTCCATACTGGCATAATCATCCGGTCCTGAAACCGTTCTGGTCCTGAATTTACGGTAATCTGCCTTTTTCGGTTTTCCCCCTTCAAAAACAACCATGGAAGCCACGTTTTCAAACCCGTTGGTATTGGAAATATCAAAGGATTCCAGCCGATACAGCTGCTTCATTCCAATCTTGTCCGCAATTTCCTGCACCGCTCCTTTGGTCCTCTTTTCCTGCTGTGCGATCCGCTCCGAATCTTTTTGCAGTACAAAAGAAGCATTCTTCTCTGCCAGTTCCGCCAGCTTTTCTTTTCCGCCTTTTTTCGGCACGATCACGTGTACTTTTTTCCCTCTTTTTGCCGAAAGCCAGTTTTCCAATAATTCTTCATCTTCGGTCTCTTCCGACAAAAGCAGTTCCTTTGGTATATATGGTGTCCCGGAATAGAACTGTTTGATAAAATCCGCCATAATGGCCGGCCGGCTCTCATTCTCCACTCCGGTCAGATAAAAATGCTCTCTTCCGACCATTTTCCCGTTTCGCACAAAAAACACCTGTGCCACCGCTTCATCTCCGGCTGTTGCAAACGCAATGATATCCCGGTCAACATCAGCGGCATCATCCGCCCGCTGCTTTTCTGCCAGTTTTCTTACACTGAACAGCAGATCCCTGTATTCTGCAGCCTTTTCAAATTCCATTTCATCGGAAAACTTCTGCATCTTTTCTTCCAGCGTTTTTGTGATAAGCGTATAATTTCCTTCCAGGAACGCTTCTGCCTGTTTTATATTCTTTGCATACTCTTCTTTGGAAATATACCCCTGACACGGAGCTTTACATTGACCCATATGATAATACAGGCACGGACGTTCTTTGCCGATATCCCTCGGCAGGATCCGGCTGCAGCTGCGGATATGATACGTCTTTTTTAAAAGGTCGATCGAATCATGCACGGAAGCTGCACTCGTATACGGTCCGAAATACTTTGCCTTGTCTTTTTTTCTTTCCCTGGCAAGCATGATCCGCGGATAGTCTTCCCCGATCGTCAGACGGATATACGGATAATGCTTATCATCCTTTAACATCGTATTATATTTCGGACGGTATTCTTTGATCAGATTGCATTCCAGAACCAGAGCTTCCATCTCCGAATCTACTACAATATATTCAAACCATGCAATATTCTGCACCATCCGCTGAATTTTCGGAGACAGATTTCTGCTGCTTTGAAAATATTGCCGGACACGGTTTTTTAATACAACTGCCTTCCCGACATAAATAATCGTATCATTTTTGTCATGCATGAGATAAACTCCCGGTTTATCCGGGAGTTTCCTCAATTCCTCTTCAATATTAAACATGTTCTTCTGCCTTATGTTCTGCTTCTTTCTTTTCCGCTTCCCTTTCCTCTGCCGTCTTTATCCTGCTGCCGGTCAGACGATTATAGATCTCTAAGAATTCTTTGCCTGTAATACTCTCTTTTTCGCAGAGATATTCCGCAATTTCATTCAGAACTTCCTGATTTTCAAGAAGCAGTCTCTTTGCTTCCGTGTAGCAGTTTTTCATCATGGAACGGAGTTCCTTATCTACCTCAGACGCTGTCTCCTCGCCGCAGTTCATGACAACCCTGCCGTCCAGATATTCATTTTCCACATGCTCCAGACCAACCATTCCAAACGTCTCCGACATTCCGTAACGGGTGATCATGGCCCTTGCGATCTTTGTTGCCTGCTCAATGTCATTAGATGCACCTGTTGTGATCTTTCCGAATGTGATCTCTTCTGCGGCACGTCCGGCACAAAATGTAACGATCTTTGTCAGCATCTCTTCCTTAGTCATCAGATACTTTTCTTCTTCCGGTGCCTGCAGTACGTATCCGAGAGTTCCCATGGTACGTGGCACGATCGTGATCTTTTGTACAGGTTCTGACTCTTTTGCAAGGACACTGATCAATGCATGACCGACTTCATGATAAGCTACTACCCTCTTTTCTTCCTTGCTCAGAATACGGTCTTTCTTTTCTTTTCCGGCAATGACCACTTCTACCGATTCAAACAGATCTGCCTGTGTTACAAAATTTCTTCCGCACTTTACGGCAAGAATCGCTGCTTCATTGATCATATTGGCAAGATCGGAGCCCACTGCCCCGGAAGTTGCCAGCGCGATCGCCTCTAAATCGACCGATTCATCCATCAGTACATTTCTCGCATGCACTTTCAGAATCTCGATCCTTCCTTTCAGATCCGGCTTATCGACAATGACACGGCGGTCAAACCGTCCCGGGCGGAGCAATGCCTTGTCCAATACTTCCGGACGGTTTGTAGCCGCTAATATCACAATACCCTTTGAAGTATCAAATCCGTCCATCTCCGCAAGCAGCTGGTTCAGCGTCTGTTCTCTTTCATCATTGCCGCCGTAACGGGAATCTCTGCTCTTACCGATTGCATCGATCTCGTCGATAAAAATGATACATGGTGCCATTGCCTGTGCCTGTTTAAAAAGATCACGGACACGTGAAGCGCCCACACCGACATACATTTCTACAAAATCCGAACCGGACAATGAGAAAAACGGTACCTTTGCTTCTCCTGCCACTGCCTTGGCAAGAAGTGTTTTACCTGTTCCGGGAGGTCCTACCAGCAGTGCACCCTTCGGAAGCTTTGCACCGACTTTTGCGTATTTTTGCGGATCATGAAGAAAATCCACAAGTTCAAGAATGGATTCTTTTGCTTCTTCCTGTCCTGCCACATCTTTAAATGTAACACCTGTTTCTTTTTCTACATATACTTTTGCCGTGCTGCGTCCGACCCCCATGATGCCGCTGCCGCTCTTTTTTAACATGCGGGACATAAACCAGCTGAACAGAAAAAATACAAGGAACATCGAGCCAAGGCTGATCACCATTTCAAGGATTGCCGAAGATCCGTCCGACAATACTCTGGTATAAGACACACCTGCCTCAGCACACCGTGCCTGGATCTCGTTTCCGTCTTCCAAAAGACCGGTGTAATAGGTCAGCGTATAATTGCTGTATGGTTGATTTTCCGGTGTTACGACCAGTTTTCCACTGTCCGCGTAAATTTCAACCTTAGTTAATTTCTTTTCTTCCAGCAGCGTGATAAATTCATCGTACGTGATTTCCTTTGTCGTACTTGCCGAAATTTCCCTTTGGACGAAAACATAGCCGATCAGCATGATCACAGAGCAGACCAGGCAAAGCAACATTGCCGTGCGGTTGCTTTTTCTGCGGTTTTCATCATTTCCGCCGTTTGGATTTTGATTTCCTCCGTTATTCAGGTTTTTATTATTTTCTTCGTTCATCCTGTTCTCCTTCAATCCGTCTCTCTATTGTTTGTCTTTTTTGCAAAGATATTCTATCCTATCGTATTATATAGGTTATCTTTGCAGAAAATCAATAGCATTCCCTTAAAATTTAGGCAAAGTTCACATTTTAAAGAAGTCGGTGAAATCAAAGGTTGCAAAATAATCCTTTGGTGTCTCGGCACGGCGGATCATCTGAACTGAACCGTCTTCTTTTAATAATAATTCCGCGGAACGAAGTTTTCCGTTATAGTTGTATCCCATGGAAAATCCATGTGCTCCGGTGTCATGAATGACTATATAATCCCCGATGTCAATTTTCGGAAGCATCCGGTCAATGGCAAATTTATCGTTATTTTCACACAAAGAACCCGTAACATCATATTTATGATCACATGGAAGGTTTTCCTTTCCCGGCACCGTAATATGATGGTATGCTCCGTACATGGCCGGGCGCATCAGATTTACCGCACAGGCATCTAGTCCGATATATTCTTTATAAATATGTTTTTCATGTACTGCCGTTGCAACCAGCTGCCCATACGGTGCCAGCATGAAACGTCCTAGTTCCGTGAAAATGGCAACGTCTCCCATGCCTGCCGGCTCTAATATCTCCTCATATGCCTTTCGCACTCCATCTCCAATAACCATGATGTCATTCGGCTCCTGCTCCGGATAATACGGCACGCCGACTCCTCCGGACAGATTGATAAATGTAATGTGTACTCCCGTTTTTTCTTTTACTTCCACTGCAAGCGTGAACAGTGTACGTGCCAGCATCGGATAATATTCATTTGTTACCGTGTTGCTGCAAAGGAACGAATGAATCCCGAATTCCTCCACACCCTTACTTTTTAAAATACGGAATGCTTCTATCAGCTGTTCCTTGGTCATGCCATATTTGGCATCTCCCGGATTATCCATGATCCCGTTGCTTACCGCATAGATCCCGCCCGGATTGTATCGGCAGCAGATCCTCTTTGGCAGTCCTGCCGTCTTTTCAAGAAATTCGACATGCGTAAAATCATCCAGATTGATGATCGCATCCAGCTCCCTTGCTTTGACGAATTCTCCTGCCGGTGTTGCATTGGAAGAAAACATGATCTCACTTCCGGTAGATCCGACAGCTTCTGACATCATCAGTTCTGTCAGGGAAGAGCAGTCAAACCCGCAGCCTTCCTCCTTCAGGATCTGCATCAAAAACGGATTCGGTGTTGCCTTTACCGCAAAATATTCCTTAAACCCTTTGTTCCATGAGAATGCCTTTGCCATACGTCTGGCATTTTCCCGAATTCCTTTCTCATCATAAATGTGGAACGGCGTCGGATACTGCTTTACTACCTCTGCGATCTGTTCCTTTGTTAAAAATGACTGTTTCATCTTTTTGTTCTCTCCTATTCTTAAACCATCCCGATCCGCTACGGAAGCAATGCCTCAAACGCACGGACAGCTTCGGCATTATATTTTTCATAATCTACGGAAAGTTGCTTTGGCACACGTTCCTGAAGACACGCCTGCATTCCTGACAGGATCCCATCTTCACTGTCTTCTACAAGCAGTCCGCCGTATTTATTCATAAAGCCGCGCGGACCGACAATATCGGTACTGAAACACGGAAGCCCAAGCACATCTGCCTCGACAAGTACCAGCCCGAATCCTTCGTAATAAGAAGAAAGTGCAAAATAGTCGCACTGTTTTACAAGAGGAAGCGGATTTGACATATGCCGCACCAGAAAAATAGAATCCGGGCAGGACGACTGTGCTGCCTGCCGTACGGTCTGTTCATATAATACCCCATGTCCTCCTATTATAATCAGACAGGTGTCCGGATGTTCTTTATGCAGGCGTTCAAATGCACGGATCAGCCTTGCATGTCCTTTTTCCGGCGAATACCGCCCGACGGATACAAACTTTTTCTTCTCTGATCCCAACACTGCACGAAGTTCTTCTTCTCCGGCACTGCATACGGTAGTAGGATCAAAAACCAGCTCTTTTTCTCCGCGTTCCCTGATCTTTCCGGCATCAATAATGTTATTGCATACTCTGATATCGGCGTTTTTTTTCTGCTTTCCGTTCTTTCCGTACACGATCCGCCTGGTCGGCGGTACAATGTCTTCTGTAACACACGCTACCGAATCATATGAGCTGTACGCGTACTGCAGAATTCCGCGGTTTGCGATCCCGCGTGTTTTGATCTCCTGCTCCATATCGTTATGCACATAAATGGTCCTGCTGCAAGGCATACGATCCATGGCACCGATCATTTCTTCATTATATCCCGAAAACTGAATTACCTTATCAATACGGCACCTGGAAAAAATGCGCTCTGCTTCCCGTTTTCCCATTCTTTGTACGATCTTTTTGACCATGCAGAACGGCAGAAGTTTCAATTCCCTCCAAAGCATATACGGAACAATTTCGGAAAGTGTTGCACTGCGGCAATGAAAGAATCCCATATAGGCCACATCCTCCGGAAGCACCCGGAGATCGTTCTGACGCTTTTTCAGACTGTTCATGCAATATATGACTGCATAGTTATATTTGCTCCGGTCCAATGTGTGGAGAAGATTAGAGGCAGCGGTTGTCAGACCGTTTTTTTCAAATCCCCCGATATACAGGACTACATTTTTCTTCCCGTTATCCGGCAAATCTCTCAGCTCGATCAGCGGACTGTTTTCTCCCAGAATCACTTTTCGACAAAGTGCTTCCGTCACATGCTCATTGTCATAACGGCAGAAACGGCGGAGAAACTCGGTATCATCATACTGCTTTTCCGTATGGATCTCCCTCATCAGGGCGTCCACGTCCGTCACCTGCGGGAACGGCAGTTCTTCTAAAGAAAGATAGAATCCGCGGTCTTTCATATACTGCTCTTTGTCATATGTAAACAAAATGATCTTGTTCCGTGTATTGGCATAATCAAAAAACACACTGGAATAATCCGTAACAAGGACATCCGTTGCATTCAGAAATTCATAGCTGTCATATTCTGCCGGGAACGGATGGATGTTTTTATATTGGCTCAGGTTGATGCCGCTGCTTACCATCGGATGCAGACGTACAAAAAGTTCCTGACGTTCGGACAGCCTTTCATCCCACTCTTTTAAATATTCTTCCAGGATCCTGTTATGTCCTTTCCCATCGATCTTTCCGGTCGTCCCCCGCCAGGTCGGCATAAATGCAATGATCTGTTTATCCCCAAAACCGCAGGCATGGCGTACTTGTTCACGGCTTTCTTTATTAAAGAAGATACTGTTTCTCGGATACCCGGTCAGTAAAAGCTTTGTCTTTCCGAAATTGGAAAGCATGTAATCTTCTACCAGACATTCCATTGTAAATTCATTCGGACAAAGCAGGTAATCGGCATCAAAGAAATTCTTTTGCACATTTCCGAGCATGGCAAAATCGTTATTTACTTTCTTTCCTAATGTTTTCAACGGCGTGCCGTGCCAGGTATTCAGATAGATCTGTTCCGGACGCTTAATAAACATAAACCAGAAGCTTACTTCCGTGATCAGATACTTTGCCGTTGCCATCGCCTTATAATAATCCGCAGTATCCGTTGCCAGCGGTATTACCCTATGATATCCCTTTGCCTTCAGATATTCTTTCCGATAAGGATATACGGTCTTTTTCCCGGAAAGGTAAATTTTATATCCCTCATACGCCGGATTACGGTACAACTCCTCCAGGATCGCCGCAATATTCCCGGATGGTACTTTACTGTCAAGCGATTCAAGGAAAATTGCTTTTTCCTCTATCGGCAGATGTTCCCTGTACCAGACATACCGTTTTCGGTAAAAATATTTTCCGTCCAGTTTCTTCACTTTAGTCAGCATCTTTTTGGCCGTCGCTTTTTTCCGTTTCAAAAACTGCTTTAGTTTCATTGGTAATATCCTTTCCTCCGGTCTGTGCCGGTTTCCTCTTTTTTATTCTGTCAATGCCTCAAACTGTTCTGCTGCTTCTTTATTATAAACCGCATACTCTATCTGCAGTTTTTCCGGCACAGTCCCATCAAGGCAGTCTCTCATTCCGTTTATGATTCCGGGAATACTGTTTTCAACCAGTTTTCCTCCATATTGCCGCATAAACAGTTTCGGTCCGGTAATGTCTGTTGAAAAGCACGGAAGCCCGAGAATATCTGCTTCTGCAAGCACAAGACCAAATCCTTCATAGAAGGACGAAAGTACAAAATAATCACACGCCTTGATCAGCGGATATGGATTGGACAGATATTTTATGATGACAATGCGGTCCGCACAGTCCATCTGCGCAGCTTTTTTTCTCGTCTCCTCGTACAAAGGTCCGTATCCGCCAAGCAATATCAGATAGATGTCCGGAACTTCCTTTTGTATCTGTGCAAACGCTTCCAGCAAACGTGCATGTCCTTTTTCTTCCGAAAACCGTCCGACCGTAATGAATTTTTTTGCCTCAGAGCAAAGGATCTGGTGCAATTTTTCTTCCGAGACGTTACACTCCGTACGTTCATCCATTTGTAACTTTTCCGTTCCGAGACGTTTTATTTTTTCAAAATCGATCACGTTTTTTGCAACCCTGATATTTGCTTTCCCCCCGGATATTCTTTTTACGGACGGCTCAAGGTCCTGCGTTACAATTGCTACATTGTTATAGGTCTGATATGCATGCTGTAAGACTTCTTTTCGTACAAATGCCTTTTTTTTCAGTTCCATTTCCATGTCGTTATGTACAAAAATCGTACTGTGACATGGCATCTGCTCCATCAAAAGCGTTATTTCTTCTCCGTATCCGTCGAATTGGATCACTTCTTCAATGCGGCAAAAAGCAAGGCACCGGTCATATTCCCGTTTTGCCCTCTTATTTAAGATATCCTGTATCTTTGCATACGGAAATTTTTTATTCTTCTTCCATCCGGCGTAAAAAGCAGCGTCTTTACGGGACAGATTGTCCACCCGGTTATATCCATAATAAGAGACGTTATCCGGCAGCTTTTTCAATTCTTCCTGATTCTGTTCCAATGCTCCCATCCGATAGTAGATCCTATAGTTCTTTTTTTCTGTATCCACCTGCTTCAGCATATTATGGATGGCGGTAGTAATTCCGTTTTTAGGAAAAGCACCTGCATAAATGAGCACATTTTTCTTTCCATTATCGGAAAAATGTGCTTCTTCCAATTTTGGATCGGATGTCCCTTCTGTTATCCTCTTCCACACTGCTTCTGCCATTCCCGGTTTTACACAGGATGCATAAGTTTCATAAAATTTTCCGGCATCGTATTGTATTCCGGTGTTAAGTTCCTGCACCAGTTCCTCTACGCTTCCGGCAGAGGGGAACGGAAATTCTTCCGGTACCTGATATCGCTTCTTCCCTTTCAGAAACAGTTCTTCATCAAACGGAAAGCGGATGATCTTTCTGCCGGAAACGACATAGTCCATCATGATCGCGGAATAATCCGTGATCAACCCGTCTGTCGCAGAAAGTACCTGATATGGTGATGCGGTATCCGGCATCCATTGAATGTGCTGCAGTTTCTCGTTCTCCAGCCGCCTTCTTACTCCCAGCGGGACACGTATGACAACAAGCTGCTTTTCCGAAAGGCATTTTTCCAAAGAGACCAGGTATCCGGCAAGCTGTTCTTCGTATGCTTTGCGAGACTCGCCCTCATAATCTCTGAGTGCAGGAAGATATGCAAACACCTGCATTCCTTCCCAGCCATACTCTTTTCTTAACCGGTCTCCTGTTTCATTTTCAAGAAATACTACATTTTCCAAACGTCCTGACAACAGAACCTTAGTCTTTGCAAAATCAGCAAGCATATATTCTTTTTCCAGAAGTTCCATGGTGAAACGGTTTGGGCAGAGCAGATAATCAGCCGCCAGAAGATTTCTTTGGGCATTTCCGATCATTCCGTAATTTTCACGCGCGCTTTTTCCAAATACATTGACCGGTGTAGAATTCCAGATGCGGAGAAAGCACTGTTCCGGACGCTTGATGAATGCCGCACCAAAATTGTCTTCATTGATCAGGATCCCTGCCGTAGCCAGTATCTTATAGTATTCTTTCGTAAAAAACGGAAGAAGTTCGATCTTCTGCATTCCATTGGCATCCATCCACTCTCTCCGCTCTTTTTCCTGTTCCGGTACACAGACTGCATACAGGCGAAACTCTTCCCCTGTACAAAACAGCCTTGCAAGTGCCATTACGCTTTCATCCATCCCTTTTCCATGTCGGGATTCTACAAGAACAAGTTTTTTTTCTACCGGCAGTGCTTCACACATTTCCACATAATACTGCTGCAGGAAGTCCCTTTGTTCCTTTTCTTCCCGCTTCTTTCTTTTTTCCGCACGTTCCCGCCGCCATTGCTCATATATCCTGCGACAGTCATGATATTTCTTTTTCAGTTTCCGATACACCTTCCGAAGCAGCCCCATATCTTTTTATCCCCATTCTGTCTTTTTCTTCATTCTTCCGGTCAGATAGCTGCCATCTTTCTATCTGTGCAGATCCTGTTTGATCTTTGATGTAGAAATTCCTTCTGTCCTCGGCAGATAAACAACTTCGCAATATTCCTTCAAAAAGTCAAACTGTCCTTTCCAGTCATCTCCCATGACAAAAATGTCCGCATCATTTTCCTGTACATCCCTGATTTTCTGCTCCCAACAGGTTTCCGGAAGTACTTCATCCACATACCGGATCGCTTCCAGGATCGCCTTTCTGTCTTCATAACTGTGATATGCCGTTTTATGTTTGACCGCATTAAATTCGTCGGTAGAAAGAACAACGATCAGGTAATCTCCAAGTTCTCTTGCCCTTCTCAGCAGATTGATATGCCCGATGTGCAGCAGATCATAAGTTCCGTATGTAATGACTTTTTTCATTGTCGTTCACTCCTTTTCAGACTTAATCAGGATAAGTATATCGCATTCTTTCCCATTTTACAACCTTTAAGCCACCGGATCACCCTGCATTTTTTCTGTTTATTTTGCATGTTTCAGATTTTTGTGTTATAGTAAAAAAATGAAAAAAAATACCCGGTAATGCGTAGGAACTTGACCGCAGGACCGGAAACATTACAAATAAAGGAAGGTTACTTATGGAACAATATAATGGAAGCCAGATCGTGGTCCTGGAAGGATTGGAAGCCGTTCGAAAACGCCCCGGTATGTATATTGGGAGCACGGGTTCCCGCGGTCTTCATCACCTCATTTGGGAAATCTTAGATAACGGCATTGACGAGCATCTTGCCGGTTACTGCAGCCGAATTGAAATCGTTCTGCAAAAAGACGGTGGGATTGCCATTACGGATCACGGGCGCGGTGTCCCGGTAGATATCCACCCGACAAAAAAGATCCCGACTGTCCGCGTCGTGTACACCATTCTCCATGCCGGAGGCAAATTTGGAAATTCCGTGTACAAAGTATCCGGCGGACTGCATGGTGTCGGTGCTTCAGTAGTCAACGCCCTGTCTTCCAAAATGATCGTTGAAATCCGAAAAGAGGGAAAGATCTATCGTGACACTTATGAAAACGGAGGCCACCCGACAACAGAACTTGAAAACGGCCTGCTGCCGGTAATCGGCAAATGTGCCAAGGCCGATACCGGAACAAAGGTGATCTTTTACCCTGATAATACCATTTTTGAGACGGTCGAATTCAAGCCGGAGATCATCACAAAACGTCTCAAAGAATCCGCGTATCTGAACAAGGGGCTTTCCCTGTCATTTAAAGACGAAATCCGCGGAACAGAAGCCACCTTTTATGAAGAAGAAGGGATCAAAAGCTTTGTTTCCCATATTACAAAGACTTCCATGAAAGATGCGGAAAACATCCGGCTTTTGCTTCCGGAACCGGTCTATGTTGAGGGCACCAGCGGAGAAATTGAAGTAGAAGTTGCTTTTACCTACACAAACTCTTATCAGGAACAGATCAATGCCTACTGTAACCGCATCAATGTCGTAGACGGCGGCACACTGGTAACCGGATTCAAGAACGCCCTGACCCGCATCATGAACAAATATGCCCGTGAGCTTGGCATTTTAAAGGAAAAAGATGAAAATTTTGACGGCAAGGATATCCGGAATGGTCTTGTTTCCATTGTTTCCATCAAACATCCGGATCCTCAGTTTGAAGGTCAGACAAAAACAAAGCTTGGCAACACGGATGCAAAGGTGGCCGTAGAAGATGTTTTTTCTTCAGAAGTGACCCGGTATTTTGATAAAAACATCGAGGAACTCCGTGCCATTCTTGACAACACCATGAAATCCTATAATGCAAGAAAAGCCGGAGACAAAGCAAGAAATGCCATTTTAAAGCAGTTAAACGACGTCGACACCAGAAGCAAGCTTGCTTCCTGCTCTTCCAAAAAGCCTGAAGAATGTGAAATTTATATCGTCGAAGGTGATTCTGCCGGCGGCACGGTCAAAACTGCCAGGAACCGAAAAACACAGGCTGTGCTTCCGCTGCGCGGTAAGATTTTAAACGTAGAAAAAGCCCCGCTTGAAAAAATTCTCGTTAACAATGAGATCAAAACCATGATCGCTTCTTTCGGATGCGGCATCGGTGATGATTTTGATATTACCAAACTCCGTTATGACAAGATCATCATCCTGACAGATGCCGATGTCGACGGAGCACACATCAGCACGCTCCTGCTCACGTTTTTTTATCGCTTTATGCCGGAGCTCATACTGTCAGGAAAAGTCTATCGCGGTCTTCCGCCTCTTTATAAGGTGGACTACGAGGATGCTTCCAAAACAAAAAAATCGAAACAGTCCCGCTATCTTTTTAATGACTTTGAATTAGAAAAATTCCGGAAAGAAGGGCACAAAATCCTCACTTTACAGCGCTATAAAGGTCTCGGTGAAATGGATGCCGACCAATTGTGGGAAACCACATTAAATCCGGACAGCAGAATTCTTGCCCGTGTTTCGATCTCCGATACCGTGGAAGCCGATGAAGTAACTACTCTTTTGATGAGCAATGCCGTTCCGCCGCGTCGCGCCTTTATCATCGAAGAAGCCAAATATGCCAAGCTGGACATTTAGTCAGGAGGACCACAATGAACACAAATACTACAGAACAGCTGATACAGCTTGATTTTGCGGAAGAGATGAAAACCTCCTTCCGTGACTATGCCATCAGTGTTATCATTGACCGTGCGCTGCCGGATGTCAGAGACGGATTGAAACCGGTACAGCGTCGAATTTTATATGCCATGACCGAACTTGGTCTGGACCCTAAAAAGCCGCATCGTAAAAGTGCTCGTATCGTCGGTGATACGATGGGTAAATATCATCCGCACGGTGATTCTTCCATCTATGATGCCCTTGTCCACATGTCCGAAGAATTTTCCCTGTCCATTCCGTTAGTTGACGGGCACGGAAACTTTGGTTCCATTGACGGTGACTCTGCCGCAGCCATGCGATACACCGAGGCAAGACTTTCAGAAGGTGCCATGACAATGCTCGATCATCTTGAAAAAGGTCTGGTCGACTTTATCCCAAACTTTGACAACAGTGAAAAAGAACCTTCCGTTCTTCCTGCCATGCTTCCAAACCTTCTGATCAACGGGACTACCGGTATTGCCGTCGGTATGGCAACCAATATTCCGCCGCATAATCCCGGCGAAGTGATCGACGGCGCCATTGCTTACATAGACAATCCTGACATCACTCTTGAAGAACTTATGACTTATATCCCCGGTCCGGATTTCCCGACCGGCGGTCAGATCATCAACGCCGACGTCCTTCCCGCCATCTATGCAACCGGTGAGGGAAAATTAAAAGTCCGCGCAAAAACCGAATTGGAAAACGGCGACTACGGGAAAAAGAATATTGTCATCACGGAAATCCCTTTTACCAGTGCCGGAAACAAAACAAGGCTTGTTGAAAACCTGGTGGATCTGATGAAGGACAAGGTTTTTGACGAGATCAGCGATGTACGCGATGAATCCTCAAAAGACGTCCGTATTGTTGTAGAAGTAAAAAAAGACCGCGATCCCGAAAACCTGCTGAACGGTCTGTTTAAGAAAACCGGCCTGGAAGATACCTATTCCATTAATCTGCTTGCCGTAAAAGAGCAGCAGCCGATCATCTTTAATTTGAAATCCCTGCTCCGGGAATTCCTTGATTTTCAGGAAATCCTGTACACCAGAGAATACGAGCATATGCTCAATAAGGCAAATGACCGTTTGGAAATCGTCGGCGGTCTCATCCGTGCCGTTGATGTCATTGACCTCATCATCGAAGTACTGCGCGGAAGCACCTCGGTCAAACAGGCAAAAGCCTGTCTGACTTCAGGAGATATCACTGACATCCGGTTCAAATCCGAGATTTCAAAAAAGCTTGCTGCAAGATTTGATTTCAGCGAGCGCCAGGCAGATGCCATCCTCTCTATGCCGTTAAGCAAACTGATCGGTCTGGAGATCATGAAACTCCACGAAGAAAGTGACTCTTTGTTAAAAAATATCGCTTCCTATAAAAAAGTGCTGAGTTCCAAAAAGGAACTGCATAAAGTCATCAAAAAACAACTGCAGGAATTCCGCGTAAAATTCAGCCAGCCGAGACGTACCGAACTTCTTCAGGTACAGACAAATGATTATGTGGTAGAAGAAAAGATTGAAGATATCGTTGTGCTGATCGACAAATTCGGTTATACAAAATCCTGCGACGCTTCTGCTGCTGCCCGTCTCGGCGAAGATATCCTGCAGGAGTTCCCGCACGTGATCCGGATGAAGAACACGGATCGCATCTGTGTCTTTACCGCAGAAGGCAACATGTATCAGGTAAAAGCTTCTGCCATCCCGAAAGGACGTCCAAAAGACAAAGGCGTACTCATCCATACGCTTTGCAAAGTCGGCAAAGAAGACATTCTTTTATACACCGGAATGGAGGAACTGTTTGAATCCCAACTGCTCTTTGTGACAAGATGCGGTTTCATTAAACTGGTATCCGGTATCGAATTCGACACCAACCGTACTGCCGTTTCGGCAACCAGGCTTGCAGACGGCGACATCCTTGCCGGTATCACAAAACTTTCGGCGAAAGAGATCTTATCCGGAAGTCAAAAAGTAATTCTTTACACTGCAGCAGGACTCTCTCTCGGATTCCCTCTGGAGGAAGTACCTGAATTAAAGAAAACCGGCCGTGGTGTCAAGGCGATCGCCCTGGAAAAAGACGATACCGTTGCCTATGCCGGCAGTGTTTCTGCGGATACCGAAACTTTCACTTACCGTGGAAAAGAATATTCCGCAAAGAAGATCCGCAACCGAAAACGCGGTGCCAAAGGTCAAAAAGCAACTTTATAGTCAAAAAAACATGGTCCGGGATGCTGCCTCTCCGACAGCATCCCGGACCATTTCTCTTTTGATCCCAGGATCTTCTTATTCTTCTGAAACTACTCCACTAAAAGATAGATTGCTCCAAGGCGATCAAGTTCATCCCCGTAATGTCCGTGGAATCCTGCGATCGCATATCCGTCCGGAGCCGTATAAGTAGTACTCTTACTTGACTTATAAGTGCCTCCCTCAATTACATTGCCAAGGTTTGTCACTAATTTTACATAGCTGACACGGTAAGTTCCGAATGTACTCTTCTTTACCTTGCTCAACGTCATGGATACAATGTATTCTCCTTCTTCAAACGTATACGTCTGTGCAGTGCCGCCGGTACCTCCTGCAAATGCAACGGTATCTCCATATGTCATGGAAACACTGTCAACTCTTGTACCTGTGCTGATCGTAACACTGTCAGGAAGTCTGTAATCCATATCTTCTACAAAACTGAATGCTGTGCCGCTTCCGCCGCCAAAAGTATCACTGTACTGGATCTTTTCATTTAACTTATAAGAAAATGTTGCGGTGATCGGGTAATGATCCGATAACTGATCTCCGTTATCATCCGTAAATTCTGTGGCAAGAAGATCATACGACAATGCGGTAAGTTCAACACCTGCTCCGCTTCTGTACCAGATCTTATCTACAACTTCATGTGTTCCGCTGTTCACATCATCCCAGTTAAATAATGCGTCACCGTCTGCCGGCGCTTCTCCGTTACGCTTAAGTTCTACCCAAGGATCCGTAAGACCACATGCTTCAAGAACTGCTGTTTCAAAATTGTCTTCCGCTCTTGTATAACGGGAGTTGGTATCACCGATCACGATAACGGCACGTCCTGCGGAACGCTCCTGGATCAGCGTAGCGAGCTGGATCATATTGGAACGTCTTGCAGCAAGGGACTCTTCGTCACAGTCTGCATCTGCATGAATATCATATACATCAATAAAATATCCCGGCTCGATCTCAATCGTTGTATAGAGGATTCCCTTTGGTGTCAGCTGATCTGCTCCGTCACTGATCAGACCATGTCTGTCTTCCCATTCATAACGGGTTTCTTCATAGATCGGATATCTGGAAAAGATATTCATTCCGTCACCAAGCGGAACATTTCCGCTGTGTTCTGTCTGATAAACCAGTTCATTGATCTCCGATACCAGCTTTTTGTGATACGCAAAGTCCTCCTGTACACTGACAATATCATAATTGTCTAAAAGTGCACTGATCTTTACCGTGTTTTCTGAAGGATTTCCGCTGGAAAGAATCGCCGGAAGTCCTGCCACATTGATGGACAATACGGAAAACGTATTCTCCTGTTCCTCTGCATTTGCCGCAGACGGTGCAGTATGTACCACCCCAAGTATCATTACTGCCGTCAAAGCAAGTGCCGCTGCTTTTTTCATTTTACCCCAAAACATAATATAGCCTCCTTTTTTATTTGCACGATATCGTGCTTTTTCCGAAGATATCTGGCACTTCTCATCTTCTTGCGGACATTTTACAAGATATTTTTTTGAAATGCAACATATTTTTGTGTATTTCTTACTACTTTCCTGTTTAATTATCGTTAAGTTTCGTTATGTTTTGACATATTTGGAAATAATCCACTCTAATAATAAAATATTTTACAGAATTCGATTCTGCACGATATATAAAACAACCAGGAATAAAAGGTTCAGCAAAGAAAATAAGAGCAGATATTGCTTCGTCTTTTGTGGCTGATGCTTTTTAAATTCCGTCAGAGTGATCAGGCTTGCCAAAGATGCGATCGGAGTCCCAAGACCTCCGATGTTTACTGCCGGGAGCAGACTTGCATAATCTGCCGTAAAATACGAAAGCAGTACGGCACTTGGCACATTGCTGATGAATTGACAGGACAAGATGCCAAACAACAGCGTGTTTTTAGGAAGGATTTCAGAAAACACTGCGTTGATCGCCCGGATCCTGGCTGCATTCCCGCTGAATACAAAAAAGGCACAAAAAGTCAGAAGCAGCGGATAATTGACCTCCTTTAACGCCCTGCGGTCAAGAAAAAGCAATGACACCGTTACGATCACTGTTCCGACCGCATACGGTACGATCCGGAATACGATCAGAATGCTGAATACGAACAACAGTGAATAAACAGCAGTGCGTTTCTTATCCAGTACATATCCTTCATCCTGTTTTAACTGCAGCGGTTCCTTTTTCACAAGCATACAGACCGCAAAGATCAAAATCATGGCTGTCAGGAAGCTAGGGAACATGATCCTTACAAATTCCGCCGTTTCAATCTGAAAAAATGCATACAGATATAGATTTTGCGGATTTCCGAACGGAGTTACCATTCCTCCCAAATTTGCCGCAATATTCTGCATAATAAACGTAAATGCCATGCTTTTTTCATTGCCCGTCTTATGGAGTACAAAGTACCCAAGCGGCAGAAAAGTCAAAAGTGCCATATCGTTTGCCAGGAGCATGGAGCCGACAAACGTAATAAATACCAACGCGATGACCGCATTTCGCAGATTGGAAAATTTCCATATGATATTTCTGCTCAATATCTCAAACACATGGATATGATCAAACGCGCTGACTACTGCCAGCGTGCAAAATAGGGTTGCCAGCGTCTGCAGATTAAAATAATCCAGATACTCTCTGTCAACCGGTACCACAATACAGGTGATCAGCATTGCAGCCAGTGCTGCTGACAGCACCGGCTGGTCTTTTACCGTTTTTTTAATGGATTGTCTCATTTTTTGTCTCAAATGTACCTTTCAGTCTTTATTCTTCAAAATATAAACCAATGTTCTCACATTGATCTTCTGTCCCGTATACAGAACCATCCCTTTATAGATCCTTCCGGCCAGCATGATCACCAGAATAGAAAAAACGATCAAAATTGCCGCAGATAAAAGCCCCTGTCCGATACCGACGGCTCCTGTCAGCAGATCGGCAGGCACACAGAACGGAATCGTAAAAGGGATATTTCTTACCGTTACTAAAAGAGGTTCGTTTTCCGTCAATGTCCCTATATAGCATACGATCCAGCTGATGACAATAGGGAGTACGAAAATACTCTGTGTATTCGCAGCATCTTCCGGGCGGCTTACCATGCTGCCTGCCGTTGCCGACAGCACACAGTAAAACAAAAATCCACACACAAATACGACCAGTGCAAGCAATACTGCTGCCGGAGAAAACGCAGTCTCCCCGATGTTCATCCGCACAAATTCCAAAACGGCCACAGCCCCCGATTCTGTTTCCGGATACAGCCATGCTGCAATCACACTTCCGGCGGTCACTCCAAGAAGCAATGCCAGGATCCAGAGAAAAAGCTGCAAAAGAGCTACTGCCGCTACCGCAAACACTTTCCCTGTCAGAAGTCCGTACGGATGCAGAGACGTCAGCAGTGTCTCCATCAGTTTTGATGTCTTTTCTGTGGAAACTTCCCGATTGATGTTCTGCCCGTAAAACAACAGCAGAAAATAAAGGACCAGTCCGAAAACTGCCGGTGCCAGATAACGGATCAGATATACCAGGACATTTGTCTCCTCACCGGCCTCTGCAACGGACAGAACCGTTTCTTTCAATATCTGCTCCGTCACCGATTCGCTAAAACCGCTGTTTTCCAGGCGGAGCCGCTCCACATGCCGTGCAAGGAGTTCTGCAATCTCTCTTCCGTCCGCCTGATCTGCAATAGAAGACCGGGGCACTAACGCTTTCACTTCTACACAGCTGTCGCTTTCCGCTATTACGATCCCTATCGTTGCGAGCCCGTCATTTGCCACTTTTTCCCCGAGCTCTTTCTCTGTCATGTTTTTTACTTCATAAAACCGTATTCCGGAATACTGCTCCTTTTCTTCCTCCGTAAGAAGTCCACCCCAGTCCTCTGTTGCGGTTCCTGCAAGGTCAAGCACATACACTGCTCCGATCGGATTTTTTACATTCCCATAGTCCGGATCATTTTCCGCACCTGCTTCCGGTTCAGCTGCCAGCACGGATACAACAGCTGCCAGTCCGAAAAGAAGCACCGCGATCAGCGCGGTTACCGCCCGGTAAGATTTTGACTTTGTATTTTGCCTGTATGTAAAGGAAAAGACTTTTTCCCATCCTGTAAAATTTTTCATTTATGCTTTCCCCTTTCTTTTTTCCTGCTTTGCCATGGCAAATACGTCCCTCATCTTAATGCGGTTTCCCGTGTGAAGGATCAGTGTTTCATATACTCTTGCCACAAAGAGAAACATCAGTATGACAGAAAGCAAAAGAACGGCAATGGCGATCCCGGCAATCATTGCATCCGCTTTCCCTACCAGCAATGCTCCCGGAAGGAGGAATGCTGAAGATAACGGAAAGATCAATGCAAACGTCACAAAAGCATTATCCCCGATCCCCATCAGGCTGCCTGCTGCTCCCATACCGATATACGCACCCACCAGTGCCGTTACGGTAAACAGCATCAGACTGTCATTGGTTTCTTCGATCCTGCTTGCCGTTGCCCCACACAGCCCTGCCAGTGTTTCATAAAGCACCAGCCCTGCACCCGCCGTTAAAAGTCCGAGCAGTATATGAAAAAAATCCAGATTTTGCAGTATTTCCGGAGAAAGATACTGTGTAAGCGCATTGCTTCCGGTATCCGACAGTGCCGCCCCGGCTTTTGTGGAAATCAGACCTGTCAGCAGCAAAAGCACGATTTTCAGCATTTCCGTTACCATCGATGCCAGAACCTTTCCGACGATCAGTGCCAACGGCCGGATGGACGTCAGCAGATATTCGATCACACGGGACGACTTTTCTTTCACAATGGACGTTGCCACGGATGTGCTCGCCATCACACTTATCATTAATATCGCAAACAATACCCCATAGACAAACCAATATTCACTGTCCGAGATCGAGCTGTCCTCCTCTGTCGGTGCATATTCTGCATCCACCATCTGCACCGAAGCGATCACACTCTTTTTCAGCTGTTCTATCTGCTCTTCAGTGATCGAAAGTACCTTCATTTTCTCTTCCAGATATGCCTTTTCTATATACTGTCCAAGGATCTGCAGCTCTGTTACCGTAACATCCCCGTCCGGTGCACGCAGAAACTGCAGATACACCTGCTGCTCATCCTCTGCGAGGATGAGCAGCACCGCATCCGTTTCTTCTTTGCATATCCGCTCTTTCAGTACTTCCATATCTTCTGCTGTTTCTTCTAATACAATGTGCCGGTATCCTTCCGGGAATTTCCCTGCTGCATCAAAATCCCTATATTCCGTCATATTATAGAAATACACCTTACTTACCACGCTCTGCTCCGGTCCTCCGGTAATATCTTTTGTCAAAAAGAAATTAAGCAGCGGCATGGATACCAGTGTCATGACGATCATGATCAACAGTGAAACACGATAGGACCTGCTCTTTAGCGTCTGTATCACGTTAAAGGCAAACACTCTTTTCCATCCGTGCAAACTATCTTTCTTCATTGCCATCGCCCACCTTTTCTACAAAGATTTCATGCAGAGACGGCTCTCTGAGCTCAAATCTGACAAGAGGCACTTCTTCCTCGATCATGTGGTGCAGAAACTGCCTTGCCTGCTGTTCATCCTTCACTTTCAGGTGATATCCGTCCGGCGTTTTTTCCGCAACACAGAGTCCGAATCTGCGGATGTGATCTGCAATATCCGAATCACTCTTTACATACAGGTTTACCCTGCCGTAACTTTTCTTGATCTCGTTCAGATTTCCCTGCAGTACTGCCCTGCCCCGATCCAAAATTGTAATATCGGAACAGAATTCTTCGATCGTAGGCATCTGATGACTGGACATGATCAGATACTTTTCCTTTGCCGTTTCCTCACGTATGATGCTCTTAAATAAATCTGTATTTACCGGATCCAGACCGGAAAGCGGCTCATCCAATATAAGGAACTCCGGGTCAGAAATCAATGCCGCCATCAGCTGGATCTTCTGCTGATTTCCTTTGGATAACTGATCTGCCTGATTCGCTTTCCCCTGTTTGCCCTTTATTGTCTTAGGCGGGAAAATGTATTCCTCGACCTGCAGACGTTCTGCCCAGTAACGAATCCGTTCCATTGCCTGTTTCTTCGGTACATTCTTTAAAGAAGCAAAATAAAGCAGCTGGTCTGATAACGAATACTTCGGATACAGTCCTCTCTCTTCTGCCAGATATCCGACATTCATCTGTGCAGCCAAAAACGGTTTCCCGTTCCACAAAACCTCTCCTCCGTTTTTTGCGAGCATCCCGAGGATCATACGGATCGAAGTAGTCTTTCCTGCACCATTTGTTCCAAGCAGTGCATATACTCCAGGCTGTTCAATGGAAAAGCTTAAATGATCCACCACTGTCTTTTCCCCATACTGTTTTGTCAAATTCTTTACTTCCAGCATTTCATTCTCTCCTTTTCTCACGGATCTCCCCTGTGAACCATATCCGATCCTAGTTTTTTAATTATGGCACTCCGCTTTTTTTATGTCAATATTTCTTTATTTTTCGGGCATACTTTTTTTAAGTGCATTTTTTACTGACCGGTTTCACGGTATTTTGGATCATTTTTGTGCAATCTCACAAATTTTTCTTATTTATCGATAGGATATTTTTCTTTTCGTACATTGACAAAGCAAGTCCGGTAGTGATATAGTTATTTGTGGTTTCTCGTTGGTTAGTCTGCACTAACCTGCGTGGCGTGAACAACACGTTTTTGAAAGGAGTACAAAATAAAGATGAGAGAAGAATGGAATAGCTTTACCAATGGCATCTGGACCAAAGAGATCAATGTACGTGATTTCATCCAGAAAAACTATCATCCGTACGAAGGAGACGATTCCTTCTTATGTGATGCATCCGAGAACACAAAGGAATTATGGGAACAGGTTATGGATCTGACCCGCCAGGAGAGAGAAAAGGGTGGTGTCCTTGATATGGATACCCACATCATTTCCACGATCACTTCCCACGGTCCAGGTTATTTGAATAAAGATAAGGAAACAATCGTTGGTTTCCAGACAGACAAGCCGTTCAAGCGTGCGCTTCAGCCAAACGGAGGTATCCGTATGGCAGTAAAGGCATGCCAGGATAACGGTTACGAAGTTGACCCGGCTATTGTTGAATTTTATACCAAGCACAGAAAAACACATAATGCAGGCGTTTTTGATGCATACACACCTGAAATGCGTGCCTGCCGTTCCAGCCATATCATTACCGGTCTTCCGGATGCTTACGGCCGCGGACGTATCATCGGCGACTACCGTCGTGTTGCTCTGTACGGTGTAGACCGTCTGATCGAAGACAAAGAATACCAGAAGGCGACCACACGTAAGACCATGTATTCTGACGTTACCAGAAACCGTGAAGAGCTTTCTGAACAGATCCGTGCACTGAAAGAATTAAAGGAACTCGGTGAGATTTACGGCTTTGATATTTCCAAGCCTGCACAGAACGTAAAAGAAGCAATCCAGTGGACCTATTTCGGTTACCTTGCTGCCATCAAGGAGCAGAACGGTGCTGCCATGTCCCTCGGACGTACTTCCACTTTCCTTGATATCTATGCTGAACGTGATCTTGCCAACGGCACTTTCACAGAAGCAGAAATCCAGGAATTCATTGACCACTTCATTATGAAGCTGCGTCTTGTAAAATTTGCAAGAACTCCGGAATACAATGCTTTATTCTCCGGTGACCCTACCTGGGTAACAGAATCCATCGGCGGTATGGGTATTGACGGCCGTACTCTTGTTACAAAGATGTCCTACCGTTACCTCCACACATTATCGAATTTAGGTACCGCTCCGGAACCAAACCTGACCGTATTATGGTCCACAAGACTTCCTGAAAACTTCAAGAAGTTCTGTGCTAAGACTTCGATCGAGTCTTCTTCCATCCAGTATGAGAACGATGACTTAATGCGTGTAACACACGGTGATGACTACGCTATTGCCTGCTGCGTATCTTCCATGAGAGTCGGCAAGGAAATGCAGTTCTTCGGAGCACGTGCAAACCTTGCAAAATGTCTCCTGTACGCTATCAACGGCGGTGTAGATGAAATTTCCAAGAAGCAGGTTGGTCCTAAGTACCGTCCGATCACTTCCGAATACTTAACCTACGAAGAAGTATGGGAAAAGTACCAGGATATGATGAAATGGCTTGCAGGTGTTTATGTAAACACATTAAACATCATTCACTATATGCATGATAAGTACTGCTATGAAAGATTACAGATGGCACTTCACGACAAAAACGTTACCCGTTGGTTTGCAACCGGTATTGCCGGACTTTCCGTAGTTGCTGACTCCCTGTCCGCGATCAAATACGCAAAGGTTAAGACCATCCGTGATGAAAACGGCGTTGTTGTCGATTACGAAGTAGAAGGGGATTTCCCTAAGTATGGTAATGATGACGACCGTGCCGATGACATCGCATACGATATCGTTCATACTTTCATGGGTTATGTAAACGGCGTACACACTTACCGCGGAGGTATCCCAACCACTTCCATTCTTACTATCACTTCTAACGTCGTATATGGTAAGAATACCGGTTCCACTCCGGACGGAAGAAAAGCCGGTGAACCTTTTGCACCGGGTGCAAACCCAATGCACAACCGTGATACTCACGGTGCGATCGCATCTTTAAGTTCCGTTTCCAAGCTTCCGTTTAAGGATGCTCAGGACGGTATTTCCAATACTTTCTCTATCATTCCGGATGCTCTTGGCAAGGGAGAAAACGTATTTTTCTCCGGCGACCTTGAAGTAGAAGGCATGAAAATTGATGAAGAATAAAAAAGGAGGATTTTCTTATGACAGCAAACAATGCTCAGATTGATAACCTTGTAGATATGCTTGACGCTTACGTTGAAAAAGGCGGTCATCATTTAAATGTAAATGTGTTCTCCAAAGATACTCTTCTGGATGCACAGGCTCACCCTGAAAAATATCCTCAGCTTACGATCCGTGTATCCGGATACGCAGTTAACTTCAATAAGTTAACAAAGGAACAGCAGGATGAAGTAATCTCCCGTACGTTCCATGAAGGAATGTAATCAGGGGCGCATTCATTCCATTGAATCTTTTGGAACGGTAGACGGACCGGGCATCCGATATGTGGTATTTTTCCAGGGATGCCCGTTTCGTTGTCTTTATTGTCATAATCCTGACACCTGGACAGCATCCGGTGGCACATGGATGACAACAGAAGAACTTCTGTCCGGCTATCAGAAAAATGCCGCTTTCTATAAAAGCGGCGGTCTCACTGTTTCAGGAGGCGAGCCCCTGCTGCAGCTTGAATTTCTGACCGAACTG
Organism: uncultured Lachnospiraceae bacterium; assembly: GCA_964632165.1. GTDB lineage: Bacteria > Bacillota > Clostridia > Lachnospirales > Lachnospiraceae > SIG299. The sequence continues at coordinate 10,710 of CAZWCZ010000013.1, read as the reverse complement.
TTTCGAAAAGCAAGATCAATGGGAATCCACACCTGTCTGGATACTTCAGGAGCTGTTTATCAGGACTCAAAACGTGCAGACTATGAGACACTGCTCTCTTATACTGATCTTGTTCTTCTGGATATCAAACACAGCGATCCAAAAGAGCATAAGAAGCTGACCGGACAGGCTCCGGATGCTCCGCTCGCATTTGCAGCCCTTCTTTCCGAGAAGAAGATTCCAATGGTCATCCGCCATGTTCTGGTTCCGGAGATTACAAACATGACGGAACAGCTGACCGGTCTCGGAACACTGATGAAACAGTTCCATAACATTGTTGGCCTGGAAGTTCTTCCATTCCATCAGATGGGTACCGCAAAATATAAGAATCTCGGAATCCCGTATCCTTTGGAGCATCTTCCTGCATTGACCAAAGAAGATGCAAAAAAAGCACGTACGATCATCCTGGACGCTTATCATCAATAATAAAAATACCGCAAGAGAAATCTTTTAAAATTTCTCTTGCGGTATTTTTTTCTTTTTTATTTAAGATAACTTCTCTTTTTTCATTCCGACGAGTGTCAGAACAAGAAGCAGAGGAAAAATCAGTGCCAAAAGCAATCCTGCCCTGATATCCGCTCCAAATGCCTCTGCTGCCGCTCCCACCAGCGTCGGTCCGGCAGAACAGCCAAGGTCTCCTGCCAGTGCCAGAAGTGCAAACATCGCCGTACCGCCGTTTTTCATTGCCGCAGAAGACATGCTGAAAGTGCCCGGCCAGAGAATGCCGACGGAAAATCCACATACGGCACAGCCGATCAGGCCAAGCACCGGATGTGGTGCCACTGCTGCCGTTACATAGCAGACCATGCAAAGAACGGCACTTCCTGCCATGGCAGTTCGAATGCTGATCCTGTCTGCATATCTGGCATACAGTGTCCTTGAAATTCCCATCAGCAAGGCAAACAGACATGGTCCGGCGAGATCTCCCACTGTCTTTGAAACTTTCAGTCCTGATTCGGCAAATGCAGACGCCCACTGACTCATGCCCTGTTCCGAAGCACCGGCACATAGCATCAAAATTGCAAAAAGCCAGAACATTTTATCTTTCAGCAACTGTTTCACGGACATTCCCGTTCCATTTTCTACAATTGTAGTAATAGGAACAAGAGAAAAATAAACTGCATTCCCCAAAGGAATCATTGCCCAAATGATTGAAAGCAGTTTCCAATGCTCAATTCCGATCCATTGAAAAAAAGCTGTACTTGCCAGTACGACAAAGACATGTCCCCAGCAGTAGAAAGAATGTAAGATACTCATGGCTGCTTCTTTCTTTTTCGTCGGACACGCTTCTACGATCGGACTGATCAGCACTTCAATGATGCCTCCGCCAATGGCATAAATGAGGATGGACAGTACGATCCCTACATACGGCGGCAGCAAATCCGGGAGAAATGCCAGAGCGACCAGTCCGGTGCCCGCCAGGATATGTGCCGTAACAATTGCACGGCGGTATCCTATTTTATCAATACAACGTGCCGAAAAAAGATCTACCAGAAGCTGCACGGCAAAATTTACCGTAACCAGCAGTCCTATCTCTCCCAACCCGACCGCATACTGTTTTTGAAATGTCAGAAACAGCAGCGGAACAAAGTTGTTCACAATCGCCTGTGTAATATACCCAATGTAAGATGCATAAATGGTATGTCCGTAATCCTGTCTGATTTTTTCTTTCACGCTACTCTCCATTTCGGAGCGGAAGAAACTCCGCAATCCCGTTTGCGATTCCCTGTGCTAATAACTTCTGATACTCCGGATCAAACAGCTTCTGACATTCTTCATCCGAAGAAATGAACCCACACTCCACTAAAACAGCCGGGATATTCGAACGTTTCAGTACCGTCAGATTGCTTCCGTCCTTGATTCCTCTGTCCTTTGCTCCGGTCGCTTCAATTACTTTCTCTAAAATGTCTGCAGCCAGGTTATTACTTCCGTCACTTCTTGTTTTACAATAATAAATTTCAATTCCTTTTACACTTTGCTTGGACTCAATATCCGTTGAGTTTAAATGGATACTGACATAAATGTCCGCTCCCGCTGCCTCTGCCATCGGATTACGGTCCGTGTTTTCCAGCTTCTCATCCCGCGGGATCTCGCCTTCATGCGTCAAAAATGTCTGATAGCCCATTTCTTCCAGCACTTCCCTCAGTGCCAGGGCGATCTGCACATTTGCCGTCTGTTCCCACAATCCAAGATCACGGTTGATACTTCCTTCATCTTTTCCTCCGTGCCCCGGATCAATTGCCACCATACGTGCTATCGGTGTAACCTCTGGCGTCGGTGTTACTGTCGGCGTCGGTGTCAGCGTTGGTGTCGGTGTTTCCGTCGGTATCGGTGTTTCCGCCAGAGCTTCCGAAGTTGGAGCCGGTGTTCCCTCCAGTACGCTTCCGTACCCGTTTGTTCCCTGTTCTTTCTTATTATCTCCGTTACCAAAAAGGAGTACGGCCAATCCGGCAAGGATCAGTATCACAAGGATCACTGCTCCGGCAGTGGCAGCCATTACCTTCCTTTTATACTGCCTCTTTGTCTGTTCCTTTCTTTGTATCAATAAGTTGTGATCCATTTATTTCTCTCCTGTTCTGCAATTTTCTTTTGCCCACTTTTTTCATTATATCAGACTCCCTTTCATTTACAAGAAAAAATTGCACAAAGATCATGAAAATCTGACAGAAAACTTTTCATCAGAATACGTCTGAAATTTCCTCTTTGCTATTGATTTTGAAATGATTTTCATGTATCATATCAGGTTGGTAACGTAAAAATCACATTAAATGTGAACTAATAAAACAAAAAAGAAGGTTAACATCATGACAAAAGATATGACTACAGGTTCCCCATTCCGCTGCATTGTCAGCTTTGCAATGCCGGTATTTTTAGGTATGCTGTTCCAGCAGCTTTACAATATGGTTGATACTATGATCGTCGGACAGTTTCTCGGTCTGAACGCCCTTGCCGGTGTCGGTTCTACCGGTTCTCTTTACTTTTTAGTCATCGGCTCCTGCACCGGTATCTGCAGCGGCTTTGCCATCCCCATCGCCCAGATGTTTGGTGCCAGGAACTACAAACTGTTAAAGAAGATGAGTGCTGCCTGTGCAGTGCTTTGTGCCGCGCTTTCTCTCGTCGTTACTGTCCTTACCGTTGCTTGTACTCATCCCATGCTCCGTTTTATGGACACTCCGGCAGATGCCTACACATATGCTTATCACTATATTGTTGTAATTTTTGCAGGGATTCCGTTCACTCTGCTCTACAATATGGTTGCTTCGATTACCCGTTCCCTCGGTGACAGTAAAACTCCGGTCTTGTTTTTGGTCATTTCCTCTCTGTTAAATATCCTGCTGGATCTCTTGTTCATCCTCGTGATCCCGCTTGGTGTTGCCGGAGCCGCACTTGCTACCGTTGTTTCCCAGGCAGTTTCCGGTGTGGCGTCTTTCTTTTATTTATATAAGAAATTTGACATTGTCCGCCCCGAAAAATCCGACTGGATCCCATCTACCTTTGTTTATTTTCGTCTGTGTGCCATTGGTTTCCCAATGGGACTGCAATATGCGATCACTGCTATCGGAACCGTTGTCATACAGACAGCCGTCAATTCTTTCGGAGAGGCAACCATTGCCGGTGTTACCGCCGCACAAAAACTTTATTCCCTGATCTCCTGTCCGTTAGAAGCGATTGGTGCTACCATGGCAACCTATGCCGGGCAGAATGTCGGTGCCGGACGTCTTGACCGTGTTTCCAAAGGATTACTTGCAGGTACACTGACCGGCATTGTTATTTCCATGGTTACTTTTGTGCTGATGTACTTTTTCGGATATGATGTCTCCTTACTGTTCATCGACGCTTCGGAAACACTTGCTCTGAGTCAGGCCTACTTATATACCCTCATCTGTACCGCCGGTTTTCCTCTTTTAACCTTTATCCTTACCTTCCGGTTTACGATCCAGGGTATGGGATTTTCGACTTTCGCCATGGGTGCAGGCATCCTTGAAATGATCGCACGATGCTTTGTCGGTATTGTACTTCCGAAATATCTCGGGTTCAGAAGCATCTGTATTTCCAGTCCGGCTGCCTGGCTGACTGCAGATCTGTTTTTGATTCCTGCCTTTTTCTTCTGCCGATACCGATTGAAAAAGCAATTTTCTTCCAATCATACGGTCAGCACCGGAAAGTAATTAAAAAGCTCCTTCTTAGCCGGACAGTCTTTAATTTTCACCGTCTGCTTTGGAAGGAGCTTTTATTATGCCTTATTTTAATGTTTCTTTTTCTTTAAAAGAACTATGACAACCGCTGCAACGGCTGCAACACAAACAACGATCACTGCATACAGTCCGACCGGTGTTGCTGCTTCTGCTCCGCTGCTCTGAGAAGGAGTCTGCGTCGGAACCGGTGTTGCACTTGGGGTATTGGAAGGCTTCTTTGCTGCCTGGATCCCGTCTTCCGTAATGGATGCCGGGATGACCGAAGTTTCCGATGCCGTTCCGCTGCCAATGCCAACACTGCTTATTTCAGCCGGTGCTTTTTCCGTAAGAACAAACAGACCGTTCAGCTGTATAGTACCGTTTTCATTTCTTGCCGGAAGCACTGTGGTATCAAGGGATACGAACCAATCCGCAGAAACTGCATTTCCGATATGATTCATCGATTTCTTTGCATCTGCATTCCAATAGTAATTTCTTTCACCATAAAGCTTTGTTTCGCTCTGGCTGCCTCTTGCTTTTACATTTTCTGCAATGCCATACGTCTTTTCTTCCACATCATAGCGGAAAGAAAGCAATCCGTCTACATCATAGTCCGTATTTGCCGCCGTATTGGTATAGAGAGCTACGTTGTATGCACCATTGTTAAAAGAAATACAATCCTTTACTATAATGTCCGGACAGGAGTTGGAGTCGATTCCTTTGTTCTTATTTTCGTAAGCAATACAATTTTCAAGAACATGCTTACCGGAAAGATTCTCTCCGCCCATTTTAAATCCGTTTCCGTTTCCTGCAAGCGTTCCGTCTTCTAAATATCCGTTTGCATATGCAATACAGTTCCGGATCGTTACAGAACCGATCTTACCGGTCTGCACTTTAGAGTACAGATCCCATCCGTCGTCTGCATTATGATGTGCAATACATCCATCAAATACATTTCCCTCGCCTACCGTCAGTTTTGCGGCAAAGCCGTCCGCATCTTCATATCCGGCATCTGCATTGCCGTAAGAAGTACAGTTCAGGATGGTATTGTACTTCGGCCAGTCTTCATACAAATCCGTCGAAGAATACCGTGCGATCTGAATTCCTGTATTTCCGTTATGGTATGCATTGACACTGTCTACCAGATTATAGCTTCCCGAAATCTGAAGTCCTTTCTGTCCGTCTGCGGATTTCGTTACATCAAATCCACGAAGTACCCAATAATCACCGCCAAGCGTGATCCCGGCACTAAAACCGCCAAAACTGAATACCGGTCGTGTCTTTGCTTCCGGATCTGCCACAAGATAGATCCGATTTTCTTCCGTGCCATCGATCCCCCGTTCAATCTTTAACGGCTGATTCAGAGAATAGATACCCTCTGTCAGAACGATGGTCTGTCCCGGCTGTACATATTTTACTGCATCCACTATGTTCATCGGATCTTCTTTTGTTCCATTTCCGTATGCTTCCGGTGCAACCCAGATGGACTGTCCTGCCTCGCCATAAACGGCATGTGTTACCTGATGCGATATCTTCTCTGCTTTGTAAGACTCCATGATCTGGTCTTCGCCCGGGATATAATTTTCATCCGGTGTAAAAGTGATAACAAAATTGTTGTTTCCTATGCCGAGTTCTGTCGTACAGAGTACCGTTGTCTGCTCTGCCTTTACCGGAACATTTTCTGCCAGTTTGTTTCCATAACCGTCATTTACCGTAGCCACACCGTCGCAGTTTGCATAAAACTCCAACGCATACTCTTTCTTTCCGGTAGCCGTCGGAGACTGTACTTTTGTATTTACCGCAATCTTTTCGATCGGCTTCTCTTCTGCCGGAGCATCCTGTTCCGGATCAGTGATCGCAAATGTCACGTCAGATACTGTGATCTGTGCATAACGGGATGTGAAAAATCCGACATAGACATTGTCCGGATCGATCTTAGATAATGCATCCGGATCATAGTATTTCTTTGTTACGGAATAACTTCCGTCGGTTGTCTCATAGGTAACAAAATATCCGGTATTATTTTTCTGGATGGTCAGATACATCTCTGTGATCAGTTCACCCTTAATACTTTCCTCTCCATCCGTATAATAGAAATCCTCCGTTACTGCATTGATGCTGTTGCCGATAACATTCGTTGCATCCGGATATCTCTGCTCCAGACCATACATCGCAGATAAAAAGTTCTTTTGAATGGTCTCCGTATCGTTTGCTTCAAACAAAGCAAGATTTTCCTTTGTGATCCCTTTCTTTTCCTGAGCAACAATACCAAGTTTTTGTGAAACCTTCTTCTGGCTCGTGTCCGTAGTCACTTCCAGTTTGTTGTCGTTCCAGTAATATTCTGCCTTAGATACCAAAGCCATATAAGAATTGTTCCATCCGGAACCGCCCAGCTGGTCAGCTGCCATCAGACCGAACCCTTCCTGTCCGTTGGATAACCACCACTGGTCTACAGTTATCTTTGCTCTTAAAGTAAAGTTTTTGGTCGTTGGGACCGCTGTATAATAAAACTGAAGTCCGTCATAAGAACCCGGTACGATCTTACCGTTATTTCCGCTTCCCGTCAGCTTTCCGTCTGTCAGCTTTCCTGATGTCAGCTGGATCTTCCCGTCACGGTTTAAGTTTCCGGAAAGACTTGAGTTGCTTGTACTTGCACCATTACCGTAAACAATGTACCCCCACGGCACCTGCGTTTCCTCTGTTACTTTTTCCTTGCTTTCTTCCGATATGGTCGTTTCCGTATCACGTTTTGCAAGTACACGGAACACATATTCCTTACCTACCGTCAGACCAGATACATCCGCAGTTAATGCTGTGCCGGCTTCTGTAGCTGTCCAATCTGTACCGTTTTCGCTGTACTCAACCACATATGCCGTTGCTTCCTTAACTTCGCTCCATCCAAGAGAAACCGTTCCGTTACCCTTGTTGTAGATCACACTGATGGTCGTTTTGGAAAGTGGGTAAGAAAAGTTTTCAAATACTGCGGTATTCCCTGTCTTTACTTCTTCTCCGTCACGGTATGCCGCAATTTCAAACGAATACGTCCCGCTCGCAGACGGGGCAAACTCCTTTTCTCCCTCTGTTCCTGCTACCATGGATTTTAATACAGTCAGTGTCGTTCCTTCTGCATCCTTTACCGTGATCTCCACATAATCTGCACCCTCTGTTTCATCGATCATCATAGTATACGGGATCACAATGGTATCTGTACTGTCTGCTTTTAAAACAGGCGTTCCAAGAACCGGTGCTGCCACCTCAGCCCATGCCTTTTTCTGCACTGTCGTTCCGGCAGTCTCTGTTACCTCAATCTTAAAGATATAATTGTTTCCCGTGTCACCACCCAGAAAATACGTACCGCCTTCTTCCAGTGTCAGTTCGGAATAAGCAAGATCATTCTTTGCTGCCTCTGCACCTTCCGTGGATTTTGCAGCCTCACTGCCGTCGATAGAATAAATGACCACTTCTCTGTGATTGTCACCACCTTCTACCCACCATACCTTAACGGTAGACGGTCCGTTAGTCTTAAAAGAAACTACATTTTTCGGTACGGAAATGTCGGCTTTCCCTCCAAAGTTGATTCTTTGTCCGCTGGTATATCCGTCCTCCCATGTTTTATTGCTGGAATCAACCTTTGTCTTCGTGCTCATATACAAAGTAAAAAAATCATCTTTCTTTACTTCCTGCCCGTCTGTGTAAGTTCCGGCAGAAGCTGCATCTAATTGATTTGCTTCCAGCACATACACTGTGTTTTCTGCTGCCTGTACCTGCTGCCATCCGTTTTGCTGTACCGGAATCAGTCCGGTCATCAAAAACACTGCAAGCCACAAAGCAATCACTTTTCTTTTCCTGTTCTGTTTCATTTTTCTTGCGTTCCTCCCATATTATTGTAAGCGCTTTCACGTCTCTTCCCATTATACCATCATTCCACCCATACTTGTCAATACATCCTACGGATTGTTTCATTTGCCATTCCTAAAAAAATATACTATAATTATGAAAAGAAAGGATGATTCTGTTATGAAACCGATTATAAAAAATGAAAACGTAAAACCATTGTTTGAATCCCGTTTTATCCGCGTCTATGATCTGCAATATGCACCCGGGAAACATTATTATGACGCTTCCCGAAGAACTGCAGACCACCTCATGGCCGTAAAATCCGAAGAGGAATTTAAAAGAGCTCTTCCTGATGCCGTTTCCTGTGTTGTCATCTTATGCATTGCCGGAGAAGAACCAAAACTTCTTCTTTCCAGGGAATACCGTTATCCTGCCGGGCAATTTTTACTCAGTCCGCCTGCCGGTCTCATCGACGAAGCAGACCTACAGACGGAAAATCCATTGCTCAATGCGGCAAAGCGCGAGATTGAAGAAGAAACCGGTCTGATCCTTACCGACACTTCCGGATTTCATATCATTAATCCGCTGTTGTTTTCCACTCCCGGCATGACGGATGAAAGCAACGCTTTAGTCTGCTCCGTTGTGCAGGTACCGGATCTTTCTTCCCTTTCGCAGGCAGGCGCTGTGGGCACGGAATGTTTTGATGGATTTGAACTGTTTACAAAAGAAGAAGCACTGGAAACCCTCCGGAGGGGAACTGATCAAAACGGCATTTTCTTCTCCGTTTTTACCTGGGCCTGCCTGATGTACTTTGTCTCTGACTTATGGAAATAGAAAAGGAGGCTTCCCAATATGTTATATCATTATACCGATTTTAATGCCTTTGACGGCATCATCCGCTGTGCAGAACTTCGTCTCAACAACATTTTGAACATGAACGATGCTTCTGAAATGCGCCTGTTTATGAACGGCATCTGTAAAGCAGTCATTGAAAAGCTTGAAGCAGATGGAGAAACCGAAAAATGCCATGCGGCAGAGCAGTTTTTCCGCACGGAACTTGCAAAAGAATTCCACTATTCCGCTTATGCTGCCTGCTTTTCCAAATACCGGGACGATGCTTCCCAATGGGAACGCTACGGACATTACGGTCAGGGCGTCTGTATCGCCTTTCACGATGAAATGATGGAGAAAATGATCGGCGGTGCCATTTCCCTTGCAGAAGTATTTTATCAGGAAGACATGCACGAACATCGTCTGGTAGATGCCTTTTACCAGCAGATCAAATCTTCGGATGCTGTTTCGGAAACTTCTCCGGAACTTCATACCCTGATGAACGATGCCTGGGTACAGTCTGCAGCATTTAAGCATCCGTCATTTGCAAGCGAAAAAGAATTCCGTCTGGTCGTATCTCCGTTCATTTCTAACGAATTTGCGGTCGAGCCAAAGTACCATGTTTCCATGGACCGGATCAAAAAATACTATCCTCTCAACTTAAATCGGATGTGCAGTAAACTCAATATGCATCTTTCCGATCTGGTCGGTGAGATCATCATCGGTCCAACCTCTTCGCAGTCCATTCCGATCCTGCAGGACTATCTCTCCGACTGTGGGCTTAACGTATTGAAAAATAAGATCCATATGTCAAACTGTCCGCTCCGAAAACCTACTTCGTGATCCTAAAAACGGCAGCTGCTTTCTGACCAGTCAGAAAAAGCAGCTGCCGTTTTATTTTTTTGTTTCCGAAATTTCCGGATACTTTCTTATTTTACCGTAACGCCTGTAATGTGTGGGTTAATACCATCATACCAGTAAACAAAACCTTCTGCATCGATGGTATCGCCAACCTTTAAATTCTTTACTGTCTTATATACTTCAGAATCCTTATCGCAAAGATAAGACTCTACAAGGAAAGTAAAAGTCTTTCCGTTATAAGAAACGTTGAAGTAAAGGTCATCACCTTCCGAACCGGAACCGTTCCACTTATAAAGATAAGCTACTTCATTTCCATCTGCATCCTTAGAAGCTTCTACCGTAAGACCCTTAAAGGAAGCAAAGCGGTTCTGATACTTGATCATGTCATCTGTTCCGAGTACGGATGTCAGATCCACTGCCTCTGCAACATACTTTCCATCCAGAATTTCAAATGTAGCATCAATGATCTCAACTTCGCCTGCATATGCATCCTTATAACCGTGAACGCGGAGCTTTGTGCCAGGCACTAACTTTTTGGACTCTTCTTCTGTGCAGGCTGCATTGTATGCAAAATAACCGCCATCGCCATCCTGAAGATAGATCACAATCTTATTGTCCCACCAGGACTGTGTTGCCTGAACATATGCTTCAATCGTAACTTCTGCACCGATCTCAGCTGCATCATACTCTGCATAAGTCATAACGTTTTCCGATTTTGCATTGATATCTGCATCACCGTCATTGTTTCCGCAAGCCACAAGACCTGCTACCATGAATACTGCCAAAAGTAATGTTGTTAACTTCTTCATGTTTTTCTCTCCTCTTTCGATAAGGTATTTGTTTTTCAATTAGCAAAGAATATTATATATCCAAATACATCTAAATTTCAAGACATATCATAAATTCTTTTGATTTTCGTGAAATAAAAAAATAAATTCCACTTCTTGCTGAATTTAGTCTTACACTA
>CAZWCZ010000012.1:0-47711 GCA_964632165.1 uncultured Lachnospiraceae bacterium | reverse complement strand
GCAGGAAAAATTTTATATTTTTTCAATTGTCTACTTGACGGGGAGCAGTTCAGTGCTCCCTCTGCTTCTTCATTATTCTTCCAAAGTATTCTCGGCCAAGGCCTTTTCATACTGTTCCAAAATGACTTTCTGCATTTTTTCCCTTACTTCAGAGTTGATAGGATGTGCGATATCCCTAAACTCATTTTCTCCGCTCTTTCTGCTTGGCATGGCAATGAAAAGTCCCTTATCTCCGTCAATTACTTTAATGTCATGGACTACAAACTCATTATCCAGCGTTACAGAAACAATGGCTTTCATTTTTCCTTCCTTTGTTATCTGCCGGATTCTAACATCTGTAATCTGCACTTTTTACTCCCCCGTATTTTAAATTTCGTATCTGTTTGCTTTTTCTATCACGATCTTGATATTTCCTGCATCCCCGGTCAGGGTAGAATTCGGTGTGATCGTTGTCCTGCTTTCTACAATGCAGTTTTCGATCACGGTATTATCACCGATATGCACGTCGTTCAAAATGATACTGTTCCTGATGGTAACATTATTCCCGATATATACCTTCTTGAATAAGATGGAATTCTCCACGGTTCCGTTTAAGATGCATCCGCTGGAGACCAGACTGTTCGTTACCCTGGCTGCCGGATTGTACTTTGCCGGAGGACAGTCATCGATCTTGGAATAAATGTCCGGATGCTGCCGGAAGAAATATTCTCTTATTTCCGGATTTAAAAAGTCCATATTGGTCTTATAATAAGAATCCACCGTAGAAATATTGCTCCAATAAGAGTCAATCTCATACGCGCAGATCTTCTTTACATCCTTATACCGGATCAGGATGTCCTTTACAAAATCATGTCGTTCTTCCTCAGCCGCCTGTTCGATCAGATCGATCAAAAGACGCCTGCGGACCACATAAATCCCCGTAGAAATCCGGTTGCTTTTTGAGATCAGAGGCTTTTCCTCAAATTCCATGATTCTTCCGGTATCATCTGTCGTGATCACTCCAAAACGTGTTGCGTCCTCTTCCGGAGGCAGCGTGGTCGTCACAACGGTAATGTCTGCCTTAGTTTCCATATGAGCTTCCAATACCCGGTTATAGTCCAGTTTATAAATACCGTCTCCTGAAGCAATGACCACATACGGCTCATGGCTGTTCTTCAAAAAGCTCAGATTCTGGGCAAGGGCATCTGCCGTCCCGCGATACCAGAAGCTGTTGTCTGCCGTGATGGTCGGTGTGAAAACAAACAGCCCTCCCTGCTTTCTTCCGAAGTCCCACCACTTGGAAGAACTCAGATGTTCGTTTAATGAGCGGGAATTGTACTGTGTCAGTACTGCCACCTTCTGTACATGGGAATTTGTCATATTGCTGAGGGCGAAATCAATGGCACGATAACTTCCTGCAACCGGCATTGCCGCAATGGCACGCTTTTTGGAAAGCTCCTTCATTTTAAAATTGTTTCCGCCTGCCAGAATAATACCTATTGCTCTCATCTGCCGTCACCCACCTTTATTATATTTTCTCCCGACTCCAACTGTCCCTGCGGATAATCCTCTGCTGTCGTATTTCCTGAAATTGCCGTATTCTTTCCGATCCGTACCTGATCCGGGATCACAGACTCTTCTGCAACGGTTACCATGCCTTCATTATAAATATCCGGTCTCCATACATTCGGTTTCTCATCTCCGATACCGATTTCACATGCGCTGCCGATAACACAGTTTTCTGCAATGATCGCCTTATTTACCCTGGTATCCGTTCCAACCACTGTTCCTTTCATGATGATGGAATCGCGCACTACAGCATTCTTCCGGATCAGAACACCCGGTCCGATGATGGAATTATATACCTCTCCATGGATTTCCGCGCCTTCTCCGATGATGGCACGTTCAATTACGGCATCCGGTGCTATGTATTGCGGCGGAATGACCTCTGCTTTTGTATAGATCTTCCAGAATTCTTCATACAGATTAAACTCAGGGATCAGATCGATCAATTCCATATTGGACTCCCAATAGGAAGAAAGCGTTCCGACATCCTTCCAGTAACCGTTAAATTCATAAGCAAACACACGGTCACCTCTCTGATGACAATATGGGATGATATGCTTTCCGAAATCACATCCAGGCTGCTCAGACAGAGTGATCAAAGCCTCCCTTAATACACTCCAATTAAAAATGTAAATTCCCATGGAAGCCAGATTGCTTCTCGGATTTGCCGGTTTTTCCTCGAAATCCACGATCCTTCTCTCGCCGTCAGTGATCACGATGCCGAAGCGGTGTGCCTCTTCCATCGGAACAGGGATCGTTGCCATGGTAATGTCTGCATGATTTTTCTTATGGAACTCGAGCATCAGTTCATAATCCATCTTATAAATATGGTCACCGCCAAGGATAAGCACATAATCCGGATTATACTGCTCCATATATTTTAAATTCTGATAGATCGCATTTGCCGTTCCGGTATACCATTCGCTGTTCGTACTCTTTTCATACGGCGGTAAGATGGAAACACCTCCGACATTACGGTCCAGATCCCACGGAATGCCGATACCGATATGGGTATTCAGTCGGAGCGGCTGGTACTGTGTGAGCACGCCGACGGTATCCACACCGGAATTAATACAGTTGCTCAGCGGAAAATCAATAATGCGGTATTTCCCGCCGAAAGAAACTGCCGGTTTCGCAATGGACGAAGTAAGGACACCAAGACGTGAACCTTGTCCGCCTGCCAAAAGCATGGCAATCATTTCTTTTTTAATCACGTTTATCCCCCATTCTAAAGTGCTTTGCGGCACCTGTTTTTGTTCTATGAATTCAGTATAGCATTTTTTTCATCTCATGTGAACACTTTTTACAAATTTTTTTTCTAATTATTTCTATTTTTGTTCAAATGTAACAAAAACCGGTCTCGCAGTTTGAAAACTGCCCTAAAAACAACATAATAAAAATATGAAACTTCCCTGTGCAAAAGTGTTTCAAAATTTCTCCGGATGCGGTATAATATAGTAACTGAAAAAAACGCAGAACTTTAATAAAATAAATAGAAGAAAGGCACTTTTATGTATCAGATTGATTTTCGTCATCCTATCCATATCCATTTTATCGGTATCGGCGGTATCAGCATGAGCGGTCTCGCAAAATTGCTGCACAGCCGCGGTTTTACCATCTCCGGTTCCGATTGGCACGCTTCGTCCCTGACAGAGGAAATGGAAGCCCTCGGCATCCGCATTTCCATCGGCCAGTGCAAAGAAAACATCACTCCGGATATCGATCTTGCCGTATACACTGCTGCCGTCTCCGAGGACAACGAAGAGCTTTGTGCTGCCAAGGCAGCCGGCATTCCTGTCATGGTCCGTGCAGACCTGCTCGGCCAGATCATGAAACACTACCGTCATGCCGTCGGCATTGCCGGCACTCACGGCAAAACAACTACCACCTCCCTTTTGTCGGTTCTTCTGCTGGCGGGCAATCTGGATCCTACCATTTCCGTAGGCGGTGTCCTTCCTGCCATCGGCGGGAATCTCCGCATCGGCCATTCGGAGTATTTCGTGGCAGAAGCCTGCGAATACACCAATACCTTTTTATCCCTTTCCCCGTCCGATGCCATCATCCTGAACATTGAAGAAGACCATCTGGATTTCTTTAAAGACATTAACGATATCCGCACTTCGTTTGCCAAATACATAGAGCTCGTTCCAAAGGACGGTCTGGTCTGCATCAATGGTGAGATTCCGGAATACCGTTCCCTGTTGGCACACGCGGTCTGCCGGGTTGCGGATTACGGCATTTTAGACGGTATTACCGATACGGCATGTCCGTCTTCACCATATACTTATGCAGCAGCCAATGTACATTATGACAGCAACGGATGTGCTTCCTTTGATTTTATCGCAGAAAACACTTATATCGGCTCCGTATCTCTTGGTCTGGTCGGAAGGCACAATGTTTCCAATGCACTCCCTGCCATTGCCCTTGCCCTGCGTTATGGAGTCTCTTTTGCAGACATCACCCGGATCCTTCCGTCCTTCCGCGGCACAAAGCGCCGATTCGAATATAAAGGTGTGTTCCGCGGGGCCTCTGTCTATGATGACTATGCCCATCATCCGACGGAGATCCGTGCCACCCTCACTTCTGCCGGAAAATGCAGCCACAGCCGTCTGATCACGGTATTCCAGCCGCATACTTACACCCGTACCAAGGCTCTCCTCCAGGAATTTGCCGATGCACTTTCCCTTTCGGATGTTGTCATTCTTGCAGAGATCTATGCCGCCAGGGAAACCGACACCCTTGGCATTTCCTCCGGTGTGCTTTGTGATGAAATCCGCAAAAAGGGTAAAGAAGTTTACTATTTTCATTCGTTTGAAGAAATTGAAAATTTTTTGTCAGATTTTTGTTCCACAGGCGATCTGTTAATAACTATGGGTGCCGGAGATATCGTAAATGTTGGGGAATTCCTGCTTAAAAATTAGTTATCCACACAATCCACAACTTATCCACCTTTTTCGGCGGATTTGAGTTGTGGATTATTTTTTCTTCTCCACCGTCCTGTCCCTTATGGACAAAACCTTTAAAATAGCGTGTTTTTTTTCCTTTCGACAAAAATTTTGAAAGCTTTCCACAAAGTTATCCACATTATCCACATTTTTATTCTACGGACTGTGTATTTTTTAGAGCTATTCCCGTTTTCAAAATTTTGTGTTATACTCGTTTCACGTTAAAACTAAGTAATCTTTTTGTGGAGAAATCATGATGAATACTATTACAATACATACCGATCGTAAATTCAGTGCTACCGTCGTGCCGAATCTTTTTATTGACCGCTATATGCCTTCTGCCAACGGTGCTTATGTCAAAGTTTATTTATATCTGCTCCGCTGTTTATCCCGGGCCGGAGAACCTTTTTCTCTCTCCTCTGCGGCAGATGCCATTGATGAGACCGAAAAGGATATCCTCCGTGCTCTGTCTTACTGGGAAAAGTGCAATATCCTATCCCTCTCAAAAACGGATGACATCATTTCCGGTATTACACTCCTGGATCTGACGCATGATACCTGCCCGGCAGAACCTGCAGCTCCGGCAAACGGCACCCTTATCTCCATCGAACAGCACCGCAGAGAACTTCAGAATACGGAAAAAGTGCCGGAAGACTCCTGGCACTGTCCTCTCTACACGGATGCCGAGCTGGAAAAGATCAAAGAGCAGGGGGACCTTTCCTTCGTTTTGAACGTAGTGGAACAATACCTGGAACGGCTTCTGACCCCACAGGATATCAACCTCGTTGCTTACCTGTCGGAAGGCCTTCACTTTTCCACCGATCTGATCCTCCACCTGTATGAATATTGCGTGGCAAAGAATAAGAAAAAATGTGAGTACATAGAAAAAGTAGCGATCTCCTGGCACAAGGAGGGGATTGATACCGTGGCGAAAGCACAGGAATACAGCCTTTTATATGATTCCTGCTTCAACGCTGTCAACAAAGGCTTTTCCCTCGGCCGTCTTCCGATCGGCCCGGAACGTGATTATATCAAAAAGTGGAGCAGCTACCGCTTTTCTCCTGACCTGATCATTGAAGCCTGCAGCCGTACGATCTTAAATATCGGAAAACCTGATTTTAAATATGCCGACCGTATTTTAGAGAGCTGGCACGATGCCCGTGTTTCCTCTCTCGAGGACGTCCGTGTGCTGGATGCCGGTCATGAGCACCGGAACAGGACCGCTGACACCATCCGGAACATTTCCTCCGTGACAAAGTCCGCAGGTAATTACAACAACTATCCGCAGCGCCAGTATTCCGGCGAAGAACTGTCAGATTTAGAGAAACGCTTATTACAAATGTAAAGAAGAGAGGATTTTTTGTATGGCACTGAAAAACCATCAATATCATACCATTGAACGCATTTACGATGCCAGACAGGCAGCGTCACGTGCCATTTTGGACAAACGCCAGGCAGAGATCGAGAAAAAGCTTCCGGAATATTCCGCACTGCATGCAGAGATCATCGAAAACTCCATGCAGTACGCAAGAATGTCCCTTTTTTCCGGTTCAGAAGCATCACAGAAAGCTTCCCTTGTTGCCCTGCGCAGCCGGAATGAAGCACTGTCCGCAAAAAAAACGGAACTTTTAACGGCTCACGGCTATCCGGCGGATTATCTGTCTCCGATCTATGTCTGTCCGGACTGCAAAGATACCGGCAGGATTGGGGAAGAACACTGTCACTGTTTCAGGCAGGCGGTCGTTGACCTTCTTTATTCTCAGTCAAACCTCTCTGAGGTCATACAGGCCGAAAACTTTTCAACCTTTTCACTTGATTATTATGATGACACCGCAGAAGATTCCAAAACGCATATGACGGCACGCCAGAATATGCAGCGCAATCTTACTGCCGCACATACCTTTGTAGATTCTTTCGACCTCGATTTTCAGAATCTCCTGCTCTATGGTGCTCCGGGACTCGGAAAGACCTTCCTGTCTCACTGTATCGCAAAAGAGCTGCTCGGTTCGGCACATACCGTGCTTTATCTGACGGCATATGAGCTCTTTGACATTCTCGGAAAATCCTTTCACGAAGATGACAGCATGCAGTCTGCCTCTTCCGAACATATTTTAGACTGCGACCTGCTGATCATCGATGATCTGGGCACAGAACTTGCTACGGCATTTACCATGTCCCGCCTGAGTCTGTGCATCAATGAACGGTTTTTGAACCGACGCTCTACCATTATCTCTACCAACCTTGGCGTACAGGAATTAAAAAATCAATACGGAGAGCGGAATTTCTCTCGCATTTTCAGCAGCTATAAACCGCTTCTGTTTTTTGGCAGTGATATCCGCCTTCAAAAAAAGATGGCAGCAAAAGATATCCGTTAAAGGAGGATTCTTCCTTGACAAAAAGCAGCTCTCCCGATATGATAATATAGGTTCAGACTGTATGATTTATTACAAAACTTCAGCCACACCAGGCTAAAGCATAAAATTACTAGATGGAGGACGTTACCATGCCACAAGAAGACTTCTTAGCAACCATTCCTGTCGGAAAACTCGGGATCATTGCTCTGGAAAGTTGCAAAGGAATTGCCGGCAGAGTAGATGATTATATCGTACGCTGGAGAAATGAACGCAACCACAGTCATCAGGATACCATTCATTTTGCAGAGTATAAAAAGGATTCTTATCTGATCAAGAGTACCTGCCCGCGTTTCGGAACCGGAGAAGCAAAAGGACTGATCCGCGAAACAGTTCGCGGAGATGACTTGTATATCCTGGTGGATGTCACCAATCACAGCCTTACCTATTCTGTCTGCGGACAGCAGAACCATATGTCTCCGGATGACCATTTCGCAGATCTGAAGCGTGTCATCGCTGCAGTCAACGGTAAAGCACGACGTATTACCGTGATCATGCCTTTCCTTTATGAAAGCAGACAGCATAAGAGAAATGCCAGAGAATCTTTGGACTGTGCTCTTGCTCTCCAGGAATTGATCAATATGGGCGTAGACAGTATCATTACCTTTGATGCCCACGATCCTCGCGTACAAAATGCAATTCCATTAAAAACTTTTGAAAACGTTCTTCCTACCTATCAGTTTATCAAGAGCCTCCTTCGCAATGTCCCGGATATTGTTGTAGACGCGGCGCATACCATGGTTATCAGCCCGGACGAAGGCGCTATGGGACGTGCTGTTTACTTCGGCAACGTTCTCGGAGTGGATGTAGGTATGTTCTATAAGAGACGTGACTACACCCGGATTGAAAACGGCCGTAATCCGATCCTTGCCCACGAATTCCTTGGCAGCAACGTAGAAGGAAAAGACGTTATCATCATTGACGATATGATCTCCTCAGGAGAAAGTATGCTGGATACCGCCAGAGAATTAAAGAAGCGTAAAGCAAAACGTATCTTTATCTGCTCTACGTTTGGTCTCTTTACCAACGGCTTTGAAAAATTTGATCAGGCTTACGAAGAAGGACTGATCGACCGTATCGTAACAACAAATCTCATTTACCAGTCAGAGGAGCTTTTATCCCGCCCATATTACATCAGTGCTGATATGAGCAAATACATTGCCCTCTTAATCGACACATTGAACCACGACGGTTCCATCAGTGATCTTTTAACACCGACTGAGCGGATTCAGAAATGCATTGAGAAGCACAATGCAAACACGCAAAAATAGAAATCACATATATTCCTATATGGCAGAAGGAGCATATCACAGATACGCTCCTTCTATCGTTTCATGGGGGATCCCCATCCGGTTCAATATTTTTTCTTCTCTCCCGGTACTGCTGAACAGAAAAATCTGCCTGCCGCATTTGGAAAGTGCAAGCAGCGCCGATTCCAGCCGCTGCTCATCAAACGAAGCAAAGCTGTCATCCAGGACCATCGGATTTTTCTTTTCCGGGTCAAAGACATCAGCTGCGGCAAACCGAAGTGCCAGATAAAACTGTTCCTCCGTTCCATGGCTGACCTGTGCTGCCGTTATCCTTCCATCTTCCGTAAGTGTGCTCAATTTCAGGTCGTCGTCTGCGGTAAGGCGTTCATACTTACAATCCGTAAAATCCTTTACATACTCGGACATCTTCTGATAAAACGCCTCTCCATATTCCTCATTCATTCGTGAAGATACTTCCTGAAGTGTGTTTTTTGCAAGCGTGACTGCCTCAATCTCTTTTTGTATGGCATCTGCCGAACGTTGGAGCTCCAAATATCGTTCTTCTGCCCTCTCACACTCTTTTACCCGCTCTTCTGCCTGTTCCAACGCAAACCGTTTTTTCTCCAACTCCGGCAGCCGTCTTTTCTGTATTTCATATCCTTCATGCAGCATTCGCTGTACGGTCTCCAGGCGATCCTCCGCTTCCTTCTTTCCATGATCTTTATTCTTTATGATCAATGGTATTCCAACTGCCGGCCCACTCAGCAGAACCAGCCAGCCGGCTAATCGGACTGCATTCTTCCCGTTCGCCCCAATTACTTCCGCAAGACTTCCGGACAGTGCCAAAAGCAATGCTCCGACAACTGCAAACAGTAAAAATAACCATTCGCCTCTCTGCTGCCACTCCTGCTTTCGGGAAGCTTCCCTGATACAGCAATATAACCGTTCCGTTTCCTTTTTAGCTTTTTGCAGCTGTTTTGTCTGTTCGGCATCCCGTGCTTCTTCATCATCTAACTGTTTCCGGAGTTCGGTAAGCTGTGTGGTATCATGACTTTTTTTTGCCATCTGCTCCATACACTCTGCCAGCTCCCTTTCAGGAATGCTCTTTTCTAACTCTCTTTTCCTCTTTTTCAGGCGCTCCTCTGCCCGCTGCAGATCAAGGTTCATGCCTCCGGTCAGCGCAAAATTTACCATATGGTTTTTATAACTTTCCACCAGTGAATCTTCCGTCCGGCACTCATGCCCCGTCCAGACTGTGTTTCGGTAAACCGCCTCCGGCAAACGCCCACAGCTATCCAGAAATTTCTCCGGCTCCGGGATCATTTTTCCGTTTTCCAGGCAAAAAAGTACCGTTTCCCTGGTCAGAAAGTTTCTGGACAGGCGATAGGTTTTCCCCTCGGCCTCCCACTCCAGACTTCCCTGAAATCTGCCCGAATGCCATGGCTTGTACCGCGTATATTCATCCTGCCTTGCCCGTACCCCTCGTTCCCGTTCCAGTCCGTACCACATAGCCCGCAAAAAATGGCGCAATGTCGTCTTACCGTACTCGTTTCCACCGGTTATTACATTAAGTCCTCCCACGGCAAGAAATTCTTTCTGATGAAACTTTCCAAAATCCTCTACGAGAAGCCGTTTTATTTTCATCCTTGTTTTCCCTTCTATTCTTCCGCAAGCAGTGCCTGAAGTCCATACTCTGCCGCCTTCACTGCCAATTCCTTATCCGTTTCCTCACCCAGCTTTAAAAGATACGCTCCGATAAAATCCCCCCGGTGTTCCCTAAGCAGTTCTTCCACCGAAAAATCCGATACGCTTTTATCTTCCAGCGTAATTACATATGCCCCTCTCTGCCAGAGGCTTTCTTTCATGCGTTCCGTATAAAACGTAAGTTCTCTTGCACGTTTTCCGCACAACGTAACCAGATATAAGTGCAAAAGCCCTCTTTCCGTCATTTTCTCCCATAGGCGTTCGCAAACAGAAAATTCGGTATCCTCCGGTGTGACTTCTAATGTGAGCGGTACATATTCCCGCCTGGCATGCGGTACAAATTCCCATCGGATGTCAGAAGGCTCCGATCCTTCTTTTGTGATCTCTCCGAGAATATATCCTTTTGCTCCTGTCTCATTTCTTTCCAGTGGTTCAAACCCGCCGGAATAAGCAATACGATCGCTGATATCAAATCTTGTATGCAGGTGACCGAGTGCCGCATAATCAAACCCGTTTTCTTCAATCGCCGCACGATGGATCGGAATACTCTTATCTGCCGTGTTTCGTTTGTCATCTCCTGACAGCCCCGCACGAATATTTCCGTGAGCCAGCAATATGCTGATACGGTCGTCCCCCATCCTCCGGATCTTATCGTACCGTGCTTCGGAAATCTGCTTTGTCTCATAACTTAATCCGACGACTTCTGTATTCAGATCCGGAAAGAACACGCCATCCGCCTGTGTGTCCATCAAAAAAGTCACATTCGGTGCAAACTCCACATCATAATAGTGAGACGTTTTCAACAGACAGTCATGATTCCCCGCGATCAGTACCACTCTTGTTTTTGTCAGGGAACCAAACAGATAATTTACCTCTTTCACTTCCCGCAAAAGAGGCTGCCCATGAAACAGATCTCCCGGGATCAAAAGCAGATCAACTGCCTCCTCTTCGCAGATGCGGATAACATCCCGAAAAGCCTCCCAGATCTCTCTTTTTCGTATTTCCCCAAGTGCCGTGCCGCTTTCCGGCGCTGCCCCAAGATGCACATCCGCCATATGCAGAAATTTCATTTCTGTTCCGCTTCCTTTCCTAGACCGCAGACGTTTTTTCCTCTCGTGCCTGCTCTTTTAACACCGTCGCAAAAAATTGTTTCATCTGAATCGGAGTCTCCACTCCGGCCTTTTTCAGTACAAACTCATACTGTCCTCTCAAAAGTTCCGCATCTATCCGGTCTGCCCCGTTCTTTAAATGCCGGCGCAGTCTCTTCTTTTCCCTTAAAAATAAAGTACGCAGAGCATTCGGGCTGTAACCGTTCAGAACCTGCCATACTGTTTTCAAATATTCCTGCTCTTCTTTGGAAAATGTAGAAATTTCAGGATGCAGATTTCGGATGCCGTAGTCCTTCATCCTGCAGTAAAGTCTCGGATAGACTGCTGTTCCCTTTACCGCAAATTCTGCTTCTTCCTCAAACAGTGGAAGCCCCCGCAGCACAAGAGAACAAATTTGTGCATAATACAACACGGAAATGACCCGGTACGGTGCAATATCTCCCTCGGCAAGCGAAATGACATACTGCATCGCCTCCGTGGACCGGTCGCAGAATATCTCCCGGAAAACGGCACGTTTTGTCTTTTTATATGCCGTCCGGGTCAGCACATTCCCGTTTTTTTCAAGAAGTTTTGCATACTCCCACGGGTCTGCGGAAAGTTCCCTTATCCTGCGTAAAAATTCGCCGTTTGGTCCTACCCCGTCCAGATATCGCATGACTGTCGTTTCCCCCCAGCCAAGGAGCCTGGCTAACGGCTTTTTTCCTATCTCATAACGCTGCATCATGGAAAGCAGCTCTTCCTTTGTTGTTTCCATTGTGTCTGCACCCTCTTGTGCTTTAATATTTTCTGAATTTATTCACGGCATCTGCCAGGATCCGGGCACCACGAATCAGGCGGTCAAACATCCCCGCCCGGTAAAAGGTTACCAGAAGCATACCGATCGGAATACCGATGATCATACCGAACACCCCACCCAGGCGATATCCGACAAACATATAAAGAAGGGTTCCAAGCGGACTGACTCCAATACTATCCCCTACCATTTTAGGCTGCAGCAGCTGTTTGATCAGCTGACAGGCAAGATACAGGATCCCGATAAAGATCGCCTGTTTATAATTTCCTATGATGAGGTCGACCACCATCCACGGCCAAAACACCGTTCCGGTCCCAAAGATCGGAAGAAAATCCAAAAATGCAATCAGTGCCGCGAGCAGCAATGCATAATTTACTCCCATAAGCAGAAATCCAAAAAACAGTACTGCCATGATAATGAGCATGATCTTAAACTGTGCTTTAAAATAACCGCCCACCGCCTTTTTAAAACTGTTTACGGTTATGTCATAATATTTTATCACGTTTTTCGGCAGCACGGACGCTAATTTTCTTCCGAGGTTATCCCTCTCTGCCGTCAGAAAATATGCTGCCAGGATCGTAATGATCAAAATGAACAGCACCTCAGCTACGCTGCCCACATAAGTTCCTGCCTCTGTAAGCGACGGAAGTTCAATACTCGTTAAAAAGCTCTCAAACCACACGGTCAGGCTCTCTCTAAGACTCTCAAAAGAAATCTGCCAGTCTCCCGGAAGGCGATCTACCATTTCTTCCAGACGGTCCGCAAAATTTCCAAACACCGCACTGACCTCATCAAAAATAGCGTAACGGTCTGCATACAGGTTCAGGCACTGTATCACAAGGAAACGGCATCCGAAGTACAACAGACAGACTACCGCTCCAAGAACCACAACGATCATGATCGCCGAACCATGCTTTCTTACAATCTTTACTTTTTTCTCCATAAAGCGAACGATCGGGTTGGCAATACAGGAGATCAAAAACGCAATGACAAACGGAAGGAAAAACCGCAGCAATTTAGGCAGTAAAAAGATCACTAATAAAACGCCGGTCAACGTCAGTAAAAAATTGACAAGAATCCTTGCATAAATTTTTCTATCCTCCATCCTTCTACCTCCATTTTCTTACCAAAAACGTGATAAAGAAAAACAATGCCGCTATCATAACCAACATCGGTCCTGTCGCTACATTCAGATAATAGGACAGGATCAGTCCCAATACCCCGGAAAATACCGATATCATCATAGAAAACAGATGATACTCCCTGCTGTTGGATGCCAGATTTCTTGCTGCTGCCGCAGGAAGGATCAAAAGTGCATTAATGATCAGAATGCCGACCCAGCGTATGGATAACATTACGATCACCGCCACCAGAACAACAAAGGCATTATCCAACAGACGTACCCTGATTCCCTTGCTTTTCGCAAGGCTCTTATTGATCCCGATGCTGTGCAGTCCATTATATGCCACACACCAAAACAACAGTGTCACGATCAGGATACAAAAGAGACTGCCGATTTCCTTTGGTGTAATGCTTAAAATATCACCGACCAGAAGTGCCGAATACTTTGAAAAATTTCCGTTTCTTGAAAGGATTGCCAATCCGACTGCCACACTCAGGGATGAGAATACGGAAATAACGGTATCCGACGACACTATGTTCTTATGCCGGATGTAATTTAACAGCAATGCAAACAAAACCGCAAACAGGATCATGGAAACTGAGGTATCCGCTATCCCAAACAATACTCCGATCGCCATTCCCGTAAATGCCGAATGCCCGAGGGCATCCGAAAAGAATGCCATCCGGTTGCTGACGATCATGGTTCCGAGGATTCCAAACAGCGGTGTAATGATCAGGATTGCAAGCAATGCATATTTCATAAAATCATAGGTCAGAAATTCAAACGGAAGAAACGCAAGCCACTCTGCCATCTTATCCTTCCTCCTCTTCTGTACTCAGATATCCGAATACCTGTTTAAATTCACGGCTCGCCATAACTTCCCGTGCCGTGCCTTCTTTTAGTACCGTTTTGTCGATCAGGACAACACTGTCGGCATATTCCTTCGTCAGATCCAGATCATGGGATACAAGGATGATCGACATGTCATACTGCAGTTTCAGTTCATTGATGATCTTATAAAACAGCTTTCTTCCGTTAAAATCGATTCCCGAAACCGGCTCATCCAGGATCAGCAGATTTGGCACCGGAGTGCAGGCAATGGCAAGCAGGACACGCTGCAGTTCACCGCCGGACAAATCCCCCAACTGTTTATCGATCAGCTCTGCTCCGTCAAACAATGCCAGCTGCTCTTTGATCTTTTCATATAACCGCCTGCTTTTCCAAAGGAAAACCGGCACCCGGCTGATATATCCTGCCGCCAGATCATAAACACTGACCGGCGCATTTTTTTCGATGTTCAGCTGCTGCGGTACATAGCCGATCTTCAGATTCCCGATGGTATTGTCTTTTAAATCTCTGAACTCTATTTTCCCTTCATGCGGGATCTCTCCCAGGATCGCCTTGATCAATGTAGACTTTCCTGCACCGTTTTTGCCGATGATGACCGTCAGTTTCCCACATGCAATATCCAGACTCAGATCTTCAATAATGGTGGTATTTCCTGCTTTTACCCCCAGATGTTCTATCATGACCCGATGAAAGCCACACGGCTTTGTCTTAGGCAATTTCCGATATGCCTTTTTCTTTTCATATACTTCTTTTTTTTCTTCTTCCACAAACGATCCCTGAATGCAGATCCCCTGCGCTCCCACAGTCGGTCTTCTCTTTTGCTTTTTCAAAAAACTACCCATTTTTTTACCTTTCTGTCTGACGGGGCTACCTTTCCGAAACTTTCTGCCCGATCCGCCACAGATTTTCCTGCATTCCGTTCAGATAGCTGTCTGCTGCCCCGTCCCCGGACACCAACGGATCCAGATACAATACCGATGCCCCGGTTTCCGCAACGATTTTTTCTGCATGGGAAGCATAGTCTTTCTCAATCAGGATCCATGCCGTGCCATGATATTTGATTTCTTCGATCACTTCTGCAATTTCTCCGGCACTCGGCACGGTTTCTTCGTCTAATGCAAGCACAGAAAGCACATCCATACCAAGGCTGTCTGCCAGGTAAACAAATGCCTCATGAAATACTACTACATATGTCCCTTCCGTCTTTTGACGCAGTGCATCTGCTTCTTCAGACAATTGCAGAAGTTTTTCCTCATATTCCTGCCATGCTGCAGTCAGTTCCTCCTCTTTTTCAGGCAGCAGTTCCTTTAATTTTCCATATACCTGTAGTGCCTGACTCCGATACCGATCCACATCCATCCAGACATGCCCGTTTTCTTCCTCTTCATACTCATGCTCCTCTGACACGCTGCCTTCCCCTTCATGCGAATGGTAATGAGCACTCCCCGCCAAAAGTTCTATTTCTTTTGATGCCTCTATGACCGGAAGCGTCTTACGCTCTGCCAGGACTTTTTCCATAAACAGCTCCATCCCTGCACCATTGATAACAAAAATATCGGCCGCAGACAATTCTTTCATATCCTTTGCCGTCAGCTGATAATCATGCAGACACCCGGTCTGATTTTCTGTCAGGTTTGTTACCGTAACTCCGGTAACTCCCTCTGTCAGATTTCTCGCCAGAACATACATCGGATAAAACGAGGTTACTATTCTTACTTCCCCGTCCTGCTTTCTCAGCTGTTTTGACCCTGTCGCCGTACAAACGGCATATCCTGCCACCGAAAACAGGAGCATCACTCCAAGCAAAAAAGCCATTTTTTTCTTAAACAATCTTTTCCCTCCATATTAGAAAGAGGGCACCGATGTTATTCGCCGCCCAACTTTACAGCTCCTATAAATCCAAGAGCAAACATCACTGCCCCTGCCAGCACCGTACCAATCGTCAGACCGGTAATCCCTGCATTCATAAATACCGGAACCGGCGACGCTGCCACTAATCCAAGAATAGCACAATACGTTGCTTTTTCATAGCGCTTCATTAAAAATTCAATTAAATGTGCCACAGCAACGATGCCAAAGAGCACACCGATGCCAAATGGCAGCAAAATGGAAACGCAGGAAAGCATCGCCTGTATGTCCCATGTAACAAGTGCCGTAATACAGTCATTGATCAGACCGATGACAGCAGTATAATATCCCAGGATCATCATGACCATAGAACCGCTGACTCCCGGAATGATCATGGTAGCTGCCGCGATCGTTCCGATCACAAATGCCAAAATGGCATTCCCCACGCCCGGTGTCAGTGTACGTTCCAGTCCGGCATGACTTCCTGCGATCTGCAGTCCCACTACCAGGGCAAAAAATGCCACAAACAACAGGATATGTCCGATAGTTGTCTTTTTCCCTCTTAGTTTTTTGGAAAGCATCGGGATACTCCCAAAAATCAGTCCGACAAACAAAAGCGCAGTCGGCACCGGAAAATGCTCAAACATTTTCTCAATAGTAAACGCCGATCCCACGATCCCGATCGCCATACCGATCAGGTACGGAAGCAGGATAAGAATACTCTTTTTCATCTGCTTTGCAAACTGTGTGATCGAACCGATGATCTTGTCATAAATCCCCATGGAAACCATCATGGTCCCACCGCTGACTCCCGGGATTACATTTGCCACACCGATCAGGATGCCGCGCAGTACATCCATTATCTTTTTCATTCTGCATCCTCTCTTTCCCAACGTCCGGAAGCTCCGCACGGGAGTACCAGACCATTGCATTTTACCGGAAGGCCGATCTCTTCTGCCTGTACTTTTCCATGAAACCGGCTGACCAGTTCGGTATTCAACAGATAGCTTAATACTGCCGGCTGCAGTCCGGTCGTATAAGAATTGATCAGGAAAAACAGCGGTTCCGGCTTTAATACTTTGGTACAGAGTTTCACAAAATCATGGAGGCTCTCCTCGATTTTCCAGATCTCCCCCTTCGGTCCTCTGCCATAAGACGGCGGATCCATGATCACCGCATCATACAGATTCCCCCTCCGAATCTCCCGTTCCACAAACTTGACACAGTCATCTACAATGTAACGGATCGGGGCTTCTGCCAATCCGGACGATGCTGCATTCTCCTTTGCCCAGGTTACCATCCCTTTAGACGCATCCACATGTGTGACGGAAGCTCCGCCTTTTGCCGCTGCTGCCGTAGCTCCACCGGTATAAGCAAACAGATTCAAAACCTTGATCTCTTTCTCCGGATGCTTCTTCTTTTCCCGCTCGATCTTTGCGCGGAACCAATCCCAGTTTGTCGCCTGCTCCGGGAACAGCCCGGTATGTTTAAAACTAAACGGCTGCAAATGAAAGGTCAGATCCCGGTAATGGATATCCCACTGCTTCGGCAGGTCGATAAATTCCCAGTCTCCGCCTCCTTTACTGCTTCTGTGATAATGTGCATTTACCCCATTCCACTCCGAAATCTTTTTTTCCGTATTCCAGATCACCTGCGGATCCGGGCGGAGCAGGACATACTCTCCCCAGCGTTCCAGTTTTTCTCCGGCAGATGCATCCAGCACCTGATATTCTTTCCATCCATCAGCTATCCACATACTATTCTCCATTCTTTTTTATCGGATTTTTCTTTTTATCATACGGTTGATTGCAAGCCCCATTCCAAAAATGCACCAGAACGTCGGAGCCGTCGTGATCATGGAATCATTGGAAATTCCACAAGCCAAATAGGCGAATGTCCCAAGGAAACAGGAAAATCCCATTCTCTGCGTCCATGTTTCAAGCCGTACTTTCCGGTACAGTCTGTAGGAATCAAACAGATACCATCCCCAGAACACAAGGAGTATCAGCAGGGAAGCCAGACCGGTTTCCACTCCGATCTTCAGATACATGGAATGCGGTCGGGTCACGGTACTGATGGAGCCGCTATAGGAATTATAAAATATATCTTTGTAGTTATTGTTCGGATATGCATAGGCAAAACAGTTTGCTCCCTCTCCCAACACTACATTGTCAAACAGAAGCGGCAATGTCTGTGACCAGATCAATCCGCGTCCAGAAGCAAAGTTCTCATATCCGTAAAACCCGAACCTTCTGGTCTCTGAAAGTGTCTCCCAATGGTTATAGTCATTCAGATAATAGTAACACTGATTCCAGTTCAATTTTGGCAGAAAAGCCCATTCTCTGCCTTCTATAGTCAACACAAATACCGGTGTCGCGTTCTCCATGAGTTTTGGTTCTATGGTAATCCCCTGTAAAACTCCTTCTTCCAACGTATAGACATTCCCCGTATCTGACAAGCTCATCGGAATCCTTTTCCCGTTTTCATCGATTACCAGTACATCAAATGTTTCTTCCCGGACGGTCACACGTATTTTGAAAAAAGTTCCACGATATGTGATCTCCACACCATTTTCCGTCGTCACCATGCGCTCGATCGGATTTTTTTCCTGCTTTTCCACCGTCAGCGCACTTTTCAGCTGTTCAAACAGTGGAATGTCCCGATACTGCAAAAATAACATTCCGGCAAGCACTACTGCCGTCAGTACCGGAATGATCAGATGCCAGTATTTTAACAGCCTCCTTGCCAGATACAACAGGGCAAACACCACCGTTACTCCAAACACAAGCATACCGGCTTTCGAGTTTGTCCCTACCAGACAGATCACCAGAGCAAACAGCAGAACCGCTTCTGCCGTTATTCTTACGATGTTGCGTTCCGTAAAGAGAATACCAATACAAACTGCTGCCAGCATTGCCAGGAGAACTCCGGCATAATTGGAATTAAATGCATTTAATGTTACGGTTTTGTCCGTCAGATCCATTGCACTGATCACTTCCCGATATTCTTTTGGTACGACCAGTTTCTGATACCAGGAAAACTGATATAGATTATTTCCGGAATATTGCAATATCCCAAGGATCGCCATTTCCAGCATGCCAAGAAAAAGTGCCGCGGATGCACAACGGACATCCCTCTCCTCTTCCAGCAGAAAAAGAAGATACACTGCAAGCAAAAGATACCCTGCAAGTACAAAAAAAGATTCAAACTGGGTATCCGCGCCGGTAAATGCTGCATATTTATGTTCAGAACACACCGATGACAAAAAGGCAAACAAAAGATATGCCATTAATGGGATCAGTATGTACCATTGTTTTCTAAGTTTATTCTTTTCAAACAGTCCGGACCGATTCTTATAAATCTGCCCGCACAAAAGTATTGCGGTAAGACCGGTTATCACAAAAAATACGATCTGCTTATAATACAGAGTAAAATCAAAATTGATTTCCGAGGAAATATAAAATGCTTCTCCCGCATAACGAGAAGCATATTCTTTATAAAATACAACCATTGGCAAAAACAGGAGGGTCAGATACACCGGAAGCCATAACAGAATTTTACGAGCATTCCACTGTTTTTTCTTCTGCTCTTTTTCTTTTGGTTGTTCCATAACATCGCACTCTCCTTCTTATTTTTTTAAAAATTAAGGCACCCATGACCGGGTGCCTTAATTTTATTTTAAGTGTGATACACTTTTCCGTTAGAATTAGTCAGCTAACTTTACGGACATATTTACAGTAACCTTCTGAGTATAGTACTCTTCACCATCTGTAAGGTTCTTGCCACCGTCAACCGGTACTTTGAATGTTACGCTCTTGATGATCATATACTGACCATTTGTTGTGTAATCAACAGAACCAATTACAGTCTCATCCGGTGTCCATGTCTTGCCACCTAATGTGAAGCTGAATGCATCCAGAACGATATCAGCTTCATCTGTAAGAGTAGTGCTGATCTTTGTTCTTGTGTTCAGAGCAACGGACTTTCTGTCATCTGTTACCTTGATGTCAGCAGACTTTGTAGCATACTTTGTGATCTTACCGTCAGCATCTACAGCTGTTACAGTGTAAATGGATAATGTGTAAGTACCAGCAGTAGCATAAGTCATCTTACCATCTTCAGCCTTTGTAGCAAAAGTGATGTTCAGCTTGCCGTTTTCTGTTGTTGTGATAGCATACATGCCATCCTTTTCATTTACAACCTTGCCGTTGAAGTACAGAGCATAGAATCTGTCACCAACTTCAGCTGTAGCATCCTTCCAAGCGGACGGATTGCTGCGCTCAAATGTAGTTGCGTCATGGTAACCAACCTTTTCACCGTTACTTGTCTTGTAAAGAGTAACAGTTGCTGTCTTCTTTGTCAGCTTAGCTGTAGCTGTTTCGATTGTAAGCTTGTTCTGCTTATCTTCCTGATCGATCAGGATGGTGTATAACTTATTTACATCTGTCTGATCAGCGCCAGTGATGTACTCATCCTTTGTTGCGGATACAATACCTTCTTCAAAGTTTGTATAAGCATACTCTGTCTTACGATCCTTCCAGTTAGGCTTTGTAAGGGAAACAGAGAAGCTTGTTGTAAGACCGCTGTTTACTTCCTTTACAGTAACCTTGAAAGAAGTCTTGCCTGTTGCAGCATACAGAACAGCACCGTTCACTGTTACAATAGTAGTTCCGTTTTCCTTGGACTCAATGCTCCAAGCATCTGCCGGAAGATCTTCGATCGTCTTAGTACCGGAAGCGACTGTTACGTCAAATGTAAAACTTTCTTTCCAAGTTGCACCGTTCTGATCCTGTGCAGTAATAGTTACATAGTTTGTTACTAAATCTTCAACAGTAGCATCTGCAAGAACCTTAATGCTGCTGGAGCTTACTGTAAACTTGTTAAGCTTAGCAGGTTCTGTGATCTTGAAGGAGAATGCATACTTGTTACCGATGAACTTATCGTCTTCTTCCTCTGTATCCTGATGTAAAGCTACATATACAGTTGCAAGATTTGCTTCCTTGTAAGTAGTAACTTCAGGATCAGTCTCACCGATTAAGAAAAGGTCTGTATTTGTGGAATAGAACTTAAATGTAAAGCCAGCCTTTTCAAATCTGGAATCTTCGATAGCCTGATAACCCTTCGTTGCGTTAACAGCAGCAGAATTTGTAACATAAAGGTCACCGTAAGTATCTTCTACTAAGAGAATTACAGTGTAACCCTCAGCACCGGCAGGAACACTCTTTGTATCCCAGTTAACATCGCCGCTTCCGCTGTATAAGCACCAGTCAACAACAGCCTTGAAGTCATAAGCGCCCTTCTTTTCCGGAGCAATAGTAGCCGGGATGGAAAGGATTTCTACTGTGTTACCGTCTTCATCATCGTAAACAGCAGTAGCCTTAACTACAACATCAACCTTATCTGTTAAGATAAGAGTGGAGTCTGTTAAGTAGATTTCATCAAGGATATCTGCATCACTGTTAGGATCCGGGCTAACCAGTACGAATTCGATGTCAACAAGGTCAGAAAATAATGCAGTAACATCCATTGTGTTGTACATTAACTTGTAACCTAAGTTGATTTCGCATTCATAATCGTTATCTTCGTCAGAAACTTCAGCCTTGCCGTTGCTTGCAGCAGCGTCTGTACCAAATGTTGTCTGAACGTATGTGATCTCGCTGAGTTCCGGAAGAACTGTTACGAAATCATATGTTTCGCCGTTGATCTTGATTCTGTACTGCTCACCGTCACCAAACATTACGAATGGGGAAACTGTGATCGTATTGTCTGCAGCCTTGAATGTTTCGATTGGCCAGTAAACTTCAACATCACCCTGTACAGTCTCGAATACACGGTATAAAGTAACGTCGTCCTGCTTTACGCCGGCAACGCTGCTACCGAAACCAAACTGTACTGTGTTTGTGGAAGTCTGTGTATAACCAAGGTAACCTTCCTTCTTGTCTTCAACCTTTACAGTAACTACTGCGGATTCGCAGCCTTCCATGTAAAATTCAACAGTAGCTTCACCAGCCTTAACTGCCTTGATAACACCGTTCTGATCTACAGTAACAGCGTCACCGTTTGTAACCTTCCAACCTCTCTCAAGGTTTCTCCAACCCTGTGGAGCACCGATGAAGCAGAGGTCAATTTCTTCGCCTGTTGTCAGTGTAAGGCTTTCAACCTTAGCTGTTGTTCCCTGTAATGCAGCAACCAGAGTAGTAGCTGCGTTAGCTGCTGCAGGAGCTGCTAAAGAAACAACCATAGCCAGAGCCATAACAAAGGCAAGCTTCTTAAAGAAACTCTTCATTATTTCTTCCTCCTTAAATAATATATGGTTTGTTTGTGACTATCCGAAAGCCCCTTTTTTCAAGCACACGTCAGGCTGCTGTACCGGCATATGTTTAAAAACAAGCAGACTCATAGCATAGTCGCTCCAATAACAAGATGATTATAGCAACATTGTTTTCAAAGGTCAAGCATTTTTCACAGGAAGACATTCTGTCTTCCGTAAACCCTCCCGATGCCATGCCTCATCTGTCTGGAATGTTTTGTTCAAATCGGAATACCTGCCGTCCGCACCTCTCCTCTCCCGTTTATCGATACAGGATGTGACACTCGGTAAAGGGGATCTGCTTTTCGCCCGGCAATCCGTCTGACCTATTCCTATAATGCAAATAGTTTGTGTCAATATTATGGCACGCTTTTGTCATATTTGGTATATTTTCAGGAATTCTTTGAAAAATCCAAAACATGCTCAATCGTTGCCTGCATTTCGTCCTTTTCGCATACCGTGCCATGCCTTGCCGGTGCATTCCGCAGTTCTTCGACCGCCTTTGGCACAGGTACTCCGGACAGTTCGAAAAGCCGGTCTGCCAGTGCGAAATCGTCTTCTTCTTTTAACGAAGTCCCGACTATGGCTTCCAGGACACTCTGTCCGAATTTGTACGGACTTGCCGTAGACACAATGACTGTCTTCGTTCCGTCGTTTGTCTCTTTCTTATATTTTTCATATACTGCGGTCGCCACTGCCGTATGTGTATCGATGACATATCCGCTTTTTTCATATACCGTGCGGATCGCCCTTTTTGTTTCTTCTTCTCTTGCATATCCTCCGACAAAATCAGAAAGCTTCTGCCGCATTTTTGGTGTGATCTCATATCTTCCGCTCTTTTTCAGTGCTTCCATCCTGCAGGCATTTGCTTTGGCATCTTCCCCGCCGCACGCATAGATCAGGCGTTCCAGATTGGAGGAAACCAGGATGTCCATCGAAGGCGAACTGGTCAGGATAAATTCCCGGTTCCTGTCATATATACCGGTACAAAAAAAATCATACAGCACTTTATTTTCATTGGAAGCGCAGATCAGTTTGCAGATCGGCACACCCATCTGCTTTGCATAATACGCCGCAAGGATATTTCCAAAATTTCCGGTCGGGACTGCCACATGAATCGGTTCTCCCTCTGCTATCGTTCCCATAGCAAGCAATGAAGCATAAGTATACACATAGTACACCACCTGGGGGATCAGCCTGCCTATATTGATGGAATTGGCGGAAGAAAACCGATATCCGTTTTCTTTCATCCGGTCAGCAAGCTCCCGGTTTTCAAAAATCTCTTTTACCCCGCTCTGAGCATCATCAAAATTTCCTTTTATGGCGGCAACAAAGGTGTTTTCTCCTTCCTGCGTCACCATCTGTCTTTCCTGGATACGGCTGACGCCGTCCTTGGGATAAAAGACTATGATCTCGGTCCCTCCCACTCCGGCAAATCCGGCAAGTGCTGCTTTCCCCGTATCTCCCGAAGTCGCCGTCAGGATAACGATCTTCTCCGTCAGGTTCTGCTTTTTGGCGGCGGTTGTCAGAAGGTGAGGCAAAATAGCGAGTGCCATATCTTTAAATGCAATAGTCGGTCCGTGGAACAGTTCCAGATATCGGTATCCGCCTGCCTCTCTGACCGGTGCGATCTCCTTTGTGTCAAATTTCTCATCATATGCCTTTTTTATGCATTCTTTCAGCTCTGCTTCCGTATAATCCGTAAAAAACAGCTTCATTACTTCATATGCGGTTTCCTGATAGCTCTTCCCGGCCAACTCTGCCATTGTTTTTTCAAGTTTAGGGATCCTTTCCGGAACATACAGCCCGCCGTCTTCCGCAAGTCCTTTCAGAATTGCCTCGGATGCGGTTACTGATATCCCGCTGCTTCTTGTACTCTTATAGCGCACTTCCATTTTCTCTTTTTCTCTCTTTCCGACAAACTAAAAACAGGCGGCAGGGACGCCGCGTCCTTGTCGCCTAGTGTATCATGTCTTTCCTTCCTCAGCAAGATAAAACTTTTTTCCGCGTAAAACTATTTTTCCGCATAAAACTCGTGTACACCGTGTTTGAATAAAAACTGAAGTTTCTGGTCAAAGAAACGCAGTCCCGACTTTGCTGCCATCGATCTTGCCACAAAATACAACGCTCCCTGTGAAAGATCTTCTCCGGAAATCACACGCTCCACGGCTTCCCTTGTTTCTTCCGAAACCGTTCTTACATAATACGTTCCGTCGCTGATGGGAGAGAACTGATCTTTCTGGAATACCACTTCCGTTATGGTGTTCGGAAACTGTTCCGCAAACACGCGGTTTAAGATGACATTTGCCACCAGCATTCTCCCTTCGATGTCCTCTTCCGGAGCCTCTGCTTCCACAATGCGGAGCAGTACTTCATATTCTTCCTGTGAAACAGCAAACAGGGTGCCGTGATAATTGATGACCCGATCCGTATCTTCCGTCTTCAGTGCCTGTTCCTGCCGGTTTTTCTGCACCAGGGCAAGCACTGCCAGTTTCTGTGCCGTCGGTTCTCCGTATTTTAAATCTTTATACACAGAGATCCAGATGCTCGCCGAGTCCGTAAATCCGACACTTTCTCTGTTTTTCCCTTCAGGAACGGTTTCCCCGTCCGGCTCTTCGGTATCCGTATCTGTTTCTGCGGTTTGTATCGATTCTTCCTGTATCTCCGTACCGCAGTCCCATTCTTCCTGTGTTTCCGCCGCTGCCGGAGTCACTGCTGTACCTTCTGACAGGATCAATGTTACCATTACGATCAAAAGCAGTGCGAAGAGCAACGAAACATACAGTCTCTTTTGATTTAACATATTACACTCCATCTCATAATTTTGTTC
Organism: uncultured Lachnospiraceae bacterium; assembly: GCA_964632165.1. Classification (GTDB taxonomy): domain Bacteria; phylum Bacillota; class Clostridia; order Lachnospirales; family Lachnospiraceae; genus SIG299. Next base: position 22,994 of record CAZWCZ010000012.1, on the reverse strand, counting down.
ATTCCCTTTACTTTCCGCTTTTACGGCAGAAAAAAACGCCGCAAAGCTGCGACGTCGAAGAGATTACACTATTTTCCCCGGTTTTGTCAATTCCCGGTTTTCATTTTCGTTATTACTTCTAAATTTTTTTTAGGATTTTGAATACTCTCCTTGCCATTATTGCACAAATTGCACAATTTAAGGCCTTGTTTTTTGTTAAATCTGCATAGCATAAGGAGCAGCACTGTAAGCCGGGTTCTGTATCTGACGATCATCTTTCTTGACTGTACGTTACCGCACAGCTCCTCTGCCCGGTTCCCCGGGCAGAACGCGACCAACCCGGAAACACAGCGGGCCGCTGTATGGTTTCCTGTTCGGTCTTGCTTCGAATGGGGTTTACACAGCCTTGTCTGTTACCAGCCAAGCGGTGAGCTCTTACCTCGCCATTCCACCCTTACCCTGCGGAACTTGAGATCCCGCAGGGCGGTTTCTTTTCTGTTGCACTAGCCTTGGAGTCACCTCCACCGGACGTTATCCGGCACCCTGCCCTGTGAAGCCCGGACTTTCCTCACCGGTTTCCCGGCGCGACCGTCTGTGCTGCTCATGCGGTATTCTACCATGATTTTTTTCAGAAGTCAAAGACTTCCTTCTATATAAAATCTGTATTTTTATACATCAAAACAGCTTCCGCCGATGAATTCCCTTAAAACAGAATTTCGCGGGACTGCCTCACAGTCCGCACCGAGAAAATAGTCTAAAAACTTCAGCAGCCGTTTTGCCTCGACATACTCCGGCGATTCCGGATCCACGCAGAACAGAAGCGGCTCGGCAAACTGTTTGATCAGAGGCAGCTCATAGATCAGTGCGGAATTGAACATGGCATCGGCACTTTCCTGGAACGGGAAAATATTTTCTTCTTCTCCCATCCGCACTGACGGCCACATCTTAATGGTCTTTTCCGCCGAAGCACCTCTTGTCCGTGCATCCCGCACGATCCGGCGCAGCATTCTGGCATCCGTTGTCGGAATGCGGTTATGTTCATCGATGTTTAACTGTGTCAGTGCACTGATATAGATCTTAAATTTACTTTCCAGCGGGAGTGCATAGGAAAGGGCATCATTCAGTCCGTGGATTCCTTCGATCACCAGGATATCCTCCGCTCCGAGACGCTTTTTATGTCCCTTGTACTCTCTCTGCCCGGTTTTAAAATTGTAGGTCGGAAGATCCACTTCCTCTCCGCGGAGCAGTGCCAGCATATCATGGTTAAACAGTTCCACATCGATCGCTCCAAGCGATTCAAAATTATAAGTGCCGTCCGGATGCTTCGGTGTGTTTTCCCGATTGACAAAATAATCATCCACGGCAATCGGATGCGGATGCATGCCAAGCGTCTTTAACTGGATCGAAAGCCGGTGGGAGAATGTTGTCTTCCCGGAAGACGACGGTCCTGCTATCATGACAAATTTTACGTTTCCCCGTTCTGCGATCTGCGTTGCAATATCGCCGATCCTCTTTTCCATCAATGCTTCCTGCACAAGGATCATTTCTCCGAGCTCTCCTCTTGCCAGGACGCTGTTCATATCTCCTACCGTCTCTACGCCCATGATCCGTCCCCAACGGGAAGATTCCTGCAGCACATCAAAGAACTTTTTCTGTTCCCGGAATTCGGGCAGTTCCATCGGACGATCCTTGTCCGGAAGGAGCAAAAGGAAACCGTCCTCATACGGGAAAAGGTCAAATACCTTCAGCACTCCGCTGGATGCCGGCATATATCCGTAAAAATAATCTTCAAATCCGCCCAGACTGTAAATATTCGTTTTTGACACACGCCGGAAGCCGAATAACTTTTCTTTATCATACATACGGTGACGATGGAAGATCTCTTTTGCTTCCTGCGTTGCAACCACACGTTTTTCAAACGGAAGGTCTGCTGCCACCAGCCGCTCCATTTCCTGCTTGATCTTCCGGATGTTTTCTTTCTCCGGACGGACCGTTCCTTCAAACTCACCGTAGATCCCTTTTCCGATGGCATGTTCGATCCGCACTTTCTCCAACCCACGGTTTCCAAGTACGGTATACACTGCCTTTAAGAAAACAAGCACCATTCCCCTGCGATATGTCATATTTCCGATTTCAGAACGAATGGTAACAAATTCTATGACATCTCCATCTTTCGGACATTTCCTCAGTTCTTTTAATTTCCCGTTCACCAGGGCAAGCACTGCCGGTGCATCCAGTTCTCCTTCTGCTTCCCTGCTTATACTAAGAAGCGTTGTCCCCTTTTCATATTCTTTTTGTTTTCCTGCTACTGTAACCTGCATTTCTATCCTTCTTTCATTAACCTTTCTGCGTTGGAGATCAGAGAAAACTCACGGGAAAGACTCTCCATTCTTTCCCGTGCTTTCTGCGTGTCCTGATCTTTTATCGTATGCAGCACTTCTGTTTTTAAGCGCCGCTCTCTTTGCAGAAATTCCTTTAAAACTTCATTCTTTTCTTCCAGAAGCAATCTGCCGTAGGCATATTCTTCTTCTTTTTCATAGAGTTCCGGCCGTTCCGTCTTTACCGCACGCATCATGACATAAAATTTCCCGTCTTCTTTCAACATACGTTCTGCCGTGATCGTATACCCTTCGCTATGTAAATAACGGCGCACCTGCGCAATTTCCGATTGTGGCTGCAAGATCAGCTCTTTTGCCGCTTCAACGGTATTTTTCCCGTCTGTCAGGATCCTCTGCATCAGCAGTCCTCCCATACCGCAAAGCAAAATGGTATCGGCTTCTCCCGGGGCAAGCCGTTCCAATCCGTCCGACAGGCGCAGTTCGATCCGATCTGTCAGCTGTGCTTCTTCGACATGCTGTTTTGCACCGGCTAACGGCCCCCGGTTGACATCCATGGCAATCACCCTTGGTGCGATTTCTTCCCTGCAAAGGTAGATTGAAGTATAAGCATGATCGCACCCGACATCTGCCACAACATTTCCTTTTGTGATCAGTCCTGCAGCTGCTCTGAGGCGTTCTGACAGCTGCAGTCTTTTTTCTGCTCTTCCCATTAATCCAGATAATCCTTTAATTTACGTGAGCGGCTCGGATGACGCAGCTTGCGGAGTGCCTTTGCCTCGATCTGACGGATACGCTCCCTTGTTACGTTAAATTCCTTGCCGACTTCTTCTAATGTTCTGGCACGTCCGTCATCCAGCCCAAACCTCAGCCGAAGTACCTTCTGTTCTCTATCCGTTAACGTTCCGAGTACTTCTGACAGCTGTTCTTTTAACAGGGAAAATGCCGCTGCTTCGGATGGGGTAGGCACATGGTCGTCTTCTACAAAATCTCCCAGATGGCTGTCCTCTTCTTCTCCGATCGGTGTTTCCAAAGAAACCGGTTCCTGGGAAACTTTTTGGATCTCCCGGACACGTTCTACCGGAATGCCCATTTCTTTTGCAATCTCTTCCGGCTGCGGTTCCCTGCCGAGTTCCTGCAAAAGCTGTCTCTGCACGCGGATCAGCTTATTGATGGTCTCCACCATGTGCACCGGAATACGTATGGTCCTTGCCTGATCTGCGATCGCTCTCGTGATCGCCTGACGGATCCACCAGGTCGCATACGTGGAGAACTTATAGCCTTTTCGATAATCAAACTTTTCCACTGCCTTGATCAGTCCCAGATTTCCTTCCTGGATCAGGTCAAGGAACTGCATTCCTCTGCCGACATAGCGTTTTGCAATACTGACTACCAGACGGAGATTTGCTTCTGAAAGACGCTTCTTTGCCTCTTCATCTCCCTCTTCCATCCGTTTTGCAAGTTCCAGTTCTTCTTCCGCCGAAAGAAGCGGCACCTTCCCGATCTCCTTTAAATACATACGAACCGGATCTTCCAGACTGACACCTTCCGGGACCGACAAATCGATATTGGCAAATTCTTCTGCATCTTCGCTCAACAGCACATCCGGGTCCGGATCCAGGTCAATCTCTTCGCTGACACTTGTCATGCGCAGTACGTCAACACCGTTGGATTCCAAAAATTCGTATACTTTCTCGATCTGTCCGGAATTCAGTTCCGTATCTGCAAGAAAATCATTGATTTCCTGATAATCTAATACATTTTTCTTCTTTTTGGCATATGCCAGTAATTCCTTCATTTTCTCGAAAAACTTATCTTTGTTCTCTTCCATCTTTATCTTTCCCATCCTTCTCTAGACAAACCCTCTGTGTTACAGTGTACCCTGCTCGCCATTTCTTATGCGTAAGGCAGTTACGGAATCGGAAACTGATTTTTATAGCGGTTCTTTTCCGAGATCAGTTCCTGGAACCTCTCCATATTGCCGGACTCCACTGCTGCTTCAATTCCCCGTTCAATGGATGCCTGCTTTACCTTGCGCACTGTGTCTTCAAACGCTTTTTTCTGTCCGGCTTCGTCCATTTCCTCACGGAATTCAGTGGAAAACAGTGCTGCAGCCATTGTCTGTTCTTCTTTATTCTCAAATCGGTTGATGATCTGTGCCGGATTTACCGTACCGGTATCCGAAAACTGTGCAAATGCCATTTTTGCCACGCTCCGGCAAAAGCCTTCCGAAAAGTCTTCCGGAGTCAGGATCTTCTGAACCCGGCGGAATTTTTCCGGTTCTGCAGCCAGCCACGTCAGCAGCAGCTTCTGTGGTTTTGTGATGCCGTCCTTTTCTTCTTCTTTTTCTTTTTGCTTTAAGGAAGTTTTTCCGGTTTCACTGGCGGAAGGTGCCAAAGTCACATTCCCACGGATCAAAACCATCTGCGTCCCATATTTAACGACCAGCTTATGGAGCATGTCATAGCTGATGTTATATTTTTTTGCAACTGCCTCTTCGTAATTTGTCCGTTCGATTTCATCGGAAAATCCAAGCAGCTTTTTGGCAGTTTCGTGGAAGAATTTCGTCTTCTGCTCCGGATCATCAAAGCTGTATTCCTTTTCCATTACCTGCAGTTCAAAGAAAAATGCCGAAACGGCATTGTCGATCCGCTTCTGATATTCTTCTGCTCCCAGTGCTTTAATGAATTCATCCGGATCTTTGTACGGCTTCATATCCACTACTTTGACATGTATGCCGGCTTCTTTCATGATCGGTATGGCACGCAGTGCCGCCTTGATCCCGGCTCCGTCGCTGTCATACGTCAGATAAACTTCTTTTGTGTAACGCGACAAAAGATTTGCCTGTAATCCCGTCAATGCCGTGCCAAGGGATGCTACCGCATTCGTAAACCCTGCCTGGTGCAGGGAAATGACATCCATATACCCCTCACAGATCAGCATATACGGTTTTCTTGACTGCTTTGCATAATTCAGTCCGTACAGATTCCGGCTCTTGTCAAAAATTTTTGTTTCCGGGGAATTCAGATATTTCGGTGTTCCGTCTCCCATCACTCTTCCGCCGAATCCGATCACTTTGCTCCCGGCATCCATGATCGGAAACATGGCACGGTTCCAGAACTTGTCCCTTCCTCCCCTCATCTCATCCAGCGTAACGAGTCCTGTTTCCTTTAAAAACCCGTCCTCGTATCCCTGCTGTTTTAAATATCGGTATAAAGAGTCATTGTACCTGCCTGAATAGCCCAGTCCGAACTTTTTTATGGTTTCCTCGGTCAGTCCGCGCCTTTTAAAATAGTCGTATGCAGGTTTTCCCTGTTCTGTTCTTAACTGATACACAAAATACTTTGCCGCCAGACGATTGATCTCAAAGATCCGGCTTTTCAGGTCAGCAGCCCGTTTTGCTTCTTCGGAATATTCCATTTCCGGAAGTTTGACCCCGGCACGGTCGGCCAGATAACGCAACGCTTCCACAAAAGTATAATTTTCATATTCCATAACAAACGTAAATGCATTTCCGCCGACTCCGCAGCCAAAGCAGTGATACATCTGACGTCCCGGACTGACCGAAAACGACGGTGACTTTTCATTATGAAACGGACAGAGCCCCATATAATTGGCTCCTTTCTTCTGCAGTCTGACATAACTGCCGATCAGGTCTGTGATGTCCGTCCTTTGTCTGACTTCCTCTACAATTTCTTCGGGATAATACATGAAAAAACTCCTGTTCTGTCTCTTTTTCCGCCTTTCTGTTACGAATACACATCCCAGGCATCCGGAATGGAAATCTGCCGGAACTTTGTGATGGCATACCGGTCCGTCATTCCTGCCACATAATCGCAGACAACATGATTGACCGATTCATTCTTTTCGATCACCATGATCTTGTATTCTTCCGGGAGCAGTTCCACGTGTTCCATGTAAAAGCGGAATAACTGTTCCACCAATGCCTCTGCCTTATGCTCCTGCCCTTTTGCCACCGGATTGGTATATACTTTATCAAACATAAAATGGCGCAGTCCGTAAAATGCTTCTTCAATTTCCGGGGACATATGGATATCATCTTTTCCTTCGCTGTTCCGGATGATATCGTGCACCAGGGTATTTAAACGGCTGGTCGGCTTATTCCCAAGTACCGATGTATAAGCTTTCGGGATGTCTTCTTCCGTGATAATGTGCCCGCGGAACGCATCATCAATGTCATGGTTGATATAGGCGATCTTATCTGCCAGACGGACGATCCGTCCTTCTAATGTCATTGCGGTCGTCTCCATCTGATGACTCACAATACCGTCTCTGACTTCCTTTGAAAGATTCAGTCCTTTTCCATTCTTTTCAATCTGTTCAACAACACGGATGCTCTGCAGATGATGATGGAACCCGTCGTCTCTGACACGATCCAGTGCGCGTTCTCCTGCATGCCCGAACGGGGTATGTCCCAGATCATGTCCCAGAGCGATTGCCTCCGTCAGATCTTCGTTCAGCCGCAGTGCTTTTGCTATTGTCCGTGCCGTCTGAGAAACTTCCAATGTATGGCTGAGACGCGTCCGGTAATGATCTCCCTCCGGCGTCAGAAAAACCTGTGTCTTTCCATTCAGGCGCCGAAATGCCTTGCTGTGGATGATACGGTCCCTGTCTCTTTGATAAATAGTGCGAAGATCACATGGTGTTTCTTCCCGGTCCCGTCCTAAAGATGCATCACTGAATGCGGCATACGGGCTCAAAAATTCATGTTCTCTCTGTTCCTGCATTTCTCTAAGCGTCATCTGGATTCCCTCCTGTTTTTAGTCTCTATTAATAATATTCGACATAAAAAAGGATTATCCTTTTTTTGAAAAGACGCATCCGCAATAATTCTGCCGGTACAGCTCATATTCCGCAGAAAGTTCCACTGAACGCCGGTATCCGTTCTTCTTTTTAAAGTCCGACGGCAGATGTGCCACCTGATATTCCTCTGCCAGTTTCTCTCCGATTTCATTCAGTTTCTGTGCATTTTTTAACGGGCTGATGGTCAGTGTTGTTGCAAAATACTGAAGCCCCAGTTCTTTTGCCTTTGCTGCAGCTTCTCTTAGCCGCATCTCATAGCACAGAAAACACCTTTCTCCGCCTTCCGGCACCTGCTCCAATCCTTTTGCCATGGCAAAAAACTTTTCCGGGCAGTACTCCCCTTCCAAAAATCTAACCGAATCTTCCAGTCCCATTTCCGCGATCAGACGTCTGAGCTCCTCCCTGCGTTCTTCATACTCCTGCTTAGGCGAAATGTTCGGATTATAGTAAAAATCATATATTTCAAAATACGGCGACAGATATTCCAGCACATAGCTGCTGCATGGTGCGCAGCAGCTGTGCAAAAGAAGCGTCGGCTTTTTGCCGTCCGCTTCTATCTGCGCCAGTTTCTGTTCCAGTTCCTTCTGATAATTTCTGTTCTGCATATTCATCCTTCTATATTAAGTAGTTTCTGTCAGCTTCCGTCCGCAGTGGATGCAGTACTCCATACCGTGCAGTACCGTCCGCCTGCATCCCGGACACTTTTTCTTTGCCGGAGTGATCTCCCTCTCAATAATTTCATATTCACAGGTTTCATCAAAATAAACACGTACAGGTGCCGCCTCCCCCTCCAGTATTTTGTCTTCTCCCTCGTCAGAAGGGTTCAAAAGGTTTCCCTCTATATAGATGCTCTTTTTCGGGAGAATACGGTACAGGTGTTTCCAAATCTTTATATGTTTCATGCTATCTCCATTCCGGCACAATCAGCCGTGTAAAAAACCAGCTCATCCGAGTGATCTTTTGCACTATTCAGCCTCTAAAAAAATCGGATTGGTCACTGCCTGCACGGTATAATCGGCCTGTACACGGAAAATGACCCACCTGGCGTCCTGTGCCGAGAATGAAAATTCCCCGCTGTAATCATAGCATCCGTTTTCCGCTTTTGTCTCCGGAAGCGGAAGTTCTTCCGTCCTGCCGCCATTTCTTAATACGGAAAGCGTTGTCAACGGACGGTTGGACAGGATCGTCAGCTTTGCCTTCAGTTCCTTTGCTTCTACCGGAAATCCCGCGGTTTCTCCCATCCCTTTTCCTCCTATCGAAGCTATCAGGATCGGGCCGTTCGTCAGGAAGCTGTGTCCGGCCTTATTGTTATCCAGCAGGTTTTCCGGAGTCCTCTCTCCCGGTGCATGCACATACGTCCGGACGCAGCCACTGGTAAGATTGGTTTTCAGCCATACCTGCAGTGTCTCCATCTGCGGTTCCAGCATCCCAAGGAAATACTCTGCTTTCTTTTTCAATTCTTCCGAAAATGTTTCTTGCTGCTCTTTTACCGCATGATACAGACCGAAAACATAGGCAAACGACATCATCCATGTTTCCAGTCCGATGTCATGAGTATCGCTTCCGGTTGTTGCGGCAAGGAACCGTCCTTCCTCTAAAAGTGACAGCCACAGCCGGAACGCATCGTCATTGGTCGTGCCGTCTGCAAGCGGATGGGAGCCGTTCCAAATCTCCATAGTGTCAAAAATTTCGATCATATCGGTAAATTCCGGTGGGAATGAAATGGCTTTCTGCATATCCCTCGGATGGTTGACCTGCGGATAACCACCGTTTTCCCGGATCTCTTTCGTCGTACGCAAAAATTCTTCCCTGAGATACTCTGTCGTACGCTCTTCCTTTCCCGGAATATGATAGACAACGTCCGGATCCACATTTAAAGACAGGATATGTCCGTTGCTCGTCGAAATCTCTTTCGAAAGGAGCGGAAGAAATTCTTCTGTCTGCAGCTGTTCCCATTCTCTGTGATTTTTTACATTATGATGATCGCTCAACGCTCCAAAGGTCAGCCCTTTTGCCTGCATGGACATCCTGACTTCCTGCGGCGTGTCATAGACATAATCCGTGCCGCTCGGCGGAAACAACGGGCTGGAATAAACGCTGTGATGGTGAAGATCCCCGGCATACCATCCGTCTTCCGTCAGATTGCAAAAACGGTTCAGCCGTACTTCTGCTTTTGTTTCCTTATCCTTCTTTATTTCAAGCTCCACCTGCTCCACGCTGTATTCTGAGCCTTTGGACACTTCTGCAAAATATCTGCCTGCTTCCATCCTCTTTTCAAATATCCCGTTTTCCCCGGTATACGCACGAAGAAAATCCGGGCAAAGATCCGCATAGGTAAAATTTTCTTTTGTCACACCGTCTCCCAGACAAAAAAGTTTCACTTCGGCAACCAGCGCCTTTCCGTCTGTTCCAGTTACCGTCATCCGAAGAGTTCCTGCCGGGTCTTTTGCCCTGCGGTTTTTGATTTCTTCTCCGACTGCCTTATAATGTGCCAGCCGCTCCGGTGTATTTTCCGGCGGCGCTTTTCTCTCTCCGCGTCCGCCTGCCGACGTATAACCGGTGGCTGCATCCAGTTCTTTTGCCACAGTTCCAAGATAACGGAACGTAAATTCTTCTCCATCTGCTTTTCTTCTTTCTTTTTCCATTCCACTGACCATGGACCATATTTTCGAAACGCTCATACCCTGTTCTCCTCTCTTTTCTCTTGTACCCCAAAGATATCTGATCCTTATGCCTATTTTAGTATGCTGAGGTAGTCTTGTCAAACAAAAGCCTACAGATTCCGCAGAAATTCAAAGACCCCGTACAGGTTCAGTTTCCCATAACCGTATATCCTGCTCGGATAATGCACTCCTTCTTCCCTTACGGCTCCGAGCGCAAACAGATTTCTCAAAAGTACGGTATCCATCGGTATCACGGCTCCGGCAGCACGGTATTCGTTCACGTATTCCATATAAAGTGCCACGCATCCGGCTGTAAATGCTGCTGCGGCACTGGTTCCGCTTCTTGTGATGTACCCTCCTCCCGAAAAAGGTCCTGTCATATCCACGGCCGGCGCTGACAGTGTCGGCTGTATCTGTCCGTTTCCTGTAAAACCTCTTCCTGAAAAGGGGGCCGGGCTTCCGTTCTGTACGGAATACCCTCCCACCGAAAACAGCTGTGGAGCATTGGCCGGTTCACATAAAGTCACTTCCGGCTCCGGGACAAGAAAATAAACTTCCGTATCTAAAAATTCCCGTATAGGGAGCCATACGTCCACCGTTGTCGGATTCCGGCTTTCCATGCGGATCCGCCAGATACCGGGAGACGGAGTCCGGAACCGTAACTGTATCTTCTGGAGCGTATCATTGCGGGTCAGTCCTTCCCGTTTGTAATACAGCGTCGTCCTCTCAAGCAAAAACGGTACGGAGTTCTCTGCCGCTGCCGGCTGTGCCAGGTCCGGGGATCGTTCCCCGGTCGGGGAAAGTATCGTCAGTGACAGCCCTGCCAACGCCTCTGTGTACACTTCCATTGTAAATCCGCTGCTCCGTTCCGCAATATACAGTTCCGTCTCCGCTGTCTCCTGCATCAGCTGCAGTCTCGCATGGTGTCTTGCATTTCCCTCATTTCCAACCGCTGTCACAAGACATATATCCGTCCGATATGCCAGCCGGTTCAGATACAGAGAAAGCGGAATTTTCCCACGATGACTTCCCAGCCCGCTTCCTATGCCAAGGCAGATCACCATCGGTTTTCCCTGCCTCTGCGCATATTCCGTCAGATACCGTACTGCCGTCATAACATCCGCTTCACTGTATGCCGTAACCGACTCCGGCATACAATAAAAATCTTTCCAGTATTTCTTCGCTTCCTTTAACTTTACCATTACGATCCCGGCAAGCGGTGCCGCTCCGGAAATTCCCTCCTCCGGATCTTCATTTCCTGCTGCCACCCCTGCCAGAAATGTTCCGTGTCCGTTCTCATCTCCCGGCGCATTCCCTGCCTCGATCTCTTCTTTTGAAAACTCTGTTCCGTAAAAGAAGCCTTCCGGCGGTCTTCCGCTCTGATCATTCTGATCCCAGACAGCCTCCACGCGGCTCGTACCATCCGCATATAAAAATGCAGGATGCCTGCTGTCAATTCCCGTATCCGCAAATCCGATCAGGATTCCGCTCCCTCTGTAATCAAATCCCGGGATCCTGCGCAGCCGACTGACTCCGGATGCTTCCAACACCTCTTCTTCCAAAAGTCCAAACATAAGCGGATCAGAAAATGAAATATCGGTTTCCGTTCTCCCGGACAGCGGTTCATAGACAATGGCAAAATCCTCATTGATATATTCGACACATTCTTTCTCCTGCAATAGTTCTGTCTGCCCGTAATATCCCACAATTGCTTCTTTATATTCCTCTGAAACGATCCGTTCCCTGCAGTTTTCCGGCATAAAAAAACTCCCATACCCTTTTTTACAGTATATGAGAGTTCTCTTTCCTTTGATTCTGTCAGGATTCTTTCGCCGTTTCCAGTAAAGGAGTTGCATAGGAAGTCCGCATTTCAATGACCGGCGCACCGTTATTTTCTATATAATCTTTTGTGATCGTTACCCTGCCGATGGAATCATCTTTCGGGATCTCATACATGATGTCCAGCATCAGTTCTTCAATGATGGCACGAAGTGCTCTCGCACCGGTGTCTTTTTCCAATGCACGATCTGCGATTGCCTCTAGTGCTCCTTCATCAAAAGCAAGTTCCACTTCATCCATGGCAAGCAGTTTCCTATACTGCTTTAAGATCGCATTTTTCGGCTCTTTCAGTACTTTCATCAGCATTTCTCTATCCAGCTTCTTCAGTGTAAAAAGCACCGGAAGTCTGCCGATAAACTCCGGGATCATACCGTATTCCCGCAGATCTTCTGCAGTCACCTTCGAGAGGATGTCCCCCTCTTTCTCAAACCGGTCTTTTAATTCTCCGGAAAAGCCGATGGAAGACTGTTTGGTAAGTCTCTGCCGGATCACATTTTCCAAATCCGGAAACGCTCCGCCACAGATAAACAAAATGTTTCTCGTATCGATCGTTGTCATCGGCACCATGGCATTTTTGCTTGTTGCCCCTACCGGAACTTCTACTTCTGCACCTTCCAAAAGTTTCAGCAGTCCCTGCTGCACGGATTCACCGCTGACATCTCTGCTGTTGGCATTTCTTTTCTTTGCGATCTTGTCAATCTCGTCAATGAATACGATTCCTTTTTCTGCCCTCTCTACATCATTGTCTGCGGCTGCAAGAAGTTTGGAGAGCACACTTTCCACATCATCTCCGATGTATCCCGCTTCCGTAAGGGAAGTGGCATCGGTAATGGCAAGCGGAACATTCAATAATTTTGCCAACGTCTGCACGAGATAGGTTTTTCCGCTTCCTGTCGGTCCTAACATCAGCATATTGGATTTCTCCAGCTCCACTCCGTCCTCTGTACTGTCATACACACGCTTATAATGATTATACACGGCAACTGCCATGACTTTTTTTGCTTTTTCCTGTCCGATGACATAATCATCCAGTTCTGCCTTAATGACATGCGGCGGTTTTAATTTCCTGATATCAAAGACTCCCTCCGGCATGTCTTCCTGTTTTTTCCCCTTTGGCTGCTTTTTCTTCAGCTTCTGATTTTCCGGAACTTCGGTCGTTCCGCCAAACATCATGGACGGAACTCCCATAAATTCCATGCCGCCCATTCCCGGAAAAGGCATCGCGCTCATGGAATCCAGTGTTTTTTGCATGCAGTCCGCACAAATATCAATATCGTTCGGAAGTTTCATCATCTTTCCTGCTTTGCTTTCCGGTCTGCGGCAGATATAGCAGATGGCTTCATAACCGCTTTTTTTATCTTCTGTCTTCGTTTCGTCCTCTGTCATTTATTTTTCCTCATTTCTCACTTCTTGTTTTTTAATAGGCATTTTTGCTGATAAATCCTTTAAATACCGTCAAAAATAAAATCAGCAGGTCAAATCCTATCGTCCAGTTTTCAATATAATACAGATCATGATCGATCCGTTTCCGGATGGAAGTGTCTCCGCGATATCCGTTGACCTGTGCCCATCCCGTCATCCCGGGTCTGACCTGATGCTTTACCATATAGCGTGGGATCTCTTCTTTAAATTTATCTACATAAAACGGTCTTTCCGGACGTGGTCCGACAAGACTCATTTCTCCTTTGAGCACGTTGAACAGCTGCGGAAGTTCGTCCAGGCTTGTTTTCCTTATAAATTTCCCGATCGGTGTTACCCTCGGATCATGATTTTTTGTCCATGCCGTCTTTTCTTCTGTTTCCTCCTGCAGTTCCATGGAACGGAATTTATACATCATAAATTCCCGGTTATGCAGTCCGATCCGCTTTTGTTTGTAAATGACCGGACCCTGAGAAGTCATTTTTATGATAACGGCGATCACTGTCATCGGTATTGCCGCAACCAGAAGTGCGATGCTTCCTATGATAATATCCATCATTCTTTTTATCACGCGGTTCCATTCATTAGAGAGAGGTACTTTTCTGATATGCACAACCGGAAGCCCCTCCAGATCTTCCATGTACGGTATCGTTGGAATGATGTCCTGATAATCCGGCAGAAACTTTGTATGCACTCCGGATTTTTCACACAAAGCAACAATGCCTGCCAGACCTGCATAATCTTCTATTCTCATGGTGATCGCAATTTCATCCAATTCGTTCGCGTCCAGGCAGTGTTCCAGTTCCCTAAGCGTCCCGATCACTGATACTCCCCGGTATTTTGTGCCGGATTCCATCCTGTCATCCAGGATCCCCCGGATATGATATCCCCATTGCGGATTCTCCGAGATCCGGTCGATCAGACCTTCTGCCGTCCGGCTGTAGCCGACCAAAAGGATATGCTTGATATTATATCCGTTTTTCCGTATTTTTTGCAGTACCCGGTACAGTAAAACACGGTATGCAAGATCCAGAAGGATGTTCACGCAAAAGAACATGGCGAGGAACCATCTGGAAATGTCTATTTCCTTCATCAAAAACAGAACTGCCGAAATATAAACAAGGCCGATCAGATTTGTTTTTGTGATCTGCAGGATCTGAAGAAAACGGCTGGAGCTGCGTTGGGAACGGTACACCCCATTCGTCAGGAAAATGATCAGATATCCCGGAAGTATGACCCAAAGGTAACTCACGTATACCGCAAGCGAAAGATATGCTCCCTCTTCTTCCCTGAAATACGGAATAAAATTCAGCCAGTGAAAGCGCAGATAATAAGACAGCACATACGCAAGCACAACCACTGTAAGGTCAAGTGCCACATGGATCCTGTTCAATGTTTTCTGATGATTTTTGATCATAGCTTCCTCCTGCCTGTTTTCTGTTCGTAGTGTACCACATTCCACCGTAAACCAACAAGCTTTTTTACAGAAAAAACAGTTTTTCTTCACACTCTGAACACAAAAGACTGTTACCATAGCCTCAGAAAATGAAATCCAGAAATAAAAGGAGTGTTTGTTATGAACGACGAATTTATGAATAACGAAGCAATGAACAAAGAAACAGCAGCAGATCCGGAAACTGAAACATCCGTACAGGAAGAAGCACCGGATACCGCAGAAGCAGCAGATTCCGCAGAGAGTCCCGTCACGGAAACAATACCGGAAGATCCTTCTCTTTCTCCGTCGTATGATCATTATTACTATGGAGCCGCTCCGGAGACTGCCAATGCACAGGAACCGGTCTCTTCTGCCCCTGCCAAAAAGCAGCACAAAAATCGCACCTGGGGCAAGGCTCTGAAACTGATTGCCGGGGCCGCATGCTTTGGGCTCATCGCCGGAGCTGCCTTCGTCGGCGTTTCCTATCTGGGCGGAAATTTACTCCAGATCAACGGTCTTGCCTCAGACAATCAGGGTTCACAGAGCACCGGAGGCAACGGAACCCAGTTAAACATTACGTTGAGTACCACAGGAACCATTCAGGCAGAAGCTGCTGACACGAATGTTGTGGTACAGGTGGTGGAACAGAACCTTGCCGCTACGGTTGCCGTAAAAAATACTTATGTCCAGACCAGTTCTTTCTTCGGGCAGCACTATCAGAAAGAATATCAGGCAAGCGGTTCCGGTTTTATCGTCGGAATGAATGACACGGAGCTTTTGATCGCTACCAACAACCACGTAATTGCAAATGCCGTAAAGATTGAGATCACGTTTATCGACGATACCGTTTTAGAAGCCACAGTCAAAGGAACGGATGAAATCGCTGACCTTGCCATCATCGCCGTTCCGTTGGAAACCATCAGTGCCGACACGCTTTCCTCCATCCGCATTGCTACCCTTGGAAATTCCGAGGACGTGCGGCTTGGCGAAATGGCAATTGCCATCGGAAATGCTCTCGGTTACGGTCAGTCTGTTACAGTAGGATACATCAGTGCCAAAGACCGTGAAGTTACCGTAGACGGAAATACGATGATCCTTCTCCAGACTGATGCCGCCATCAACGGCGGGAACAGCGGCGGTCCGCTGTTTAACGACCGTGGAGAAGTCATTGGTATCAATTCGGTCAAATATGCAGATACCGAAGTAGAAGGCATGTGTTTTGCTATTCCGATCTCCCGTGCCATCCCGATCTTGAGCGAGCTGATGACACGCGAAACGCTGGAAGAAGACGAAAAAGGTGCTCTTGGCATTACCACCACGACCGTCAGCGGTGACATTGCCTCTTTATACGGCTGGCCGACCGGTGCTTACATTACCGCCGTTTCCGAAGGAAGTCCTGCGGAAGAAGCTAAACTTTATGTCGGCGATATCGTAACCAGTGTAAACGGAGTTACCATTACAACCAGTGATCAGTTGGTTTCTGCCGTATCTTCTTACCGCTATGGTACTACCATCGAGATCAAAGTACAGCGTAACATCAGCGGAAAATATCAGGAAGTTACCATCAGTGCCACGTTAGGACAGCGTTCCGTCCTTATTGGCACAACAGAAAAATAACCGCAAAAAGAGGCCGGAGTCACAGGATTCCGGCCTTTCTTATACCTATTTGGTCAGTTCATTATATTTTTCCAGTACTTCTTCTGCCGTACCGCTTGCCGTCAGTCTTCCGTGTTCCAGCAGGATCCCCTTGGTACAAAGTCTCCTTACCTGCTGTTCATTATGCGAAACAAACAATACCGTTACACCTTCCGCAAACATATCCATGATCTTCTGCTCACACTTTTTCCTGAACTTTGCATCCCCTACCGAAAGTACTTCGTCCAGGATCAAAATGTCCGGTTCTACAATGGTTGCGATTGCAAAGCCAAGTCTGGCACGCATGCCGGAAGAATAATTTTTTACCGGTATGTTGATAAATTCTCCGATATCCGCAAATGCGACGATCTCCTGATATTTTTCATCCAGAAATGCTTTGGTATATCCGAGCATCGCCCCATACAGATAAATATTTTCAGCCCCGGTATACTGGGGATCAAACCCGGCTCCCAATTCCAAAAGAGGCACTACTTTTCCTATCTTTGTTACTTTTCCATCTGACGCTTTCAATACACCGGCAATGACCTTCAACAGCGTCGATTTTCCTGCACCGTTCAATCCCATGATTGCCAAACGATCACCGCGGTTTAATGTAAACGACACCTCCTGCAATGCCAAAAAGTCTTTATATTTCAGTTCCCTTTGGAACAATTTGATGATATATTCCTTCAGATTATCTACTTTCTGTTCTGTCAGGCGGTATTTTACACTGACATTTTCCACAGATAATACGGTCTCCGCCATTCTCCTGTCTCCTGTCCTTTAAATATGAAGTATAAACTTATCCTGATTTTTATAAAATGCTGCCACTCCGACCAAAAACAGTATCACGGAAAAGCCGAGAGAAAAAAGCATGGAAGATACGTTCATCGGATGCCCGAATACTGCATTCCGGAAATTTTCAATGACTGCATACAGCGGATTATATTTAAAGATCCAACGGTTCTTTTCCGTAACCAGACTTTCCACCCGGTAGAAAATGGCACATGCATACATTAAAAGCATCAGTGCAACTCCCCACAGATACTCAAGATCACGGAAGAACACCGCAAGGGTAGACAAAAGCAGTCCTGCCCCAATGCTCATGATAAATACGATCGTAAGCGGAAATACTGCCTGCAGCAGGTACCAGGTCGGATAAACGCCACGTGCAATTGCTACAACAGCCAGCACGATCAGCGACAGCAAAAACATGACATATCCGGAGATCACACTGGCACACGGATACATATATTTCGGAACATACACTTTCTTGATCATTCCGGAATTGGAACGTACGGATCTAAGTGCCGCCTTCGTCGAATTGGAAAAAAACGAGTAGATCAGCCGTCCGGTCAGGATATAGACCGGAAAATCCCGTGTATGACCGCCATATAACGTAGAAAATACAAGCGTCAGCACCAACATGGTAAGCAGCGGCTCCAACAAAGTCCAGACCAGTCCGAGATACGAATTCCTGTACTTCAGTTTAATGTCTTTTTTTACAAGCTGATATAACAGATAACGATATTTCTTAAATGTTTTCAGTAAATCTTTCAAGTCAACCTCCAAGCAGTTTTTTTAGTCCGTCGTAACAACCGTAACTCGGATTTCTGCCCGCACTCTGTCCTTCAACTCCAGACCCTCTGCACCTGTAAACAGTACTTCCCTTTCAAAGAAACCGCCCTTAACATACATGGACATGTCGAGATACGGAGCAATCAGCTCTACGCTTGCACTTTCCAGTGCTTCTTTGCTCCCTTTCACGCGGATCTGGTTCTGGCTCAGGCTGACGATCTCTGCCTTCAGTCCGGCTGCCAGACCTTCCAGTGCAATATCTTCCGGCTGAATCTCCAGCACCTTTTCTTCAAATTCTCTTATCGTTACAGTCACGGCAAGTTCTTCCTCATCAACCAGACGCAAGGAAGTCAGTTCCTCTTCCCATAAAGCCGAAATATCAAAGTTTTTCTCTACCGATCCGGTCGCTCCGCTGATGTCACAATATGCCGTCAGAGAATTCAGCATCAGCAGGTCATATGCACTGCCTGCTACCGTTACCGTCTGCGGCTGATATGACACGGATATCATCTCATATCCGTCTGCCGGTTCTCCGACCGTTTCCACGTTCAACCGTACCGTTTTTGTTTTCAGTACCGGAATATTTACCTTTACGGAAGAAGCACTCATGGTAACCTTTGAATTATCTACCACTTCTCCGTTCATATCATACAGGATCGGGATCCCGATGACCTGACGTTCACTGAAGATTCCGGTAATGTCTGCTACCAGAACCACTTCTTTTATATTATTGATCTGTGTGCTTGAACCTGTCAGCGTGATCACGTTCGGACTTGCCGTCATGTCTCCGGTCACATATCCCGTTGCCGTTTCTCCGCTTGTTGCAATCTTAACGCGGAATTCCCTGCTTACCGAATCTTCCAGACTCAGTTTCATCATCTGGTTCAGTCCGCGGACGATCTCTACTTCCCTTTCCGTATATCCGTTTACCGAAACTTCAATCGGCACGGCTCCTGTCAGGGATATCTTTTCAAAATCCGCAACAGCTTCAATGTCTTCCTTTGTCAGGGCATCACAGATACTTCTTCTTGCCTCTACTACTACGGTAATCGTTTCCCCTTCTATGATCTCAGGGATCTTATCCTTTGCAGTCAGAGAATCTTCATTAATGACAGTAACCGGCACATTTTCAAAAGTTGCCGTTTCCAGCGGGTCCTGTGAATTCATAACGGCAGACCAGAGCAAAAACGCCAGAAACAGCGAAAAAAGTTTTAATCCGATATTATTTGTCAGCTTTTCTTTCATTTCCACCTTTTCCTCTCAACTTCTGTAATACACCTTTTGTCTTCACTTCCGGTTCTTTTCCTTTTTGGATCTCCTGCAGCTTCAGACGAAGGAATTCCTTGTCAACGTTGTAGATCAGATTTCCCTCTCTTGCAATGGAAACCTTTCCTGTTTCCTCAGACACAATAATGGTAAAACTGTCCGATACTTCACTGATCCCGACTCCTGCACGATGTCTGGTCCCCAGATCCTTGGAAAGGCGCATATTCCCGGACAGCGGCAGATAACAGGTAGCTGAAGAAACACGGTTTCCCCGTACGATCACCGCTCCGTCGTGAAGCGGTGTGTTATGTTCAAAAATGTTGATCAGAAGCTGGCTGGTCACAAGACCGTCAATTTCAATCCCGGTCTGCGCATATTCATCCAATGTCACTTCCTGCTCCAGCACGATCAGAGCGCCCGTCTTTGCTTTTGCCAGTTCAAATGTTCCCCTTACCAGTTCATTCAGAACTTCATCCGAAAAACGCTCATTCTTTTTATCTTTGTTCTCCTGGGAAAAGAAGTTCATCGAAATGATGTTTTTCTGTCCCAGCTGTTCCAGCACCCGACGCAATTCCGGCTGGAACAAAATGATCAGCGCCGTAATTCCCACTCCGATGGTATTGGCAAAGATCCAAAGGATCACATTAAATTTCAAAACACTTGCTACTGCCCATAAAAGAACAAGTACAACCATTCCTTTTACAATGACCCATGCCCTTGTCTTCTGGATCCAGGTGATCACATAGTAAACTAAAACCGCGATCAGCAGGATTTCCACAAAATCCATCGGTTTCATGTTTGGCAGCAACATCCACGATACTATTTTTTCCAACCACGCTAAGATACTCTCCATAGTGCCATTCCGTCCTTATCCCTTATTTAAAAGAGTATTACACTTCCTCTTCCGTCTCCCCTGCAGGTTCTGCAGTCTGTGATTTCTCTGCTTCTTCCGAAAAGTCAAATACTTCTTCCTCTTGCTGTGTTGCGACAGTCTCTTCCTCTTCTTCCATACCGAATTTTGTCACATTTTTTTCCGGCATTGTAACATCGATCTTCGGAACCGCCTTAACATAGTAATAATAATCATCATCCTCAAACTGAATATGCTCTACGGAAGTATAATCCAGTACCATTCTGAAAAACTGTGCCACAAACACGATCAGCACGGAAACTAACGTACCAAACACTACTTCTTTGGTGTCTGTCGGAATGTCCAGATACAGATCTGCCAGAAGAAATCCGATAATATTTAAGATCCCGCCAAGAACGATGATGATCTCAAATACATACTCAAACCACAGTTTCCGTATCAGATACATCACAAGGATTATCCCGCTGAAAATGGCAAGCGTAAGAAACATTTCTTTATAAGCGACGATCTGATCGATAACATCAATATACAGTGCCAGCGTATCATCCAGGCTTGTGATATTGCTGCTCAGTGCAGCGTTCTGGATAACCCTGAAAATGTAATATACGATCACGCCGCATGCCGTCGGAAATATGGCGATCGGAGTTGCCACAATGCCAAGGAGCAGCGGAACAAGATATGGTATCTTAAATGCAAACAGGATCGGCACACCGACAATGGCATAACCGTATTTTCCGGAAAAACGTACGATAAAACAATACAGTACCGCAAAGATCACAAGTACCAGTGCTGCCAGTATCGGCGACGCACTGTAGATCTGTGCCGTGGCAAGCAGTGCGCCAAACAGGATCAACACTGCCTGCGGCAGGAATGTACAGACTGCCGCCAGCCCTGCCTCTACCACGATGCCGGACAGCTTTGCATTGTACGGAAGCGTTTCGTTGATCGTATAAAATGTCAGATATGCAACAAGGAAGCGGAACACCGGTTCTGTCAGCCAATGAAACTTCTGAAAGAATCGTCGTACCGTTCCTCTGAATTCAAGCAATGTTGTTATGATCTTCATGTCCTACTCCTCCGTTTCCGTTCCGTCGTCTTCCTGATACATGCTGCGGAGTTTCCGCAGCATACGGTAATATTTCGCAAGTTTTTTTCTGGAATAATCATAATATAAGGAATATCCAAGCATTGTTCCCATGACATAAACCGTTACCACTATAACATATGCACCGAGGATCACCTTTCCGATCCCGACATAATCCAGATTTACCGCTTCCCTGATCAGATATTCCATCTGATATGCTCCGATCATCAGCAGCACAAGAAGATATCCGACAGTAACAGCAATCAGATTCTGCAGGATCTTCATGCGGACATAATCTCTCCGAAAAAAATTCCCCAGATAAATATCCTCTTTTCCTTCTTTCTTCTCATAAATGGCAAGCTTTGTCATCAGCCTTACTTTTCTTGTATTAACCATAAGTCTCCTTTTATCTCTCAATTCTATAAATCTGCACTATTTATTCAATCTATATCATAACACAATATTTCCAGAAGCGGAAGTAAAAAATCGCGTGTTTCTGTATTTTATTTTCCCATTTTTCCGCACAATAAAACAGGCCGTGCCAAAGCACAGCCTGTCTGACCATATGAGATTTAAGAAGGACGGATCATTCGCCTTTTACTGCAAAACAAACTCCGGTATCCGAAGGTTCTTCCTCATCAAAATTATAATCTTTTTCCGGAAGTACTGCATTCATGATAATGCCGGTCAGCGCACCTACGGCAAGCCCGGACAAGCTGATGGTCACGTCAGCAATTCGGAAAGAGATCGCTCCTGCCGAACTGTAGGTAATTCCGATGGACAATACAAGGATAAGGGCAGCAATGATAATATTTCTCGTCTTTGAAAAGTCTATCCTGGTCTCTACGATGTTACGGACACCTACGGCAGAAATCATTCCATACAGCACCATGGAAACCCCTCCGCATGTTGCCGTCGGCATACAGCCGATCAGGGCAGCAAATTTCGGAGAGAAAGAAAACAGCACGGCAAATCCTGCCGCTATCCGGATCACTCTTGGATCATATACTTTTGTTAAAGAAAGTACTCCTGTATTTTCACCATATGTTGTATTTGCCGGAGCTCCAAAAAGGGAAGCCACAATCGTTGCAAGACCGTCTCCGAGCAGCGTTCTGTGGAGTCCCGGTTCTTTAATGTAATTTTTCCCGACTGTAGACGAAATGGCAGAAATGTCTCCGATATGCTCTACCATAGTAGCAAGTGCGATCGGCATGATCGTAATGACTGCAGTGATCAGTTTGGATACGTCCAGATCCTCAAAGACGGAAAATGCCGTTGCTTCCCAATGAATCGGGAATCCGATCCAATCCGCCTCTGCCACCTGTGTAAAATCAACCCTTCCAAGTACTGCAGCCAAAATGTAAGAGCCGATCACTCCGATGATGATCGGAACAATCTTTACCATACCTTTCCCCCAAATATTGCTGACTACTACAAGAAGAATTGCTACAAGGGCAATCAGCCAGTCCGTAGCACAATTATCGATCGCCGACTGAGAAAGTGAAAGACCGATGGCAATAATGATAGGCCCTGTTACGATCGGAGGGAAAAATTTCATGACGCGGTTTGCGCCGAATATCCTGATCAAAAGAGAAAGCAGCAGATACAACAGCCCTGCACAGGCTACACCAAAACAGGCATACGGAAGCATTTCCGCGTTTGGTGTACCGTCCGCCGACTTTGGGGCGATCGCGAAATAACCGCCGAGAAAAGCAAAGGAAGATCCCAAAAATGCAGGTACTTTCCCCTTGCATATCAGATGGAACAGCAGTGTCCCGAGACCGGCAAACAGAAGTGTCGTTGAAACATCCAGTCCGGTCAGCATCGGCACCAGGATCGTTGCCCCGAACATGGCAAACATGTGTTGCAGGCCAAGCACCAGCATCTTCGGTGTCCCAAGCATCCGGGCATCATAGATGCCGTTTTCTCCAAGTGTTACTTTTTTGTTTTTTTCACTCATAACTCTTCTCCTTTTGTGTTTAAAAGATCATATCCGCATAAGCTAAAATCATACCCATCTTAGCTTCTCTTATGTTTTCCGTCAAGTAAAAAAGTTTCGTGTACA
>CAZWCZ010000011.1:48560-51723 GCA_964632165.1 uncultured Lachnospiraceae bacterium | reverse complement strand
AAAGTCCTGTACGTGCTATCATATCAAAATTGAAAATGAAAGGCTCTTGTGTTTCAGGATTCATTGTTTCATACAGCAGTTTAAGTCTTTCATAACCGGAAAGCGAATGTGCCTCCACACCCATCTGCTTTAAGTTATTGATAATGTCTGCTTCTACTCTCTCCAGTTTTGATTTTGCGGTACGGATGCTGTCAGCTTCCAGACCAAAGGTTACAAATTTCTTTCTGACCAGACCATTATTTCCCTTAGAAAGCTGCTCTTTAAGCATCTGTGAGTATTCCTCACGTATATCATCAAAATCATCCCCTGCAAGCGGAATTTCAATGGTACTTTCCATTTCCATTCTGTTTGCATACTGGCTCATACAGGATAACTGAATATGAATACTGGCATCAAAATAATTATAAAAATCACACCAAAATTCAAAGGTTGCCGTTTTATCCTCATTCTGTGCCAGCTGATAGTTAATATCAAAAAACTGGATACACTTTGTAAAATATTTCTCATCCACACGGCAGATACCGTCTTTATACATTTCCTTATAGGGAATGGTCTGCTGGGCTGTCCGAGGAACTTTCTTCTGCTTTTTCTCACGTAATTTCTGTTTTACAAGCATCTGCTTCTGTTCCCCGGAAAGAATATGTCCCATTTCCCTGCCATTACTTACCTTTAATTTTGCGCCCTGCACATTTGCATTTGCCGGATTTGCCTTTAACGGCTTCTTTTTCTGTTCCAATTCCTAATACCTCCTGCTCATATATTTCCTTCTGAATGACTGCATACATATTTTCCGTTTTATATGGTCTGATACCCGGTACAAGGAACTTTGCACGGATAACATTCATCAGAACCTTTTCCAGCGGTCTGCCATCTTTTTCATAGACAGCAAACATAAAAAACGGCAGTACCAATAAAATCATGATGGATGCCGCCATAGTTGTTCCCAGTGCATTTTTTGTGAGGAAATAAAAACCTATTCCCAATGCCCCACCACTTCCAAAACACAATATCTGCCTCTTTGTCAGATTAAACATTACTTTTGTCTTCACTTTTGTTAAGTCCTTCGGCACTTGTACATATGCCATTTTTCTCACTTCCTTCCAAATCCACATCACACTCAACCTCATTTCCCCAGACATCCCAACCTTCGGTTTTCTGTCTGGCAAACATTTCAAGCCGGGGAACATCCCCCATTAGTGTGATAATTCTGTCTCTTGCTTCCTGTGGTTTCTTACTATGTTCTTCAATGTGGCTCATGATTACCTGATGCACACCTGCACTTATTCTTTTTGGTCTTCCCTTCGTGGCAAGAATACATATTTCTGCATTTGCCCTAGTCCAATAACCCATTCCCCAGAAAAGGGAATCTGCTTTCTTATTCTGCTTTACCCATACAAAAGCAACGGTTTTATAGGTAAATCCCCATGCCTCCAATACAGAGAGTCCTTCCTGCAAGCAGGGGAATGTTACCCATAAAAATAAGGCACAGTCCTCTGCTGATACATTCCGGACAGGTAAAGCTCTGATGTCCTCAATACTCATTGTCGGATAATGACTCTCTGCACTACGTCCTTCTCCCTTTTTGGAATAAACCTCATAGTGCCACGGTGGGTCAGCATAAATCACGTTATATTTCTTCTGTTCCATACCTTCCCCCTTAATGTGAATTGAATACCTGCTTTGCCAAGCCACCTGTCTTAAACAATGCAAAACAAAGTACAACGGTATATGCTGCAATGGAAAATAGTGCGGAATGCACATTTGCGGCTATCGTCATACTGTTTACAAGCACGGCATAAATACCTACGCATACTATAATGAAAAATCCCTGAAATCCTAATGCCAACAAGCCCCTTGCATAATTCGTACCAATCGTTCCCCACTCCCTGTTAGTCAGAGTGGCAAACGGCACGGGTGCTATGGATGTATACAGATATATCTCTATCATTCGACCATACATAATGACCGTGATTAAAATAGACATGATTTTCATACACATACTGATAAGCATTGTTTCTATGGTCAGCTGTAAAAGCTCTCCTACTTCCATAGTCTGCATACTTGTACGCATCTGTTGTAATGTGCTGTCTACATCTATATTAGTATTTCTGCCAATCACTCCGGCTGCTGATGTAACAAGATGCTGCCCCACATCAAATACCGCCATCACTATATCAAAGGTATTTGTTACCAGATATACGGCTACCATTGCTTTGAATACCCACTTAAAAAACATCCATGTGTCAATGTCGTGCATATTATTTTTTTCCGTTATCATGGTAATAAGCTCATAACAAAGTACAAACGTGATTATCAGTCCGGCAATCGGAATGACTACCGACTCTGACAGATTTTGAACCATACTGAAAATGCCACTATTCCACCCCTGCGGTGTCTGTCCCACTTCGGTTGCAATAGTGGCTGTCTTCTCATTTACATCTGTGAACATAGTAGTCAGATTCGACTCCACGAAACCCATCAGAATATCTTTTATTGCCTGCTCAATTTCTTCAAATAAGTCAAACATCTGCTACTGCCTCCTTTGTTTTTTTAGAAAAGACCTGAAAGTAATGGTACTAAGGTTGTTCCGATTAACGCTACTCCACCGCCAGCCATAAGCTGCTTCATGCCCTGTGACTTCGCACCCGGATTATCATTTCCGTATCCTTCCATGAGGTTGATTACACCCCACACACCAAGTCCTGCTCCAAGTGCGATTACCAATGTCTGTAACACTCCTACTGCGCTCTGAAAAAATGCCATATTCTTTGTCCTCCTTAAAATTAGGCACAAAAAAAGACAGTCCGTTTCCTTTTGAAACTTTCTGTCTGCCTGTGCCATTGATTAAATTGTTATAGTTTTATTTCTGTTACCTCGACCTGCTGATTCTTTTTTAGTACAAGTCTGTGTTTTAAATACTTTTCCACATCAAAAGTATTCTTCGGATTTGCCTCTGACAATTCCTTATAACGCTTATGCTTCGTAATATCATATTTATCACTAAGGAACGGTCTGACTCCTCGTAACTGCATAATACATTTACTGCCATCCATAACCGCAAGTTCATCTCTTGACATCAAATCCTTTCCTGTCTTCTGATAATTTATACCGTAAGACTGGCTCTGACCTCTGGTATCTGATGTATTGAATAAGTCTATGGTTT
>CAZWCZ010000011.1:0-48550 GCA_964632165.1 uncultured Lachnospiraceae bacterium | reverse complement strand
CAAGCGTTTCTGAAATTTCTTTTAGCGTTGTTCCCTCTTTACCACCCAAGAAAATCGTGCTGTCACAATTCCCCTCTATGGTATCTGCGTTGTCTTTATAAATGCTCTTTAGCTGACTTTTTGCCTGCAAAATAAGGGCTGCGCTGATTTCCCTGCTTCGGATTACTGCTATAAGTCTCTGCATATCCGGAATTTTGATATTTGCGAACTCGTCTAAGAGACAACGCACATGAACTGGAAGCCTGCCACCGTATTCATCATCTGCTTTTGTACACAGAATATTGAACATCTGCGAACAGCAAAGTGCTGTTACAAAATCAAAGGTGCTGTCCGTATCACTGGTAATGATAAAAAGTGCCGTCTTTCTATCTCCCAATGTATCAATCTCCAGCTCATCATAACTCATAATCTCTCTAAGCTCTGCAATGTCAAATGGTGCTAACCTTGCACCACAGCTAATCAATATTGATTTTGCTGTTTTTCCAGCGGCCAGTTTATATTTCCGATACTGCTTTACGGCAAAATGTTCCGGCTCTTTTTCTGCCAGCTCCTCAAACATCAAATCAACTGCATTTTTGAAATTCTCATCATCTTCCCTCGTTTCTGATGCGTTAATCATTTCAAGCAGGGTAATGATATTTTTTTCTTCATCCGGTGCTTCATACCAGATATAACCTATATATGCCTGATACAAAAGTCTTTCGGATTTCACCCAAAAATCTTCCCCGGACTTATCCCCCTCGCCTTTGGTATTCTCTATGATGATATTTACCAGTTTCAGGATGTCCTTCTCACAATGGATATACACAAAAGGATTATAATGCATGGACTTCTTAAAGTTAATCGTGTTCAGCACCTTAATCTGATACCCACCTTTTTGAAGCATTTTTCCTAATCGTATGAGGATTGTTCCTTTCGGGTCTGTTACCACATAGGAACTGTGCATCTGCATAATATTTGGCTCAACAAAAAATCTTGTCTTACCTGATCCGGACCCTCCGATTACAAGAACATTTTTATTTCTTGCATACTTTGGCATCTTAGGGCGACTATTCATGGTCAACCCTTCCGTCTGTGTAAGAATAATATTCTGTTCCGGGTCATCATCCATATAAGGCTTGATGTCGTCCGGCTTGCCCCATCTTGCAGAACCATACTCCTCTCCCTGTCTGAATTTTTTTGCATTTTTGCTTTTCATATAAAGTGCCAATTTTAACACTACCGCCACAGCCACACCTACAAATATGTCTATCGGATGAATACTGGGAAGCGGATTTGAAAACGCATTTGAAAAATACATGGTACATCCATATATCTTCATACCCGCGTTTGGAGCATCCACCATACGATAAAGCCAGCTTATTTTGTCAGCAAAGTACCACACAAATACAAATGGAAGATTGAGGATAAGAAGTTTCTTTATATCCTTTTTCATCTATCTGTCCTGCCCCTGTCCTTTGTCTTAACTTTTTCACGCTGTCTCATGTTTTTTACAGCCTCCATAGCCTTTGTCAGATTCTTTCGGATGGACTGCTTTCTTTGGGATTTCTTCAGATTAACTTTCGTATAATCCTTAAATGCCTCCGTCATAACATCCACATCCCTTGCCTTAAAAAAAACAATATATTTTGGTAGTTGCACAGTCGCATCCTTTTTTAGTGCAAAATCAATATTGTACTTCCGGGCAGTTTTCTCAAAATCCTTAATATTTCCATCCGTAATTTCAAGGTTACTAAGCCCGGTATTCTGCTCCATCAACTGTGCTACTGACTGCTTACCGTGTTTTACCACATCCCCGGTAGGCTGTTTTGCTTTCTGTTCCGCAAGATATTTTTCCAACGCCCTGCGTAGCTCTGCTGCACCCATTTTGGCATTACTTACCACCAGAGCTACTACTTTCTCATTGATTTCATCCTGCATGGTTTTCCTCCTTTCCTCGTTGATACCGGGTATTTATCCACTACATAGGGTGGATGCACCCTTTCCCATAACCATAATTTCATCAAAAACCACCTCCCATATCATGATTGACCAACTGCTGATAATAATTGTTTATCGTGAGCGGTGCATTATATAAAACAGCAAGTAAATACTGCCTTACATTCCTAATCTTTGAACAATTTTTATTAAGGCAATCCAACACATACCGCATATGCCCGTAGTCCAGTTTTAACAGCCGGGACTTTACTACCTCTTTTGGTTTATCATCCCCGGCAATACGGATTATCTTTTTCTGACTGCAAATGGTATCTACCATAAGCTCTACAAGTTCATCCAGCTCCTCTTGCCTATATTCTTGTAACAGGAATGGGTATTCAATATTCTTATGGATTAGTTCCAGATATTGCTGCCGTTCCCTGCACATTCTGTCTGCATCTTCTTGTGAATACATCCCTGCCTCCTATCAAAAAAAGAGCATCCTGCCCTATGACAAAACGCTCTCTGTTATAACCTATTTTTTTGTAAAATACATTTCCAATGCTTTCTCTATAATATTGACTGCTTCCTTCGGCTCTACATCCTTAAAATACCTCTGATATGTTACTGTTTGGAGCTTTACGCTTTGGAACTTTTTTTCTGTTTTCTTTCCATTGACCAAATCATCAACGGTTTGCCTTACATACTGCTCTGTCAATGTTTCCTCATTATCACGGAACATTTTAGCAATATCTTCACTAATTTTATAACCATATTCATTCACAGCCTGATATACCCACAGCTGCTTTTCTTCCTGCATAAATGATATATGAAAATATGCACCTTTATTTATGGCATTTGCATCTACCATATCCTTAAAAGGCTGCACCAAATGATTGATTCTAAGCATCCGTGCCATTTTACTACCACTCATTCCATATTCACTACTAATGGCATCACGCTTATCCAACTTCTGGTCAGATTGACCAGAGGTTAATTCAATACCGCTTAATTTTTCAATTTCACGGATGATGTCATTCCTTTTTCCCTGACTGATAACTTTATCATATTCTATTTCCAATGCTGCCGCCTGTTCGGATGGTAGTAGCTCTGAAAATCCTCTCTGTATAAGGTTTGTTTCTATGACATAAGTATATGCTTCTTTTTCCGTCAGACCTATTTTTTCTATAACCGGTACTTCACTAAGTCCAGCCCTGACAGCTGCATTTAATCTGTTATGTCCTGATAATATTTCCATTTTCCCCTTATACATCCTAGCAAGTATAGGTATCATTACACCATGCTCTTTGATGCTTTCCACCATATCATCAAGCCTTTGTCCTTCATACAATTTGAACGGATGATTATGAAATGGTACAAGCTGTTCTACCGGAACGAGCTTTACTTCATTTTCCTTGCTTACAGGCAAATTATCATCTTCCAGATAATCCAATACATCTGATGCCAGCTTTCTTTTTCCCAATTCCTTACTCACAGTCAAGTACCTCCTTTGCTAATTCTAAATATGCTATGCTTGCCGGGGATGTCGGACAGTATGTAGCAACATTTTCTCCTGCATACAAAGATTCCCCTACTTTTACTGTATACGGTATCTTTGCATTATAAATTCTGATTCTTTCAGCTGTATATTCTAAAAGGTCTTTATATACCCTGCGATACAGCTTAGTCCTAAAATCACACATTGTAAGACAGATACCTGCAATTCCCAGTTTGGGATTCATACGCTTACGCACTTTTACAATGGACTTAATCAAATCATCCAGTCCTTCCATAGAAAAATATTGTGGACTGACTGTAATCATCACATCATCTGCTACTGCTAATGCATTGATAGTCAGTATTCCCAAAGATGGGTTTGTATCTATAAGGATGTAATCATAATCATCCCTAAGTGGCTCTATAATTTCTGCAAGTGTTCTTTCCCCACCTGCTTCTGCCAACAATTTTGCTTCTATTGTAGATAATGTGCGGTTTGCACCTATAAAATCTACACCGTTGCAATGATAGATATACTCTGTCCTATCTGGTAATTCCGGCTCATCCTCACTTTCTATACAAGTATTCATGAGGTTTGCTATTGTCATATCAATAGACTGCTTACCCTCTTTTGCCAAGCAGGATGTCAAATTACCCTGATGGTCAAAATCAACTGCTAACACTCTCTTACCTAATGCTTCAAGTGAAGATGCCAAGTTAAATGTTGTGGTGGTTTTTGCGACTCCACCTTTCTGATTTGCTACTACAATAATCTCTGCCATAATAAAGCCCTCCTATGCTATAAGGCATTTTATAATGCCCTTACTTACTCGCCAGACAAATACCACTCCACCAATAAGACCTGCCAACATAACATTTATAAACCAAATGCCTACTGTTGATGCTAAGTCATTTTTTAATGGTACAAGGAAACATCCCATTTTAGTGATACCGAATGGAAAACCTACTACTATCCATAGCCATAAAAAATTGCACCCATCTTCTGACACATATACGGTTCTGAATACAGCTGCAAGGATAATAGCCATTGCAATAGGTAGTACCACTTCTGTTACAAAAATAACCACTTTTCTTCTCATGTTCGTTACCTCCATTATTCTGTATGATTAACTGTGGTTTGTCTGACAAAAGGACTTCTATATCTATGGCTTCTATATTCAGTTTTACTGTTCTACTGCATACACACTCTTACTTATCTATTGTGTATAGTGTTATACTCTTACCTCTTATACCCCCATTATCTACATTATTTACACCCCTACTATATAGTAAATATTTTTACCAGGATCAGTACCATTTCAATAACTCCGACTGCCTTTACCTGCCACTTTTTCATTTTTTCTCTCCTTTTAAAACATCTGAAATGCCGGCACCAGCAGAATTGCAAAGATTAGGATCAGAAATCCCATCATCGGAAAAACAAGACGGCTTCCCGCTTTTTCTCCCCGGATCTTTATGCCGGCCCGTTCCTCTTCCATAACTTCCTTTGCTTCCGCCACCATCTGCTGTCGCATATTCTGCACCCCTTTTGTCACATTCTGAGCAAGCAGCGATGCCGTTCTTTTATAAGCGGTTCCTCCCATTCTTTCTCCAAATGCTTCATAAGCCGCCGGTTCTGCCCTTCCGTTTGCCAGTTCCTGACACGTAACGTGCAGTTCCTGTGTCAAAACATGCCTTTCCCCATACTGTTTCTGATACTCTCTCTGTAGCCTCAGAAAAGCTTTTCTTGCCGTAAGTCCTGCTGCCATCAAGAGTGAAAGTTTGGTTACAAACTCCGTGTACGCTTTCTCTGCCTGTTCTTCCCTTCTTTTCCTTTTCTTTTCAAGGCTTTCTACAAATCCCCGATAAACAGCCACCGGAAGAAATACGGCTGCCAATACAAGAAAACCATACATGTTACTTTTGCTTTCTTTCAGCCGGATCCTTTTTCCAAGCAAAGTTTCCGGAAAAGAAATTTCCTTTTCTTCCCGCCCTTCTGCCTCTATTTTTCGCAATTCTTCCCGCACCTGCATAACACAAAGTTCTTCTGCGGAATACTCCTTTGGCACAACCGTTACCCTCCGCTCATACCGCCGGAACTCCTCCCCATAGAAAATCTTCGCCGTGATCGTTACCTCGGTTTGATCCGTCAGATCGGAATTCTTTACCACACCCTCTGCCGTAATAATTTCAGGCCGATCTGTACTCCACTCAACCCGGCATGTCTCCAGTACAGTTTCCGGAAAAATCAGATTTTTCTCAATATCCTGCCGCCCCGTATTTTCAGAAAATACCGTGGAATCCAGTATCTGCTCCGCCTTTTCATGCAACAGCTCTATCTGCTCCTGCGTATACTCCCACGGTGCGATTTCAAGTTCTATCGTCTTCCATCCGTCTTCTTCCTGCATTTCAATTTCCTGGATCCTGCTCTCCTCCCACGCCTCCGGTCGCAAAACCGTTGTTGTTTCTGTTTCTTTTTCAAACATGTTTCCAAAAAACGCTGCAGCCAAAAGAACAACTGAGAGTAAAACAGCCGGCAGCATTCTTCCCGTCAATTCTTTTCTTATATGTTGTGTTATCTCATACCTTGTTTTCCCCGGCATGATCCGCGCTGCCGTATCTATTACTCTTTCCGGCAAATCACTGCATACACTGCCCTTTTTCACTTTTCCACTCTCTCCTTGTTTTTTCTCTTTTTTATCCACAGTTTCCGTCCCTTATCCGGAAAGTTCCGTTTCTATCATTCTCTTCCCGATCCTCTGTATCCCCATATATACCAGGTACACCGTCCACATAAATCCGATCCCGAATGTATTATGATACAGGCTTTCACTCATGGATGGTGCAAAGCACTTCATATAAAGGAGGATCCCATAAGGGAACATGCTCATCAGGCGAAATTCGGCTTCTTTTGCAGCAAGCACCGTATTCAGCTCTCTCCGCAATTCGATCTTCTTCTGCAAAAGTTCTCCGCTCTGCCGGATCACACTTCCAAGATCTCCTCCGGTTCTCTTTACCGTAGCCAAAACTGCCGCGAATTGACGGATGTCATCAGAACAGCTTCTTTCTCCGAACTCCAGCCACACATCTTCCAAGCTGCTTCCCATTTCCATTTTTGCCGTCATCCTTCGAAATTCCAGACAGATCCGATCCCCTTTTGGATACATCTTCTCCAACGCAGTTCCTGTCTCTGCCATACTTTTCTCCGGCGAATACCCTGCTAAAAGTGCTGTACGGAAATAGAGCAGTGCATCCTTAAACGCAAGATTTAGCTGCCATACTTTTTCTTTTCTCCTTTGCTTTATATAACTCCTGATGTCCACCGGCAAAAAAATCAAAAGTCCCAAAGAGCAGACGGAGAAGTCAAAAAAACTCCACATGGTAATGATCGTTTTCCCGACAGCCCTTCCAAAAACAATTCCCCACTCTTTCCACGTTTCCCGCCTGCGTCCTTCTCTTTTTTTCTTTTTCAATCCGCTTCATCCTTTCTTTCCGGTGCGCAGCAGCTTTTTCTGCCGAATCAGATCCGATGCCGTCCGTTTCAGTTCCCCTGACACGGTTCCGTCCTCTTTTATCTCTTCCGTAAATAAAAACAATGGATTTTTCTCTATTTCTCCATCCCGGCATCCGAGGATTTCTGCAATTTCAAGCACACATCGTCTGCCGCCTTTGATCCGTCCCAAATGCACCATGATGTCTATCGCAGATGCAATCTGCTTTCTTACGGCAAGAAGAGGGATGTCCGCTCCGAGCAATACCATCGTTTCCAACCGGTCCAACATATCCGAAACAGAATTTCCGTGTCCTGTTGACAAAGAGCCGTCATGTCCGGTATTCATTGCCTGCAGCATATCAATGGTTTCTGCTCCCCTCACTTCTCCTACGATAATTCTGTCCGGCCGCATACGCAGAGAAGTCCGTATCAGGTCACGGATGGAGATTTCCCTGCATCCATCCTCCGTCCGGTTTCTGACTTCCAGCCTTACGAGATTCTCTATACCGCTCACTTTCAGCTCGGCAGCATCTTCTATCGTGACAATACGTTCCCCTCCCGGGATAAATCCGGTCAGGGCATTCAGAAATGTTGTTTTCCCGGAACCTGTTCCGCCACTGATAAAAATGTTGTACTTTGCCTCTACCATCCTCCCGAGAAAATCTGCCGCTTCCTTTGTCAATGTACCAAATTCCACAAGACGATCCATCGTAAACGGTTCCTTTGCAAATTTTCTTATTGTAACCGCCGGACCCTCTAATGCAACCGGTGACAAAATGACATTTACCCGCGACCCGTCTTTCCATCTGGCATCCAAGATCGGATTTGCTTCGTTTACCGTCCGATTTGCCGTGGCTGCGATCTGCTGAACGATATCTTCCAGCTTTTCTTTCGACTCAAAAGTCTGCTCTGCCCGGTACATATTCCCTTTCCGCTCAATAAAAATATGATCCGGACCGTTGATCATGATCTCCGTAATATCCTCCCGCTCCAAAAGTTCTTCTAGTATATCCAGCCCCCGGATGGACGCATACAGTTCTTTTCTCAGCCACTCTTTCTTTTCCAACGTCAGAAAACTTTCCTTTGCCTCTCTGACGATCACCGAATCAATTTTTGCATACAGTTCTTCCTCCGTAACTTCTCCGGAGTAATCAAACGATTCTGTAATTTCTTTCCGCAGCCGCTTCTTCAGTTCTTTCATCTCACACCGTCCGTTTCTAAAAGAGCGGACAGGATCTCCTGTTCCCCTGCATATTTCATCTGGCGGAAAAACTCCTGTCTCCTCTGTTCTCCTTTCTCCGTCTTTGAAGAAACCAGAACCACATGGCTGCTCCGACGCATCACAGACAGGATCCCTTCATGAAACACCCCGGCCAGAACCACTATGTGTTCGTATGCTCCATAGCTTTTGCAAAACTGCAGGAGTTTTTCCATTTCCTCTGCAGAATACTGCCACAGATCCGTTGCAAAATCTGCTCCTCCAAAATATTCTGTCCCCTTTTTCTTTTGGATCTCAGAAAACAGTATCTTTGCCTGTGCGGTATCCCTTCTGATGTAATACAAAAGTTCACTCAGCGTAGGAAGCTCCTCCTGCTCCGTTCTGTGTCCGAGCACGCAAAACGGATCCCAGAAAAGCAGCAATGTTCTCCCTTTTTCTGCAAGCTGCCCTGCCAGGAAAACCGCATACTCTTCTGCCAGGCAGTTACTCTCCGGAGAAAAAACCGTAAACAGTTCGCTCATGCGTCCGATCTGCCTGTTCTGCAATGCTGCTGCTACAGGGCGAAGCATTTCTCCCGCTTTCTGGTAACGGAACAGGCTCCATTCCCCATCTTCTTTCTCTTCCGTCAGATGCCACACCGGAAATCCGGAAGGCAGCTCGTTTTCCGGAAGTTCCTCTTCTGCCGATGCACTGCCCAGGATCAGGGCAGAAAGCTTTTTTCGTTCACAAAAAGAAAGCACGTCTTCTTTCCTATCCAAACTGACAGCAAAGCATCCCAGCTCCTTATTTTCGTTTATGTACTTTACCAGCTTCTTTGCGTACTCAGCTTGTCCATCGAAAATTCCGATGACCTGCTCCAAGTCCTCACCTCTCCTTCTGTTTGATTTCCTTTCTTTGGGAATCATTTTGAAACATAAGAATAAAATTTGAAAATAGAAATTTCTTTCCGGAGACATCCGGAATCGTACTAGAAATCTTGCTTAGATAATAGCGTCTTTTTTCTTACTTTGTCAACGCAATTTTCGAAACTTTTTTAAGTTCAGAGGTTTTCACAAAAAAACACCCCTGTCTTTGTGACTTTTGCGCTCATTTTCTCCGATATTTTAAAAAAATATTTTCAGCATACTGTTCAAAAAAAGTTTCTTTTTTTATGCACTTCTTATAACCGGTTTTACCAAAAATGAATCAGTCCCACACTTAAAACAAGCAGGAAACCCGGAATCCCAAGTACCGCTACCGTTAAAAAACTCAGCAGGTTGATCCCCGCAAAAACAAAAAGTCCGTTTGCCGTACAGAGCTGCTGCAAAACATAAAATACGACCAGCCCCAATACACCCCGAAATACTGCATCCGCCAAGATTCCTGTCCACCGTTTCATACCCATACCTCCTTGTACTTCTATCATATTCCGGGAGACATTTTTTTATGTATAAAACAAATCCGTTCGGACTATACTTGTAACAAAGCAAAAAAGGGAGGCCTACCATGACATTCTCAAAAAAGAAAAAAACAACGGCAAAAGACATTTTAGTGCAGGAGATCATTGCAGCACGTCAGGAACTGGACGCAGCATACTCCCTCTTTGAAAATGTTGTTGACCCCGATCTGGTCAGCAGCAGCATTTATCGCATCAACTCTATTCAGGACCGGTACCAATACCTGATGAAACAGCTCAAAGCCGCGGAAGCAGGAAAATAATACTTCCTTTCATGCAAAAAATGCTGTGAAGCAGCTTTCTCTTCTTCGCTGCCCCACAGCATTTTCCTGTTATGTTATCTGTAATATAATTTTGCAAGCTTCTTATAATAAGCGGCATCTATCTTTTCATACTGCTCCGCTTTCATTCTCCACTTCCAGTTGCCGCCAAGTGAAGACGGAAAATTCATGCGGGCACTGTTATCAAGATACAGCAGATCCTGCACCTGAAAGATCGCTACCCGGCAGTTAACCGCATAAGCACGCTTGATCATAGCACGTGCAAGGTCATACGGATTTCTCGCATCATAATACTCCACCAGACGCTCTGTCTGTTCCGGAGTAAGTGAAAGAAGTGCGCCGACCAACGTCTCATTATCGTGTGTGCCCAGATAAACAATCGAATTATCCGTTGTATAATTATGCGGAAGATATGCGTTTCCAGGATCTGCATCCAGTGCAAAACCAAGGATTTTCATCCCAGGATATCCGTTTTCGCGTATCAGCCTGATCACCGGAGGAGTTAAAATCCCCAGATCTTCGGCAATGATCTTCTTATCTCCGATCGTCTGATTGATCATGTCCGTCAGCTTTTTCCCCGGACCCTTTTTCCACTCACCTTCCAGTGCGGTCGGACAGGAAGCCGGAATAGAATAATAATTTACAATACCGATAAAATGATCGATCCTGATCACATCGTAATGGCAGGCACAAAATTTCATCCGTTCCTTCCACCAGGAAAATCCGTCCTTTTCCATGACATCCCAGCGGTATAACGGATTTCCCCAGCGCTGTCCGGTCTCAGAAAACAGATCCGGCGGAACTCCGGCGATATTGATCTGTCTTAAATCTTCATCCAGTTCGAACAGATCACTGTGTGCCCATACGTCCGCACTGTCCATGGCAACATACAGAGGAATGTCTCCGATCATTTCAATTCCGAGTTTTTCTGTATATACCTTCAGCTTTTTCCACTGCTCATCAAATTTGTACTGGCAAAACTTCCAGAAGCCAATTTCCCTTTCCAGTTTCTTTTGATATCGGATGACCGCCTCCGGACGGCGCAGACGGATATCATCCTCCCAATCCGTCCATGCACGGTTCTCAAATTCGCCTTTCAGTGCCATATACAGACTGTAATCCTGCAGCCAATAAGCATTCTCTTTTTCAAATGTCCTGTATTCTTCCTCTTCTCTATGCCGGCTTCTTCCATATGCCAGCCGCAAAACATCAAACCGGTTTTCATACAGCTTCTCATAATCTGCTTCCGATGCTTCTGCACCCCAGTCTCTTTCCGTGATCTCTTCCGTTAAAAGCAGTCCCTCTTCTGCCAGCAGATCCAGATCAATAAAGTAAGGATTGCCTGCAAATGCAGAAAAAGACTGATACGGACTGTCTCCGTAACTGGTAGGACCAATCGGGAGCACCTGCCAGTAGCTCCCCCCTGTTTCCTTTACAAAATCCGCAAACCGATAGGCTTCTTTTCCTAATGTACCGATCCCGTAAGGGCTTGGCAGGCTGCTGATCGGCAATAGCAGACCTGCACCGCGTCTTAATTCTTTCACGCTGTTTGTGCCCATGTTTCTTACCATACCTTTCCCTTGTTTCTGTTTCGCATCACTTTATTCGCATCAATGACAAAGGATCCGGCTTATAAAGTATCTTTTACGTTTTCTTTCAGCGTCTCTTTTGCAGTATTCTGTCTTTTTCGATAAACAAAAAATCCTGCAACTGCTCCTCCCCAGATGAGAACAACAATTCCGATGGCAGCAAACAAGCCGGCTGCCAGCTTATTTCCTTTTGCTTCGGCTCCGCTTCCATTTTCGTTTCCATCTCCCGGAGTTTCGTCTCCGCCGGACGGCTGTTCCGTTCCCGCATCCGTCGGAGTCCCCTCTGTCTTCTGCGCTCCGCAGATAGAACAGGTATATGTTGTGACACCGTTGTCCGTACTTCCTTCGCCCCAGACGTGACTGCCATAATCTACCATGCTTCCACAGCTGCATTCCAGCCAATGCCATGTTTCATTAAAATTCTGCGTAAACGAATGAGCTTCCTTTTCCGTCGTTTCTCCGCATTCACACTCCGTCCAATGGTACTCCCTGTCTGCACCTGCGATCGTATACGAATGCTCTAAATGTCTGACATATCCGCAGACATTGCAGGTCAGGTCCGTTTCGTCATCATATACATGGTTTTCTGCCGCGAGTTTTGCTCCGCACTCACATACCTTCCAATGCGTGTTATAATTTGTCGCATAACTGTCATATGTATGGCTTGCCGTTCTTTCATATCCGCAGATATTACAGATCGTGTCACAGTCATAATCATATACGTGTTCTTCACATTGACTGACATCATCCGCATATACCGGTACCGTCATTGTCATCTGACATACTATTGCCAGGCCGCCCAGAGCAGCCACTGCTTTTTTCCATCGTTTCATCTTTCTTTCATCCTCCTATACAGAGTTTTTCCTCCATCGCACATATTCTACCACATTCGTCTTTATTCAACAACCTCTATTTCTCCCGGGTTTTATAACTTTTTTTCTGTGTGACTCATAAAACATTTTCCCCTTTTCATATAAATAACAGAATCAACAAAAAGGAATCTTTTTTATGAAATCCTGTCCTCGCCTGCTCCTCTCTCTCCTTTTCTCCTCCCTGCTTCTCTTTGCCGGATGCACGGTATCTTCCGGCATCACTCCGCCGGAAAATTCTTATATCACGGATATCCCGTCTCCTACTCCTGTCTTTTCCCAATTTGCAATGGACATCTTTTGTGAAGAAGTCTCTGCCGACACGATCTCTCTCCATTACTCCCTTTCTTCTCCTGCCGCCTACGGCATCTCAGAACCGCCGGCCGGCTTCGGTTCCGTTTTCAATACCGAAGAATCAGGCAATGATGCCGAATCCCTCTATACGCAGCTCCTGTCTTATTCCACAGACTCCCTGTCCGAAGAAGAGCAAAAAACTTATCACGCCTTAGAACGTCATCTGAACCTTCTGATGGCAGATGACTCCTCCCCTTATCTTTCCGAACTGCTCGGCCCCGTGACCGGATTTCAGGCGCAGCTGCCTATTCTTCTCGCAGAATATCGTTTTGAGGAAGAATCCGACATTATCTCCTATCTTTCTCTCCTCTCCGAAACCTATGATTTTTTTAAAGAAATCGCTGCATTTGAACAGGAAAAAAGCCGCCTCGGATTCTTTATGGATGATACTACCGCAAATGAAATCATCCTGCAGTGTCTGGATTTCGTAAAAGACCCCGACCACAATTTTCTGATCAGCACCTTCGAAGAACGTCTGGAAACACTTCCACTTTCCATCGCAAAAAAGACGGACTATATCCTTCAGAACCGCAATGCCTTATTTTCTTCCGTGTTCCCTGCTTACGAACTCCTTGCCGATACTTTGAGCGAATGCCTCGGCAGCGGCACAAATCCTTACGGTCTCTGTTACTTAAACGGCGGCAAAGAATATTATTCTCATCTTGCAAACATGACTACAGGTTCCGACAAAACCGTTCCGGAGTTAAAGCAGCTTTTAACTGATGCCGTTGATACCGCATGCCTTACCATGGCCTCCCTGCTTGCTGCTGATTCCTCCCTCTACACCCAGGCGCTTTCTCCGTCGTTTCCGGAAACTGATCCGGAATCCATTCTTTCTTATATTATTTCTTCTTCCAAAGAAGATTTTCCCTATATCGACTGCGGAAGCTGCATCATTAAATACATTCCGGAGTCTCTGCAGGATCACGTAAGTCCTGCCATGTATCTGACTCCTCCTCTTGATTCTTATGAGTCAAACGTCATCTACATCAATCCGAATCCTGTCTATGATGCAGATGCCCTGTTCCCGACAATGATACACGAAGGTTATCCCGGACATCTGTATCAGACGGTTTCCGCACTTTCTTCCGACATCCATCCTTTACGCTATCTTCTTACGCCAACCGGATATGCAGAAGGCTGGGCTACCTATGTGGAAAATTATTCCTACCTTTACTGTGGATTTTCCGATTCCCTTGCCGCTTTCCTTCAGGCAAACCACACGGCCTCCCTCTGCCTTTATGCCTTGTCCGACATCTGCATCCATTATGACGGCTATACTCCGGAAGAATTGTCCTCTCTTCTTGCCGTATACGGTTTTCCAAAGGAAACTTCCTTTCTGATCTATCAGACGCTCCTTTCTGAGCCTGCAGCCTACCTTCCGTATGCTGTCGGATTTCTGGAATTTATGGAGCTGAAAGAGACCGCGCGGGAACTTTGGGAAAAAGATTACAGCGACTACCGGTTTCATTCCTTTCTTCTTGAAAGCGGCCCGATGCCTTTTTCTCAATTGAGAGAACTGCTTTTCTGATCTGACGGCGCACGATCCGATGCATTTACCGGACAAATAAACAAAAAAGCCCTTTTTTGTCCTCCATGGATGCTCTTACTCCAATAGAGGCAAAAAAGGACTTCTTTCTTTTTTTCTTTTTATTCTTTGGAAAATTCGATCACATGCCAGACATCCATTTTCCCGTTTACAACGTAATACCGTACAAACCAGAGAACATCTTCAAATTCCACCAGAAGATACTCGCTGTTCTTCCCGGTAGACAACTGAATATAGTGGATCTTTTTTGCCCCCTCCATGGAAAGCGCATCTTCCATGGCTCCGCGGATCAAAGCACACTCTTCTTCCGTTGCTTCTCTGGTATCATACCTCGGGTGTTCCACCGTCTGTTTAAGTCCCTGATACCAATAAAAAAATTCTCCTTCTGATATCGTCAGCTCTCCAATGCTCTTTTCATACAATTCCTCTCCTACATCATTCAGCCGTGTCAGATAAAGAACTTTCCCGGACTGATATGTCCCATAAAGAGGATCTTTTGAGGACAGCATCATAAATAAAACAACTGCAGCAATAACCACAACTGCTCCGCCTGCTGCCACTGCCCATTTTTTATTTCTATTTAAACTTTTCTTTGTATTCTTCATTAATTTGTTCTCCTTTTACTTCCGTTCGGATATTTCCCAAACTTTCATCTATTCTATCATAGTAACGTCCTCTTTTCAAATAATATTTTTGCATTTTGACCGCTAAACGCAAAAATGAAGAATTTATTAATCCCCCCAAGAACCGCTTGACATTTACAAATCCTCAATTTATACTTATTTCGGTGTAAATTCGAGAAATAATATTTTTCTATACAACAAAAAGGAGGATTTTTTCAATGTCGACAAAGGCTTTTTACACACATGACGAGATTGGCAAGGGAAAAGTTGGTTTTTCCACCACTCGTTCCATTATTGAAGCTGCTTTCTACGGAAATAATGTTGTAAAAGTAAACACATTAAAGGAAGCTTACAACTTAGCTAAGAACTCCCCTGGCACTATCGTTACTGATATGCCGGTTTACAGAGGAGAAGAGTTCGGTTTAGATGCCGATGCTAAGGTTTTGCTGTTCAACGACGGTGCAGTTACCGGCCGTTATGCACAGGCTCGCCGCATCAAGGGTGAACCGGGCGTTGATGATAAGAAGCTTGACAAAGTAGTTATGGATGCTGTCTATAAGACAAGATTCAAAAAGTTATACCATGCTACCTGCTTTATCGGTCTTGATCCTGAATTCATGGCAAAAGCTCATTTACTCATTCCGGAAGGCGAAGAGAACTTACTCTACAACTGGATGTTAAACTTCCAGTACATGTCCGATGAGTATGTAAAGATGTACAAGAACTCTAAAGCAATCGGTGACGGCAAAGAAGCTGACATCTATATCTTCTCTGACCCTCAGTGGGCACCGGTAGAGGCTCCTGACGTAGATTACAGCTGCTTAAGCGACCCTCTTACCCTCTGCTACTTTGATACCAACGAAAATTGTGCTGCCATTCTTGGTATGAAGTACTTCGGCGAACATAAGAAGGGTACTCTTACCATGGCGTGGGCTATGGCAAACCGTAACGGTTATGCTTCCTGCCACGGCGGTCAGAAGGAATATACACTTGCTGACGGTTCCCATTTCGTAGCTTCCGTATACGGTCTGTCCGGCTCCGGTAAGTCTACTCTGACACACGCTAAGCACGGCGGAAAGTATCCGGCGATCAAAGTTCTGCATGATGACGCTTTCATCATCAATACGGATACCTGTTCTTCCATCGCATTAGAGCCTACTTATTTTGATAAGACAGCTGACTATCCGACAGGATGTCCGGACAATACATACCTTTTGACTGCCCAGAACTGCTCTGCTACTATGGACAGTGAAGGTAAGATCCAGTTAGTAACGGAAGATATCAGAAACGGCAACGGTCGTGCCATCAAGTCCAAGTTATGGTCTCCAAACCGCGTAGACAAGATTGACAGCCCGGTAAATGCCATTTTCTGGATCATGAAAGACCCAACCATCCCTCCGGTAGTTAAGTTAAACGGTGCTGCTCTTGCTTCCGTTATGGGTGCAACTTTAGCAACCAAGACTTCTTCTGCAGAGCGTGTAGCTGCAGGTACCGATTTAAATGCGATCCGCATCGTTCCTTATGCTAACCCGTTCAGAACCTATCCTCTCGTAAATGACTACGAGAAGTTCAAAAAACTGGTAGAAGAAAAGAACGTAGACTGCTATATCGTAAATACCGGCGATTTCATGGGCACAAAAGTTAAGCCTGCTGATACACTCGGCATTCTGGAAACTATCGTTGAAGGAAAGGCTACTTTCACACAGTGGGGTCCTTTCTCTGATATCGAGATCATGAACGACTGGTCCGGAAAGACTGCTGAGTTCACTGCTGATTTCAATGATGCAGATTACAAAGCTCAGTTAAAAGCTGCCATGCAGACACGTGTCAATGCCATCAAGGATTTCGCAGTAAAGAA
The DNA here is from genome assembly GCA_964632165.1 of uncultured Lachnospiraceae bacterium. GTDB lineage: Bacteria > Bacillota > Clostridia > Lachnospirales > Lachnospiraceae > SIG299. Next base: position 31,866 of record CAZWCZ010000011.1, on the reverse strand, counting down.
AGAAGGCTATGATAAGTTACCTGAAGAAGCACTTGCTGCTCTTGAGAAACTTGTAACCGAATTGGCATAATCTTATCTTACTTCATAAAAAAGTTACCCTCCCGGGAGGGTAACTTTTTTTCTTGCTTATTTTCTTACTGTCCGAGTTTCTGTATCAGATAATCATACTCATCCTGGGAAATCCGAAGTACTGTGCCGTGTCTTGCAATATTGCCCGGCATAGAATAACTGTCTTTTGACAACACGGTAAATTCTCCGTCCGATAAATCATCCGAAACCAGATAATAATAACCGCCTGCGCCAAAATTATCAAGCAGCAGCACATATTTATTTCCATCTACAACATCTTCCGGATGAAGTTCAAAAACAGCAGGGCCTTCCACACCTTTCTGACTCTCTACGCTTGGGGAAGAAACGCTTTCCCATGTACCAAGCAGGTCGGTCGCACGTTCTGTCAGAATGCAGTCCGTCCCGGCACACTTAAAGAAACGATAATAGTAATCCCCGGATTTGATGATGGTAACATCGATCACATCAGAATCATAGTCGATCCATACCTGTGTTTCCGAATAATTCATAAAATCCGTTGTAGTTGCGTAATATACCCTCTGTTTGCTGTAATTGTCTTCTTTTACGCGGGAAGACCAGAATACAAGATATTCTCCGGTCTTGTCATTATAATACGCTTCCGGTGCCCAGGCACATCCTGCCGTTTCAGGTGCCAGCGCATATTCCATCTGCCCTGAAAAATACACCATGTTCTTTGTTTCCCACAGCATCAGCGATCTGCTTCCGTCATTCTGCGCTTTTCCCCAGTCGCCGCTCTTTGCGATATGCAGATCAGTTGCCAGAAAGTATATTTTCTTCCCATTTGCACTGCGGATGACAAACGGATCCCGGAGTCCCTGCGTTCCCATCGTAGATGTCAGAACCGGTTCTCCGCCGTTTAACTGCGTCCAATGGAATCCGTCTTCACTGACGGCATAAAAGATATTTTCCTGTCCTTCCGCATTTCCCGTAAAATAAATAAATAAATAATTATTATAGATATCCTCTGCCGTCTGGGTCGGCTCCGGCGTCGGTGTTTCTGCCTGTGTAGGAGACGGAGTCGGCGTATTTTCTCCTTCGGATGTCACACCGCATGCCGACAGCATCAATATAAGCCCGGCAATGATGATCCAGTTCCATTTTTTCATAACTTCAGCCGTCCTTCCTACTTCTTCTTACGCTTCAACGCTGCAACTGCTGCCCCCGCAATAACGATCGCTGCAATCCCTGCTGCAACAACAATTACCGCAACCGTCACGGAGATCACCGTCGTGCTGTCCGATCCTGCCGACGGAACATTCGGAGTTTTGGTCGGCTCTGTCTCAGGCATCGGTGTCGGTGTTACCGTTGGTATTTCTGTCGGAACGGCAACCTCCGGAAGTGTTCTTTCTGCAACGCCTACCAGTGTCGGTGTCACAACCTCCATCAGCCCGTCCTCGCCAAATGTTACCTTGTCAATGCAGGTCTGTCTGTGATGACCTGTTCCGTCACTGAAAAATCCGATCGGAGTATAGAAACGATGATATGCAATGTAATACTCATCTTCTCCCGGGATCTGAAGCATACTGTGATGTCCCGTTCCGAGAATGTCAGAATCCGCATCTTTGGAAAGCACCGTATACTTAAACTCGATCGGTCCGTAAATGCTGTCTGATGTTCCGTAATTTACGTGATAATTTGGGCTTCCGGTATCATCACAGGACCAGGTAAAATGATATACCCCGTTCCTCTTTACTACCGTGATCGCTTCACGGAATTCTTCTACTCCATAATAATTCTCAAGCGTCGACAGGTCACAGCTTACCATATCCTCATTCAGCTTCACAACTGCAGCCGCTCCGTTTCCGAATAACATATAAGAAGTTCCGTCATCATCCGTAAAAATAGACGGGTCAATGGCCTGTCCCATGGAAACTCCATTTTCACGACACATGGCAACCGTCATCAGCGGTTCTTCCATAGCAGTATACGGTCCTGCCGGATGGTCCGCTACCGCAACACCGATCATGGATTCTCCCGTTTCGTCTTTCGCGCAGAAATAAAAATAATATTTTCCGCCTTTTTCTTCGATCGTCGGTGCCCATGCGCTTCCTGTTGACCAGGCAACATCTCCTCCCTTGGCTACGTTAAGAATGACTCCTTCATCCGTCCAGTCTACAAGATTTTTCGACGAGAAGCAATGAAATACCGTGCCGGACCAGCCGGAAAATCCGTCTGTTGTCGTATACAGATAATACGTATCTCCAAACACATCAATATCCGGGTCCGCATACTGCCCGGAAAGTACCGGATTCCCACAAAGCACGGAAGTTACCGTCCAGGATTCCGTATACTGTTCAAACCCGGTGTCTATGCGGAATGCCACTTCCGTTTCTTCTCCGTACGGTACGACAATATCGGCACCGTCCAATACCGCATAATCCTGACTCTTGAAGGAAACAACCACCTGGTCTTCCGGTGCATTTGCCGTTTTTGCCGCATAAACGGTCAATACCTTATTTTCCTTGTCCGCCTTCCATGTAATTATCCCTTCTCCGGTAACATCATAAAACGGGGTCAGCTCTGCGCCGCTCATAACAGCGATCTGGGAACCCGTCAATGCAACATCATAGATCCGGACATTATCGATCAGAGCACTCAGATAGCTGTCTCCGTCATAAAAAGACTTCCCGATATATCCGATGACATCACTGCCGAAATCAGAAATGATCGTTCTTAAATTATCCTGCTCATCCACACATTCCCCGTCAATATAAAGCGTCATTTTATCTTCATCCAGGACAAGTGTAATATTTACCCATTGTGCTTTATATCCCGTCTGAGTTGCCACGTCATCTTCTGCTCCATAGGAATCCTTGGTTATGGCATAACGGATCTCATTACTTCTTGTCCGCAGGAACAGATACTGTGTAGAATCTTTTCCGATGGCAAGTGTAAAGAAATTCTCTGTTCCCATTTTGGAATAAATGTCCATGGAAATTGTCATTGTATCCCGATAATCAAAAAATCCCTGTGGAAATTCAAGGTACCCTTTCTGTCCTCTGAGATTCAATACCGTGGAACCAATGGCCTCATTATACTCATACTTAACTCTTCCCGATAACGTCGCGTGATTATTTCCGACTTTATCAGTAGCCGCTTTTGTGCTTTCTTCATCCTCAAAGTCATAATAAAGTATTGGTTCAGGGAACGTGGTTTCTGCCTCTGCAGTTACCGTTTTCACGGATATTCCTGCCATTCCCCCTGCCAAAAGACCGGCCAGCACAAGCATCAGGCAAGGCCGTTTCATTTTTCGCACTACACGCTGAAATAACATATTCTACCTCCCACACTAATGTGTCTTTTGTCTTTAAATGAAGTATATCGCATTCTTAGTCCATTTTCAATAAAATTCATCGATATTTAGTAAATAAATTGTTTGTTTACTAAACAGCCTCTTTCTGTTTCCGCTTCTCCTTTTCGATTGTTAGAGTTTCATTAAAATTACATAAATTTCTACACATCCCGCATAAAATCTGATATACTTTGTTCATCGGCAGAATATCAGACAAACCATTCTGACCGATAAACAAAAGAAGGGAGATCATCATCTATGGAAGTAATCATTTTATCTGTTGCAGCTGTTGTCATCTTACTTTTTGTCCTTGGCTACGTAAAGGCCTCCCCGGACACCGCCTATATCATCTCCGGCATCAGAAAAACCCCTAAGATTCTGATCGGTAAAGCGGGGATCAAAATCCCTTTCCTTGAAAAAAAGGACGAACTGAGACTTCAGCTCATTCCGATCGACGTAAAAACGTCCAGCGCAGTTCCTACTGCTGACTACATCAATATCCAGGTGGATGCCGTTGTCAATGTAAAGATCAGCGACGACCCGGCAAAGCTCCAGCTTGCCGCACAGAACTTTCTGAACAGAAAAACGGATTATATCGCTTCTGTTGCCCAGCAGGTTTTGGAAGGAAACATGCGTGAAATCGTTGGACAGATGCGTCTAGAGCAGATGGTAAGCGACCGTCAGACATTCGCATCCAATGTAAAAATGAATGCAGAACCGGACCTTGCTGCCATGGGACTTGACATTGTAAGTTTCAATGTCCAGAACTTTGTAGACAGCAATGGCGTAATTGAAAACCTCGGTGTTGACAATATCGTTAAAATTCAAAAATCCGCTGCCATTTCCCGTGCAGAAAGCGAAAAAGAAATTGCCATGGCTCAGGCAAGTGCCAGAAAAGAAGCAAACGATGCAGAAGTAGCATCTGCTCTTGCAATTGCAAATGCACAGGCCACTGCCGAAAAAGAAAAGGCTGTTGTCCAGGCAAATACAAACCGTGAAGCCAAAGAAGCCGAGATTGAGGCTAACACCCTGATCGCACAGAAGGAAAACGAACTCGCCATTAAAAAAGCAGAATTGCAAAAAGACGCAGACACCAAACGTGCTGCTGCAGATGCTTCTTATCAGATCCAGCAGGAAGCAGAACGTAAGACGATCGAAATTGCAACGGCAGAAGCTAACCTTGCCCGCCAGGAAAAAGCAATTTTGATCAAGCAAAAGGAAGTAGAACTGACAGAACGTACGTTAGAAGCAGAAGTCAAGAAAAAAGCGGAAGCTCAGAAATATGCCGTACAGCAGAAAGCAGAAGCAGATCTTTATGAAACGCAGAAAAAGTCTGAAGCACAGCTTTTTGAACGTCAGAAAAACGCGGAAGCGGAAAAATACGAGCAGGAACGTGCGGCAGAAGCCATGAAGGCAACGGCAGAAGCGCAGAAATTTGCAATGGAACAGGAAGCAGACGGTATCCGCAGTAAAGGTCTTGCAGAAGCAGAAGCCATCCGTGCCAAGGCACTTGCAGAGGCAGAGGGTATCGAAAAGAAAGCCATTGCCATGAAACAGATGGGCGAGGCTGCCGTACTTGAAATGTACTTTAATGCAATGCCTGAAATTGCCCGTAACATTGCCGAACCTCTGACCAAGGTGGATAAGATCACCATGTACGGTGACGGAAATTCCGCCAAACTGACCAAAGACATCATGACAACCCTCACTCAGGTAACCGATGGTTTAAAGGAATCTTCAGGTATTGACCTTCAGGCGGTTCTTTCCGGTTTTGTCGGTGGAAAATTAGCAGATAAAAGTTCCGCAGACAGCGACAAATAGACCGAAAAAACATATCCAATACAGTTTTCTATAACAATAGGCGAAAAGCCGGAGTAAAACCAGCTTTTCGCCTTAGTTTATATATGGCAGTTATAAAAGCGTAAACAGTGTGAAATGTTACTCTTTCGTAAATGCTTACCCCATCTGCTGTTTACGCGATTTCAGCTCCTGCCGGCATCGGTTTTTCCGGTGTCATCAGGGCAAGTTCCCCATCCGCACCTTCTGCACAAAGAAGCATGCCTTCTGATACAATTCCTGCAAGCGTAGCCGGCTTTAAGTTCACCAGTACCATAACCTTCTTTCCTACCATCTCCTCTGCAGAATAATTTGATTTGATGCCGGATACGATCTGTTTCACTTCTGAACCGATCTTAACCTGAGAGCAAAGAAGCTTCTTGGATTTTTTCACCTCTTCACATGCGATGATCTCTCCCACCTGAAACTGAAGCTTTGCAAAATCATCATACGTGATCTCCGGTTTTGCTTCTATATTGATTGCATTTTCTTCCATTTTTTCCTTTTCTCCTTCTTCCTGAATTCCCATTTCCTTTGCATACTCTGCTGCCTGTGCTTTCTTTAATTCCTCGGCAATGGCAAGCACCTCTTTCAGATCCTGTCTTACAAATAATATCTCCGGTGTTTCTGTTACTTTATTTCCGCTTTCATACAGACCAAACTCATCCAGTTTTTCTATACTCCGCGCCTTTGTATGCAGCTGGGCAAATATCTTTTCCGCTGTCTCCGGCATAAACGGTGCCAGCAGGCTGGTTCCGATGCAGATACTTTCCATCAGGTTATACAATACCGTCTGCAAACGCTCTTTTTTTGTTTCATCCTTTGCCAGTGCCCATGGCATTGTCTCATCGATATACTTATTGCATCGTTTATATAAGGTGAAAATTTCCGTTATGGCATCTGCCACACGAAGCTGTTCCATCTTTGCTTCTACTCTCGCACGCGTCTGTACCGCAAGTGCCTTTAATTCTTCATCTACCGGTTCACAGACGTTTGCGTTGACAACTTCTCCTCCGAAATACTTATTCGACATGGAGATGGTACGGTTTACCAGATTTCCCAGCGTATTTGCAAGATCAGAATTACAACGCTCCACCAAAAGTTCCCATGTAATGACACCATCATTGTCAAACGGCATCTCATGCAGTACAAAATAACGAACTGCATCTACTCCAAACACCCTGGCGAGGTCATCCGCATACAATACATTTCCTTTGCTCTTACTCATCTTTTCTCCGCCCTGCAGCAGCCAAGGATGACCAAAAATCTGCTTTGGAAGCGGAAGATCGAGTGCCATCAGCATGATCGGCCAATAAATTGTATGGAACCGGAGAATATCCTTTCCTATCAGATGCAGATCTGCAGGCCAAAACTTATCAAACTGTTCCGTAGAATTTCCGTCGCAGTCGTACCCGATTCCGGTAATATAGTTACTTAATGCATCGATCCATACATAAACAACATGCTTCTCATCAAAGCTGACCGGAATACCCCACTTGAATGAAGTTCTTGACACACAAAGATCCTGCAGTCCCGGAAGCAGGAAATTATTCATCATTTCATTCTTTCTGGATTCCGGCTGGATAAATTCAGGATGCGTATTAATGTGTTCGATCAAACGGTCGGTATAGTTAGACAGCTTCAAAAAGTAAGCTTCTTCCTTTGCCGGCTGACATGGCCGTCCGCAATCCGGGCACTTCCCGTCTGCCAACTGGGATGCCGTAAAGAAAGACTCGCAAGGTGTGCAGTACATTCCTTCATAATATCCTTTATAAATATCCCCTTTATCATACAGCTTCTTGAATATCTTCTGTACCTGTTTTTCATGCTGCTCATCCGTTGTCCGGATAAACTTATCGTAAGATGTTCCGACCAGATCCCAGATGTCCTTGATCTCCGCTGCAACGCCGTCCACAAATTTCTTAGGAGTAATTCCTTTTGCTGCAGCCTTTTCCTCAATCTTCTGACCATGTTCATCCGTTCCGGTCTGCATAAATACTTCATATCCCTGCAGTCTCTTAAAACGTGCGATACTGTCTGCCAAAATTGCCTCATACGTATTTCCGATATGAGGCTTTCCGGATGTGTATGCAATTGCCGTTGTCATATAAAATTTCTTTCCCATTGGTTTCTCCCTTCTTTCTTTTTAGGACTCCCGGTTCCCAAAAAAATAAAGCCCCGCCTTTTTTTTAAAGACGAGAGCTTTTCTCACGTGTTACCACTTTAATTTGCAGTTCCTCACGGAATACTGCCTCATGCACTATATCAGCATCACAACAGGAATCGGTTCCTATTTTGCAACACTGCCAACACAGTGCGTCACTTTAACGGGTAAACCCGTCGTAGCCTTACGACAGGTCGTTTTTGCGATTGCCGCACACAGACACCATCCTTCGGTACGAAGCTCCAAGGCCATTTTCCACGAACTCTCCTCTATCCTCTCTCAGCACAGGTACTGCTACCCGGGACAATTTCCTAAGGACTCTCTGTAAGATTTCTGAACGTGTACTTTCCTTTTCACAGCTGTTTTCTTATAAACTTTCAACTATTTTTTCATGATATCATGATTTTCCTTTTTTGTAAAGAAAAAACCGCCAAAAAAGCAGCCCCGTCATCACACACCAAAAGAAAAAGGCTGCCTATCAGTGGCAGAAGTTCATCTGCACTTTCAAAACAGCCTTTTTCTCTATAGTCTTTGCCCCTGCGTCCCCAAACGCATCTACCTCTATAAGTACTACCATCTATTATTCCGCACTCCTAGAGTTTACCATTCTTAGGCATTTTTGTCAAACAAATTTATTCTTCTCTCTTAACTTTTGTGCAATTTGCACAAAGCCAAGCTTCTCTTTTATGCGAAATCAACAAAGAAACCGGTCATCAATCTTTCTAAATATTCCTGATCCTTTCTTCCCATCAGTTCTCTTGCCGAATGCATTGCAAGGATCGGCACACCGATATCAACCGTCTTCATCGGAATCCAGCTGGAAATGATCGGTCCTAATGTTCCTCCTCCTGCGACATCCGAACGGTTGGCAAACTTTTGGTACTTTACTCCGTATTTTTCACAGATTCCCTGTGCTATCGCCACTGCCTCCGTATCAAAAGTATACCGCTGGTTACTGTTTAACTTCAGGACGATTCCTTCATTCATGTACGCCTGATTGACCGGATCATATTTTTCCGCATGATGCGGATGTACGGCATGCGCCACGTCCACCGAAAACAGGAAACTGTTAAAAACGCTGTTGGTCAAAGCTTCCTTTGAAAATCCAAGGGCTGTATATACCTGCTCAAGCACCATCCGAAGCAATGCAGAATCTGCCCCCTGCTTAGAACGGCTCCCGATCTCTTCATGATCAAATAAGACAGCAATATTGATGCCGTTCTCCCTTACTTTTTCCTGACTGATCCCACGCAGCAATGCATAACAGGACGTCAGATTGTCCAGGCGTGGTGAAGAAATCATTTCTTCCCTGATCCCAACAAAACTTCCTTCTTCCGGTGCATATACATACAGATCAAAATCCAGAATTTCTTCCTTTGCAACTTTGCATTCTGCTGCCAGTAGATCAAGAAAATAGTCATTCTTATTCATTTCTTCCTCGAACAAGCCTAGGATCGGAAGCATGTCTGACTGTTTATTCAGCTCTACTCCCTCATTTACCTTCCTGTTCATATGCACGGCAAGATTCGGGATCACCGCAACCGGTCTTTCAAAATCAACCAGCTTCATGGTCGGATGGTAGATATCCGTCCCTTTCAATGCCACTCTGCCCGCGATGGAAAGCGGACGGTCTAACCATGTGTTTAAGATCGGTCCGCCATATACCTCCACATTCAGTTTCAGATATTTTCCCGGAGTCATCTCTGCCTTCGGCTTGATGTGCATACACGGATGATCCGTATGTGCCGCTGCCATGTGGAATTCCTGCGTTTCCGTAACATTCTTTCCAATGGTCATGGCGATCAGCGTCGTGCTGTAAGCCGTCAGATAATACTTTCCTCCCGGCTTTACCTCATACTCCTGTCCGAGTGTCAGCGGTTCAAACCCACACCCTTTCAAAAAGTCCGCTCCTGCTGCCACTGCCTGATGCGGTGTTGTTGCTTTCTTTATATATTCCAACAGTTCCATTTCTAATTTCTCCCTTTCTTTTATTCTTTGACCCTACCGTTAGTATACCAAATCCGCCCCAACTTGCAACCGGCAATTTTGTTTCCGGTGAAAAAACGTGCAATGATGCTTTAAAAAAGAAATGCGACTGTGGTATAATCAGGGTACCTGCTTTTCGTTTACCATATGATCGGAATCAGGATTTTACATCGGAAAGGAACGTACAACATGAATGCCTCCTACTTTGAAAAGTGCAGCCGCGCAGCCGTGGAACGAGAACGTTCCTGCAATTTGATCGGAACCCTGAGCGAAAAAACGGTTCACTACACTTTAAAGCAGTATCTGTCAGGGGATACTTCCTGTCAGGAAATAAAAATCGGACCCTACTATGCCGATGTCTGCCTTCAAGGACATATTTATGAGATCCAGACCCGTCAGTTTGGAAATCTCAGGGAAAAACTTGCTGCCTTTCTTCCGGAACACAAGGTTACTGTCGTTTACCCGGTGAGTATCTGCAATTATCTGCGTTGGATCGACACTGTTACCGGGGAGGTCTCCGTTCCAAAAAAATCGCCGCGTCATGCGAATCCCATGCAGGTGTTTTCAGAACTTTACCGTATACGTCCTTTCCTGAGCCATCCCAATTTTTCTTTAAAGATCATCTGCATGGAAACAGAAGAATATCGGATATTAGACGGTTACGGAAAACAGAAAAAATCAAAAGCCACAAAATTTGACAAGCTTCCTCTTACTCTTACCGGAGAATACGATATTGAGCAGCCCCTTGATTATATGATGCTGCTTCCGTCCGACCTTCCGGACTGCTTTCTGGCAAAAGATCTTGCCAAAAAAGCAAAAATTTCTCTCTCCACTTCCCGCTCTGCCCTTCTTTTACTGACGGAGCTCGGCGTTGTCCGTCGAACCGGGAAACAGGGAAATTCTTATCAATATGAGTTCACTCTTTGACTTTTTTGTCGAATGGTTCACAAAAAATTCTTAAACCAGGCAAAAACAAGCCTTTCCCTGACCCCAAAAATATGATATGATATCGGAGGGTTTTGACTCATATCATATGTGGAGGTTGATCATAAATGAAAAAAATGACCCGCACACTGCTTGGATGTACTGTAAACGTCCTGTGCTTTTTCTTTGTTATGCTGACAGGTTCTTACACAGATCTTTCCGCAGAAATCCTGAATCAAAAGAACGCAGAAGCCCTTGGATCTGTGGCTTCAGAAAATATACCGTCTGAGAACTTATCTGACGCATGCCCAACAGACTCTTCTGTTTCCATGGTTTCCCCGACACTGACACTGTCGCCGACGCCAACTGCATCGCCGACTCCAACGGTTTCGCCGACTCCGACGGTTTCGCCGACTCCGACAGTTTCGCCGACTCCGACGGTTTCGCCGACTCCGACAGTTTCGCCGACTCCGACTCCGGCTCCTCTTGTACTTGACTTTACCATGCCGGCAGTCTCCACCCATTTAAACATCCGAAAGGGACCAGGTACCGGATACGAGATCATCGGCAAACTTTCTTTAAGAAACTATGCTCTTCTTCTGAGTGAAGCGGAAGACGGATGGGTTAAGATTTCTACCGGCACGATCGAAGAAGGCTATATCAGCACAGATTACCTTCTCTCGCAGGAAGACATTATGTCTTTATGTGACCGTGAACGTCTTATTACTGCATCTTCCACCACCGTACTAAATATCCGGAAAGGACCGGGTACGTATTATGATGTGATCAAGACTATAAAAAAAGGAACTTCCTATCCGGTCGTCCTCTCTGAAAGTTATCAGGGATGGTATGCCGTACTGCTTGAAAATGAAACCATTGGCTACCTGTCCGCAGACTATGTAGAGCTTTCCTATGAACTGGATCCGGGACTTACCTTAAAAGAAATTGCCCGTATGCAGGATTTGGAAAACCTGGAAACCGCCCTGAACCTGGAACAGGGTGATGGTGCCCGCGTAGAAGCCAACATGCTCTCCTCCGTAAAAGAAACCCGGCGGACTCCTGTGACAATGACCGATGACGAACTTTATCTGTTTGCTACGATCATCTACACAGAAGCCGGCAACCAAAAATATGAAGGCATGCTTGCCGTTGCCAACGTCATTCTGAACCGTATGGAAGACGGTTACTGGGGAACTACCCTGAATGAAGTCATTTATGCTCCCGGACAGTTTTCCGGTGCAGCTCCCGAACTCGTATCCAGAGCTCAGGCAGACGGAATTCCGGAAATCTGTTACAAGGCAGCAAAAGAAGCTTTAAGCGGACGCAATAACATCGGAGACTTCATGTTCTTCCGGACAACCCATAGTGCATACAAAAACAAAGCATACGCCGGATTTACAAAATTCTATATTTTACAAGACCATGTATTTTACTCAAAGAAATGGTAAAACAGGCAGGAGCCGACGCTCCTGCCTGTTCTTTTTTATATCGTCATAATGATCTCTTCTTCGTAAGTGCCGTCTTCCTCAACCCTTCCGTACAGCTCCTTCGGTGTTTTCCCCGCCGCATTTAGAACTTCCTCTCCGTCTCCGGAATACATGCGTATTTCTTCGTTAATGGTCAGCATCTTCTGATCCAGAAATGCTACAAGGTCCGCACATTCCTTCAATTCTCTCTGTATATGTTCAGGTGCATTTCCCTCAAACTTATAGTACATTTTGTGCTCCAGACTTGCCCAAAAATCCATGGCGATCGTCCGTATCTGGATCTCTACCTTTGCATTAATGACATTTTCCGTCAAAAATACAGGGACCGATATGATCATATGGTAACTTTTATACCCGTTTGGCTTTGGATGTTCTATGTAATCCTTGATCTTCAATACGGTAATATCTTCCTGCGCCGCAATCAGCCTCGCAATCCGGTAAATATCCGTCGTATAGGAACAGATGATCCGGATTCCGGCAACATCATTGATATAGCGCACGATATTTTCTACGGAAAGTTCTCTGCCTCCGCGCTTTAGTTTTTTTGCGATACTTTCCGGCGATTTCAGCCGTGAAGTCATATGCTCTATCGGATTGTACTGGTGCTGCAGCTTAAATTCATTGTTCAGCGTTTCCAGTTTTGTATTGATCTCCCGCAATGCCGCATCATAGATCATCTGCATGCGTTTCCATTCTTCGGACGTATTCCTGATCTCCCCATACACATCAATCATTGCTGTTTCATTGTCCATTTTTGTTTCTGATCCTTTCTCCGCGCCTTTCTCCTCCGACGCTCTGCCTTTCGTACAAAAGTATCATAGCACAAAAATGTTACCAAATTTTAAACAAACTGTTTTTTCATCAACTTTTCATAGTTTGTTTATTTCTTTCCGAGATCCGGTGCAGAACCTCATAAAATGCAAATGTCGCGATCAGAATGCCGACGGAAATCCCAAATGCCGACAAAAGAGTGCGTCCTCCCCACTCTTGAAACTTCTCATGCTCTCCGCTGACAAGAAAACTCATCGTATAGTAAAAGCTGCTTCCCGGTATCAATATGATGATAGACGGAAGAATAAAAACAATGGCCGGTGCTTTCTTCCATCGCGCGGACAGTTCAGACAGCAGCGTACAGATCAATGCCGGAATCATGTTATTTAAAAAAACGCTTTCCGGGAACAGATGATCACAATAAATATAAATGGCACCGGATAATGTCCCCAGTATCGCTGCATGCAGCAGACGTTCTTTCTTCATATTAAAAAAAATGGAAAATCCGATACAGGCTCCAAATGCTGCCACGATCCTCACAATAAAATCTGTCATACAGCTATCCATCCTCCCATCAGAATCAGTGCCATGGCAATGCCGCATGCGATCGCCCCTGCTACAATGACCGCCTCTACCAGGCGAAAAAATCCGGTCATGACATCGCCATGCAGCATGTCCCGTACCGCATTCACAATTCCAAGTCCCGGTATGAACAGCATAATATCACCGATCATCACTTTATCCACATGTACGCCAACCCCGGCTTTTACAAGCAGGATGGCAAATGCCCCAATGCAAAATGTTGCCGCTACCGTATACAAAAGCTGATTCTGTTTTAAACGCAGTGCAAAACGGTTTGCCAGAAAGATAAATATGGAGATCAGCGCCGTTGCGATACCATCTCTTAAATTTCCTCCGAAAAACACCGTGATCGCGCCGGTTCCGAGAACATATCCGAACAATGTATGATACCAGTTATCTGTATTTTTTGAAAGAAGCTCCTTCTTTTTTTGTTCTATCTCTTCATACGTCGGCTGATTACTGCAGATATAGCGGGACAGTTCATTCAGCAGCTCTGTCTGATACAGATCCGTTGTGCAGCACCTCATCCGTTTTGTTTTGGTCACCGTCCTGCCGTCTTCCGCTTCTGCACTGATAAAACTCAATGAGTTCAGTGTAAAAACTTCCGCTTTCTGCAATCCGTAACTGCTGCAGATCCTTTGCATAGTATCTTCTACCCGGTTTACAGCGGATCCTGCTTCTAACATTGCCTCTCCGATATCGAGTGCCACATCCATTATTTCCTCAACTTTCATGTAAGGATATCCTCCCGTATCAATGTCTAACAGTTATCATACTCTGTTCCTTCTCATTTCGCAAGTAGCTCTTTTTTATATTTTTATTCATTTTGACACAGTTCTGCCCTAAAAATAATACAGAATGTCTCATAAAGTATTTTATTGAATCAAAGGAGAACAAAACATGAAGAAATTTACCTATTTATGTATATTATCTTTATTCTGCGTACTGCTTTTTTCCGGCTGCGGCAATAAAGATAAATATCCAAATCCTAACTATGACACAGAGAACTATTTATCCGGTCTTCACTACGTTAAGATCACCCTTTCCGAATATGGTGATATGTATGCCGTTCTGGATGCCGATGCCGCTCCGGCAACCGTTACCAACTTTATCCGTCTGGTCTATGAAGGCTTCTATGATGGTCTTACCATTCATCGTGTCGTAGATGACTTTATCATTCAGGGAGGCGACCCAGACGGAAACGGCACCGGAGGTTCCGCATATACTCTTCCTGGCGAATTTTCGGCAAACGGTTTTGAAGGAAATACCATCAGCCACGTCCGCGGCACGCTTTCCATGGCAAGAAGCACCGACTATGACAGTGCCTCTTCCCAGTTCTTTATCGTACAGCAGGATTCTGTTGCACTGGACGGTCTTTATGCTGCTTTTGGTACTATCGTTTCCGGCATGGACTACGTAGACATCCTCGTTGCCGACATGGTATCTTCCTCATCTAATTTTTCCGATTCCGCTAACGGCCTGATCGCAACGGACAAACAGCCTCAGATCGGTTCCATTACCGTTCTTACCGAAGAGGAGTTTAAGTATCTGGAATCCAATGACTTCATACTTCCGGAAGAGAACGAGGACGATAACGATGATGATTTCTCTGTTTCCATGGAAATTACTACGGCTGACCATGGGAACGACACGGTTGCAAAGTGGACAGTAAATGAAGATTCCGAGTATTATCTGATCTCCACCACCTCTTCCATAGAGAAGATTTCTCTGTATGAATTTGATCTTGCTACCATGTCGTATGACGAAGAGAATCCGGTTGCAACTTATGATAACCTGAACAGAGGTGAGCTGATTGAAGCATGTATTGTTGTTCCGGAAGGAATCCCTTCTCATATTCTTTTGATTGAAAAGGCTTCCGGCACCTTAGTAAGATATCTGATCACTTATGATGGTTTCCACGGTGGTGCCTTACTTGCACCGTTAGACACTCCGGACGCTAATTAAGACAACATCCGGTATTGGCAGCTCAAGTCTCTCAAAAATGAGGTATTTTATGCCTGATATATTGATCCAACCCGTTCCGCTCGGACAAAAAAAAGAATATATCGTAGAAGTTCCCGGTTCGAAAAGCATAACGAACCGGGCGCTTTTGCTTGCCGCACTGGCAAATGGAAAAAGCACCCTTACCGGAGTGCTTTTTTCTGATGACACCAGACACTTTTTATCCTGTCTGGTTTCCCTTGGTTTCCATATAGAGGTAAATGAACCGCTCCGTCGGGTAACGGTCTTTGGAGAAGCCGGACGGATTCCTTCTCCTGCTTCTTCCATCCATGTGGGAAGTGCAGGAACGGCAGCCCGTTTCCTTACTGCCTTTCTTGGTATCTCCGCCTGTTCCTGCTTTGTTGATGCTTCCGAACAAATGAAAAAACGTCCGATGCAGGAGCTTTTTCAGGCGTTGACAGACTTAGGAAGTTCTTTTTCTTTTCCGGAAAAAGAAGGATTTCTTCCGGTACAGTTTTCCAACGCTACACCTGTCTTTGCTTCAGAAGTTACCATCAATATTGATAAAAGCAGCCAGTTTCTGAGCGCACTTTTGATCTCTGCCTGTCTGCTGCCGCAGGATCTTACCGTACACGTGACCGGCACGCACGGTATGGCGTATATTCAGATGACCATTGCCATGATGAAACAATTTGGTGTTACCGTAGAACAGAAGGATAAAGCAACTTTCTTTATCCCACATGGGCAAAGATATCATGCAAGGGACTATTTTATCGAGCCGGATGTCTCCGCCGCCTGCTATTTTTATGCCATGGCTCCTTTACTTGGAACATCGGTAACAGTAAAAGACATTCCGGAACATCCGCTACAGGGAGATATCTCCTTTCTTTCTCTTTTAAAACAAATGAACTGTACAGTGGAACGCTTTTGTGACAGTTACCGCGTCATCGGAAATCCCGAACGGCATTTCCCCGGAATTTCCGCTAACCTTTCCGCGTTTTCTGATCAGACAATGACACTGGCTGTCCTTGCTCCGTTTGCTGACTCTCCAACCGAGATTACAGGAATTTCTCACATACGATATCAGGAATGTGACCGTCTGCATGCAATCCTCTCCGAATTGCAGCGTATTGGTATTCCTTGTGAAGAACTGCCCGACGGTATCCGCATTTTTCCCGGCACTCCACACGGAGCAGCCATTGAAACATACCAGGATCACCGTATGGCAATGGCATTTTCTCTCATCGGTCTCCGCACAGACGGAATTCTCATAAAAGGTGCGGAATGCTGTGCCAAAACTTTTGAATCTTATTTTGACCTTCTAAAAAGACTGCTGAACTGATCGTCCGGCAGTCTTTTTTCACTCTCTTCTGTTTTTCAGACACCCTCTCCGTCAAACTGCGGAATAAAGCTTTCTTCTGCCGTTTCGCCTTCCTGGATGAACCCGTTTTCCACTCCGAGTTTCACGGCATATTCTACTACTTCTTCATATTCCTCAGGCGTTACCCGCCGATTCAGCTCCGGATACGAAATTACCTGTTCCAGCGGTGTATACTGATTCATGATGCTGATGTAGATCAAATCTCCAAATGTTTCATACAAATATCGGATCACATTCTTGGAATCTTGTGTTTCCCCCGGAAGGAGCAGATGACGGACGATCATTCCCCGCTTCATTCTTCCTTCTTCGTCAAATACCGGTTTTCCTGTCTGACGGAACATTTCCTGTAATGCCGCTTTGGCCACTTCCGGATAATCTTCCGCATGGGAATATCTCTTTGCCAGGCGATGATCCACATATTTAAAATCTGCAAGATAGATATCCACAAGTCCCTCCATCTGCCGCAACATTTCCACAGAATCATACGAAGATGTATTAGCGATCACCGGTATCTTCAAGCGGTCTCGCACAAGCAGCAATGCCTCTTTGATCTGCGGA
The DNA here is from genome assembly GCA_964632165.1 of uncultured Lachnospiraceae bacterium. Lineage (GTDB taxonomy): Bacteria > Bacillota > Clostridia > Lachnospirales > Lachnospiraceae > SIG299. The sequence continues at coordinate 14,833 of CAZWCZ010000011.1, read as the reverse complement.
TAATAATGACTCGGTGTGACAAGATTGATATTATTGGCCCCTTTTTCCTGCAGTTCCAGAAAAATCGCTCCGAGCCGCTCGATCGAAATTTCTTTTCCTCCAACTCCTGCCGCAATTTCCGCATTCTGACAATATACACATCTTAAATTGCACCCGGAAAAGAAAACAGTCCCGGAACCTTCTTCTCCTGAAATACACGGTTCCTCCCAAAAATGCAGTGCAGCCCTTGCCACCCTTGGCTGCAAAGAAACCCGGCAGTATCCATACGTCTGTTCTTCTCCCGGTATTCTTATGGCATTACAGTGCCTGGGACAGTTTTTGCATCCTTTGTCTGCCACATTCTTCGCGATTTCTCCATTTCCTTTTCCTGCTTCTTCCGACATGTTCTATCCTTCCTTTTCCCGTACCTGTTTTTTTCGCGGAGCCATTCGTTCTCTTGGCAGTATCACGGTAAAACTCGTGCCGACCGTATACTGTGTCCGAACCTTTATCGTACCTGCGTGTGCCAGAATGATCAACCTGGCAATAGAAAGTCCGAGCCCGTGCCCGTCAACTTTTCCACGGATGTCATCCGAACGATAAAAGCGCTCAAACATATGATTTACATCCTCTTTCTTCATCCCGATCCCCGTATCTTCTACCGTAAGAATACAATTTCCTCCACGATTTTCACAACCTATGGTAATCGTATCTCCTTCCCCGGAATACTTTACGGCATTATCGATCAAAACACGCACCGCCTGTTTTAACAGCTGGTCATCCCCATACACCGCAACATTCTGGATCAAATGTGCTTTTATCTCACGCCCGGAAGTTACCATTCGCGTTTCCCGCACCATATCCTCGACAACTTCACCCATGGAAAACCACTCTTTCTGTACTTTCAGTGTCTTTCGGTCATGCCTTGACAGAAACAGAAGTTTTTCTACCAGTTCCTGCATTTCTTTGGACTCTTCTCCAATGGATGTGATCGCTTCCTTTAATATCTCCGGATCTTCCGTTCCCCACCGTTCCAGCATTCTTGCATATCCCTGAATAACTGCGATCGGAGTACGCAATTCATGCGAGGCATTTGATACAAACTGTTTCTGACTCTCATACGAATTTTCCAGACGATCCAGCATTTCATTAAATACCCGGGTAAGTTCCCTGAGTTCCGGTTGTGTTCCTTTCAGCGGAAGACGCTCGCTGTGCAGATTTGCTACCGTAAGTGTGCGCGCTGTTTCCGTCAGTTCTTTTATCGGCTGAAACACCTTTTTGTTGTCCGATCTGCTTTCGATCACGATAACTATTGCCAACAGCAGATATACCACGGAATCATTTTTTAAAAAATGCAGCATTTTGTATGTTCCTTCGCTCAAATCATAATAAAAAACCGCCGTATACTCCTGCTCACCATAGATTTTTTGTGTTTCCCGCAAAAAAATCCCGCCTGTTCCGCTCTCCCTCCAAAAAGCAACACACCCTAACAAATATCTTTTCTCCGAATATTCCGTGTCATCAGACGCATATAAAACCTCTTCTTTTTCACCGGTATGCTTCTCCACCCTCAATTTGGGCTGTTCCCGATCGACATAAGCAAAGAATGCATCCTCATCCAGTTCCAACAGCACCGCCAGCTGTTCCGCTTCTTCTGCAAACGGTTTTCGTTCTTCATATAAATACAGCATCCCGGCAATGATAAAAAACAGGATTCCATTAATTAAGAAAAAGCGCAGATAATTGAGAGAGACACGCAAAGAAAGCGAAAGACGAAAATTTTTCATCCAGTCTTTCATCCACTTTATCTGCTTTTTTCTCCTCTTCTGCACTTTCTGCATTTCCTAGTCATTCTCCTTAATCATATAACCAACGCCACGAATCGTTTCAATCATGTGGATCTGATATTTGTCATCGATCTTCTGACGCAAATAACGGACATAGACATCCACCACATTCGTATCTCCCATATATTCATATCCCCAGACTTTACTGAGCAGCTGTTCTCTGGACATTGCCGTATCTTTATTCTCAAGCAGACAGACAAGCAAATCAAATTCCTTCTTGGTCAGAGAAAGTTCTTCTGCTCCGTATGCCGCACTATGCCTTGGCACATTCAGCCGAAGCCTTCCAAAAGTCAGTTCTTTTCTGCTTTCCTCGGAAACCGTTCCCTCTTTTTTTGAATGTCTCTTTAATGTCACACGGATCCTTGCCAACAGTTCTTCAATCGCAAACGGCTTTGTCATATAATCATCTGCTCCGATGTCAAGCCCTGCTACCTTGTCGGCAACATCATCTTTCGCCGTCAGCATAATGACCGGTACCTGCGATTCCATACGGATCCTTCTGCATACTTCCATTCCGGATAACCCCGGCAGCATAATATCCAGTAATACCATATCCGTCTCCGTCTGCAGTGCCAGCTCAAGTCCGGTTTTCCCGTCCGCGGCAAGAATCACCTCATATCCCTCATGCCTCAGTTCCAGTTCCAAAAAACGTGCAAGCCGCACTTCGTCTTCCACGATCAAAATCTTTGCCATGCCTTTTCTCCTCTGTCTTACTGTCATGAAAGCGAATTATCCACAGGAATCTCCTGTTTCTTGTGACGATATCCACAAAATATAAAGATACCCACTCCAACCGCAAAAATAAACAACGAAATAAACTGCGATGTAGACAGCACTCTTACACTCCCTCGCGGATCATTACGCAGATATTCAAGGAAAAACCGTCCGATGCTGTAAAATATCAGATATAGTCCTGCGGTCTGTCCTTTTGCCTTCAATTTTCGTGCAAACAGAATCAACAGGAAAAAGTGAAGAAAATTCAACCCACTGGAAATGAACTGTGTCGGGATCAATGCGACTTCATTTGGAGCAAACTTAGATTCATGATATACAATATGGAACCAACTGTCTGTTTCCCGTCCATAGCAGCATCCGGCAAAAGCACATCCGATCCGCCCGAATGCCTGCGCCAACGCGATCGATGGCATTACCAGATCAAAATAACGCCAAAAATCCAGTTTCCGGATTTTTGTATACAGATATCCGGAAAAAATCCCACCGATGATTCCTCCATAGACAACAAATCCATTTGCCACATCAAGAAGCATTTTCGGATTTTCCATGATTTCCTTTATCTCTACAATATAAAACAAGATCTTTGCCCCGAGAATCCCGCCGACCAGACAGGTGATCGTCAGATAAAACAGCTCGTCCGCACTCAACCCCTGCTTTTTTGCCCGATGTTCTCCTACCAGATATGCCGCGATCACGCCCACCGCGATCATCAGACCATATCCGTAAACCGTAACCGGTCCTATTTGTAGTAATTCATTCTTCATCTGATTCTCCTTTATTCTGCATTTAAATTTTAAAAGGTCCTGCAGCAAGATTACTGCAAGACCTTTTCGTAATCTTCGCATCAGCCGGACAGAACCCTGCATTCCGGTTCATTGGCTCTTTGCGACTATTATAATACAGATTTCACTGCTTTTACAACATTTTCTGTTGTAATACCAAATTTTTCAAACAAAGTAGCTGCCGGAGCAGATGCACCAAATCCGGTCATTGTTACCGTAGCACCATCTAAACCTACGTACTTGCCCCAGCCAAAATCGATCAGTGCTTCTACTGCTACTCTTACACGCACGTTCTTCGGAAGAACAGCTTCTTTATATTCTGCAGACTGTTCTTCGAACAGATCCATACACGGCATGGACACAACTCTGACGTCTATGCCTTCCTTTAAAAGTTCTGCCCTTGCTTCTACTGCAAGCTGCACCTCTGAACCTGTTGCAAGAAGAATTGCATCCGGTTCTGCTTTTGCAGAATCCTCTAAAATGTAACCGCCCTTTAATGCTTCTTTAGAAGAGCCGGCCAACTGTGGAAGATTCTGTCTGGTCAGAACAAGTGCTGTCGGTGTTTCCTTTGAAGTCACTGCACTGTACCATGCTGCAATAGTCTCTGTGGCATCTGCCGGACGGAATACATGGAAGTTCGGCATAGAGCGGAGCATTGCCAGCTGTTCAATAGGTTCATGCGTCGGACCGTCTTCCCCAACACCGATACTGTCATGTGTCAGTACATATGTAGTAGGTATCCTCATCAAAGAAGAAAGTCTTGCCATCGGCTTAACATAATCACTAAATACAAAGAACGTGGAAACGAATGCGCGCAGTCCATGTAATGTCATACCATTACCTATCGCCGCCATTGCAAGTTCACGGACACCAAAGTGTAAGTTTCTTCCGCTGTAATCGTCCTTAGAAAAATCACCCATATCCTTCATATAAGTCTTTGTCGACGGAGAAAGGTCTGCTGCACCTCCGATGAGGTTTGGAACATAATTCTTCAAACGGTTCAGCACAACACCGGAAAGATTTCTTGTTGCTTCCGGTTTGTCTTCATATGCCCAGAATTCCTCGTTATCTATCAGATCTGCTGCAATATCCATATTGAACTCAGCATCCCACGCTTCCTTCATTTCCGGATATTTTTCACAATATTCTGCAAACATACGGTTCCAGGATTCCTCATCCTTTGCTTTTTCGGCTGCAATAGCCTTATAGTTTGCGTAAACTTCTTCCGGTACATAGAACGGCTCCTGTGTCGGCCAGCCAAGAGTTTCTTTTAATGCTGCCACATTCTCCTCTCCAAGAGGCTCTCCGTGTGCACTTGCCTTCCCCTGCTTCGCAGGACATCCATAACCGATCTGTGTCTTTACCATGATCATGGAAGGACGTGCCGTATCTGCCTTTGCAGCTGCAATTGCATTGTGGATCTCTTCCAGATCATTTCCATCCTCTACAACAAGTGTCTGGAATCCGAACGCTTCAAATCTCTTCTTTACATCCTCAGTAAATGCAATATCCGTGCTTCCTTCAATGGAAATCTTATTGGAATCATAAATCACGATCAGCTTATGTAATCCTAATGTGCCTGCCAAAGAGAACGCCTCGGAAGAAATACCCTCCATCATACATCCGTCACCGCCAAGAACATAAGTGTAGTGATCTACGACCGGATAATTTTCCTTATTAAATTTTGCAGCAAGATGTGCTTCTGCCATTGCCATACCTACTGCCATTGCCATACCTGCACCAAGAGGCCCCGTTGTTGCTTCTACGCCTTTTGTGTGTCTGTATTCCGGATGTCCCGGAGTCAGAGATCCCCACTGTCTGAACTGCATCATATCTTCCTTGGTAAGACCATAACCAAACAGATGAAGCAGAGAATACAGTAACGTAGAGCCATGTCCGCCGGAGAGGATAAAACGATCTCTGTCTGCCCAGTCCGGATTTGCCGGATTGTGCTTCATCTCCTTTGCCCATACATCATAAGCGATTGCTGCGCAACCGAGCGGAAGTCCCGGATGACCGGACTTTGCCTTCTGTACAGCATCTGCTGCCAGAACACGGATTGCATTTACAGACATTGTATCAATATTTGCCATGTTCATAAATTCCTTTCTTTTTCCTTATTCGCCAAAAACAGCCTTGTAATCTTTCTGGAACTTTTCAATACCCTGATCTGTCAGAGGATGCTTTGTCATCTGTTCGATCACACTATACGGAACGGTTGCAATATCAGCACCTGCAAGAGCACAGTCTGTTACATGGATCGGGTTTCTTACGCTTGCTGCAATGATCTCTGTCTTCAGATCATAAATCTCAAAAATCTCAGATATCGTGCGGATCAGGTCAATCCCCGGAGTAGAAATATCATCTAATCTGCCAAGGAATGGGGAAACATATGTTGCTCCTGCTCTTGCTGCAAGTAGTGCCTGGTTTGCAGAAAATACCAAAGTAACATTCGTCTTGATTCCTTCCGAAGCCAAAACCTTCGTTGCCTTTAATCCTTCTACCGTCATAGGGATCTTAACTACCATGTTCGGATGTATCTTTGCAATCTCTCTTCCCTCTGCAATCATACCTTCCGCATCTACTGTTGTAGCCTTAACCTCTCCGCTGATCGGTCCGTCTACAATGCTTGTGATTTCCTTGATCACTTCGACGAAATCTCTTCCTTCCTTTGCGATCAGAGACGGGTTTGTAGTTACACCACAGATAACACCCATGTCATTTGCCTTCTTAATGTCTTCCACATTAGCTGTGTCTACGAAGAACTTCATTGTAATTTCCTCCTTTATTAAAGTAAATACTTAAATAATTCGCTTTTCATTTCTATTATAAAACGAAACGCTGCTATTTTCCAGCACTTCTTTCCGCTATTTGCTTTTTCTTTCATTTCTTCCTGATCTTCTATTCCGTTTCCTTCTGTCCAAACTCATCCAGCGTTCCAAAGCGGTATCCTGCATTCTCAAGTAATGTCAGCACCTGATCCATCGCATCACGGTTTGCATTGGAATCATTATGCATCAGTGTCAGTGCTCCACTGTGGTGATAGGTGTCAAAATGATCAATGACCCATTCGACCGTCGGCTGATCATTCTTATCATAGTCCTTATATGCAATGCTCCAAAACATTGTTTTGTAGCCAAGGTCTTCTATGATCTGCATCACCCTCTTGCTGTAACAGCCTTCCGGAGGGCGGAAATATCTGTTGATCTGCTGCCCTGTCAGATTATAAAACGCTTCTTCCACGCCGATGATCTCATCATATATCTCCTGGTCGGAAAGTTTTGTCAGATCAGGATGTGATACCGTATGATTTCCTACCATATGTCCTTCTTCCAACATTTGAAGAACATATTCCGGATTTGCATCAATAAAATACTTGGTTACAAAAAACGTAACCTTAATATTGTGCTTACGGAAAATTTCCAGCATTACCGGTGTGTTGGAGCTTCCATATCCGCAGTCGATCGTTATGTAGATTGTTTTATCATCTTCCTGCAGATACTGATTCAGAAAATATCCTTCGTACTCTTCAATGTCAAAAGATTCTCCTGTTCCGGACGGTGTATGATTTTTCTTTCGTACAAACCACCAGCTGCTCCTTTCATTGTCCATTTCTGCATAGACTCCACCTGCAATATTATCCAGCACCTGCTGCTTTTCCATCTCACGTAGTTCTTCTGCTGTCGGCGTCGGCGTTGCTGTCGGCGTCGGCGTTGCTGTCGGCGTTGGCGTTGCTGTCGGTGTCGGCGTTGCTGTCGGTGTCGGTGTTGCTGTCGGTGTCGGTGTTGCTGTCGGTGTCGGCGTTGCTGTTGGTGTCGGCGTTATCTTGCCACCGGTCTGACTTCCGTTCCGGAAAGCACTGCCCAGCCACAAAATACCCGCAAGCACGGCGGCTGCACATAAGGCATATACACAAATCACCCACGTATCTTTTTGCTTTCTGCGCATTATGTTCCTCCCTTTCTTCCCTACTGCATATAAGGTGCCTCATATGCGCCTCTATTTTATCACAGATCTTCTTCAGATTCTATCCCGAATTTTCCGTAAATAGGCAAAAAAACCGTTCCGAACATTTTCTGTCCGGAACGGTCCGTTTCATGAGCTACGCGGGACTCGAACCCGCGACACCTTGATTAAAAGTCAAGTGCTCTACCGCCTGAGCTAGTAGCCCATCTTTGTCCGTGACTTTTCATCACGGACAAAATTTATTGTATCATGCGAATTACTAAAAGTCAACACTTATTTTCTCCAAGTTGCATTTTTGCACTTTGTACCTTTGATGTTTTGGATGGATCAAAAAATACAATTTTATTCACAAAGAAGAAAACTACCATGGAAACACCGCCGTTCAGCAATGTTGTTCCAACATTATATAACCATCCGGAAACAAAACTTCCAGCTACAGCCACCCAGACACAATTGACCGAATTGACAATGCATGTAACCATGCAAAACGCCAGAAGATACCATGCTCCCTGATAACCGATCGCTCCTTTACTGCGGAATACCCACTTTCTCTGAACGAAAAAATTGATCACTTCGCCAATCACCATTGCAGTCATATATGCCGCAAAATATGCAATTCCGCCCTGCTCCGCACCATATCCGATGATATACCACTTAAAATCAATTCCGAATAAAGTCAGGCTGATTCCCGGGAAGCCAAAATCATAGCTTCCCAGGAAAGAAAACACTATCGGTAAAAAGGACAGCAATACATATTTAAACAAAGTGATGAGATTGCTGACGATAACAAACAAGCCGCCTTCTCTGATCCACTCTGCCGCTTTCGGATGCTTTTCCATAAAGCCGTTCCAGATACTAACCACTGCTCTCATACCTCTCTCCCTTAGTTAAGTTCTACCGGAATGAGCGAAATAAATTCAATTGCTGCAATGTTCAGATCTTTCTTTGTCTCAGTTCCCATCGTAAAGGATACCTCGTTTTTTCCTGCCTTTAACGACAATGTTGCAATATTGATCGCTATTGCATCTTCTGTAGACCATCCGGCAGAAGTTCCGGTACCTTCTGCGATCACAACACCATCGGATGCACCGTTTAACAGAACCTGTGTTACCGCCTGTGCATATTCAAACGATACCCCGTTCGTACTGCTTACAAGAATTGCAAATGCTGCTTCTGTATCTTCTGTTACAGTGATCGTAGTAGTAAAAGTAGCTCCCTTAGAATGCTCATAGAATGTTCCGTACTTGTTGGTATTCTTTCCTGTTCCATTTCCACCATCTGTTACAGAACCTTTTCCTTCCTCAAACGGATCGTTATCTGCTACCTTGAATGTATATACTTTTTCTGCTGTTTCTTCTTGTACTGCACCGCATACTTCACAAACGCTTCCGTTCCACTTATGTCCAAGAGGCGCAATTTCTTCGCTCTCTTTGATCACTTCATTACAAAGTTCGCAATGTGAACCTTCCGTATAACCAGGTTCAAGGCAGGTTGCCTCTACCGCAGCATCTGTAACAACGGTATGATTCGACACGATATTGATCGGAAGTTCTGATAAAAATTCAATTCCTGCAATGTTCAGATCTTTTGCCGTCTCTGTTCCCATTGTAAAGGAAACCTCATTTTCACCTGCCTGCAGCGATAAAACAGCAATCGTGATCTCCGCTGCATCCTTTGTATACCATCCGGCTGCCGTAAAAGTTCCTTCCTTTACCTGCACTCCTTCTGTTCCGCCGTTTAAGGTCACTGCCGTAACTGCCTGTGCGTGTTCAAACGAAACACCGTCAGTGCTGCTCACGCGAATGGTCAATGCTGCTTCTGTTGCTTCAGAAACAGTAATCTTTGCAGTAAAAGTAGCTCCCTTGGAATGCTCATAGAATGTTCCGTACTTGTTGTTGTGCTTCTGTACTCCTGTACCTGCATCTGTAACAGAACCATTGCTGCACACTGAAAACGGATCCACACCTTCTACCGTAAATGCCGAAAGTTCCATTTCTGTCTCTACTCGGATATCCAGATCCTTTCCGTCTACCGTATAAGTCCACGCAGAAACCGGACCGAAACTTACATTTTTGTAACCATTCTTACCGGAAACAGTCGGAAGTTCTTCTGTTTTCTTTTCTCCGCAGACCGTACATGTCGTACTGATTGTTCCCGTTGTCTTAAAAGTAGGCTCCACAGCAATTTCCCAATCTCCGAAACTATGCTCTCCTGCTGCGATCTCTTCCGGCGCTTCAATCTTATTCTTACCGTCCTGATCTGCAAAAATCGCATTACATCCGTCACACTTATAATAGGCCTTTGTTCCGTTTTCCGTACAGGTTGCTTTTATTTCAGGCACCTCTGTTAAGTTATGGACATGACGATTTGCATTCCCTACTAAAATCACGATCACTGCTGCCGCAAACAGCACTGCAATACCTGCAACAAGTTTCTTATTCTTACTCATTTTTTTCTTCTCCGTTTCTGTATTATTTATTCTTCCACATGCCAGGAAAGTTCACCTACCGTAAGGAATCTTACATAATCGATGTTTGTAAACGCCTTTCCTGAGTTAGAAAGCGTAATTTCATTTGTGCCTTTTTTCAGAGACACTACCACAATCTCAAATTCTTCCCAGTTCAGATACTTGGACTCGCTCTCGATCTGAGGAAATACCACATCCGAAGAAATTTCCGTTTCCACTCCATTTACCCGGAATACCTTACCTGAAAACGTGATCGCCCTGTCATTTCTTCGTCCCACACGCATCAGTAAAAGTGCCTCACAATCCCTATCTGCATCAATGCTTAGTGTCATTGTCCATGTAGAACCTGCAAGTTTTCCAAGATAAGCATTTCCGCTGGCATCACAGGTAGCGTCACTGTAGCGTTTCGCATCTCCGTTATACCCTGCCTTTTCTGCTTCAAACAGATACGAATCCACGCTTTCCGGATACAGCATTGTCTTGAATGTGAATGTCGCACCGTTCTTTGTGTAATTCCACACTGCACTGCCAAAGGTTGTTTCTGTTGCTTCTTTTAATACTGTCTTTTCATATCCGTTTTCCTCAGAAATGATCGGAAGCTCTTCTTCCAGATAATTACGACAGATTTCGCAATAACACCCAATGATCCCCGCTTTTTCCACAGTAGGTGCCGTAACAACGTTCCATTCCCCATAACTGTGTCCACCGCTTTCCGCTTCTCTTGTATCCTGCAGTCCTGTTGCACTCGTCAGGATGATATAGTCAAAATTGAGACCATGATAAACCTTTGTAAATTCAATTACATTGTCGCCCTTTTTCAGCTCGATGACAGCAGCTTCCAGCTCTTGCCAGTCATATTTTTTCGAACTGCTGAATACTCCAAAAGTAATGTCCGGATCAAACCGGTATTCTTCTCCATTTACCTTGATCTTAAAGAGCTGCAGCAGTTCACGCTCCATATTGATGCGTCCCAGGCAAAGACTCAATACTGCCTTTGTATCTTCCTCTGCCGTAACATGGAACGTAATCGTTGCATCGCCCTCTCCCGACAGATTGTACACCATTCCTCCACCGCTCGGGAAATTGCAGTCTCCGGTTAACTTACCGCTTTCCAGTCCGGAACCGGCTCCTGCAATATCCGTCTCCAGCTCTGCACATTCTGCCTCAAATTTATAATCTGTCAGTGTTCCTTCTAATAATTCTTTCAGAGAAGCCATTTCTCCATTTCCTGTCTCCGGATACTTATTACCGTTTTCCTGAGTTTCTCCGCCCGAAATATTTCCATCGGAATTTTCTCCCTTGTTCTCTTCGGTGCTTCCTTTTAAAATGGAAGAAAAATCGATCGGCTCTTTTGCAAGCACAGCCGGAACTGCTGCTGCAGCTGCCACAACTGCTGTTGCCAGGATCACACAAATGCACTGTTTTACAATGCCCTTCCCTGATTTCTGAACTTCTTCTTTATTTTTCTTCTGGAATACAAAAATCAATACCGTGAGAATGACAAAGATTCCTGTTACAGCGCCAAGTCCGATCTGAATATCCGTAACCAGTACCTGCCACCATTCTTTTACTTCGTAAATTCTTGTATTAGAGTTGATACCGTTCATCGCATTGCTGTTTACCACAACATATAATATTCTGTGAACAGACTCCCGCAATGCCTTTGCAACCGTCGGATTCGTTTTTGCCTGATCATATAATGTCAAATCTACTGTATCGAGGATACAGTCATTTCCTGCCATCAGTCCGTCTACAACGCCCATATATTCACGCCATGCACAGTCACTGATCACAAAGCCTTCAAATCCCCATTCTCCGCGAAGTACGTTGGTCAAAAGTCCCTTATGTGCACCACTCCACTTTGTTCCGAGTCTGTTAAACGCGCTCATAAGACCGGTACATTCTCCATCTTTCACTACATATTCAAATGCAGTCAGATAAATTTCACGAATCGCCTGCTCATTTGCCCAGATATTAACACCATGTCTGGTATCTTCCTGATCATTCAATGCAATATGCTTAATATTTACATAGCATCCCGTCGACTGAATACCAATGGTCTGGTATTTTGCCATCATACCGGTAATGAATCCGTCTTCCGAATAATATTCGTAATTTCTTCCGCTGTATGTCATTCTGTGAATGTTTGCACCCGGTGCATAAATGCCCGTTACGCCTGCATGCAGCATATCTTCTCCCATCAGTTCGCCAACTTCCTGTGCCAGCTGATCATTATAGCTTGCCGCTAAAAGCGTGGTACTTGGGAAAGATAATGTATATTCACTTGAATTCGTCTGATACGGCTGTTTTACGCCTAACGGCCCGTCTTTTGTCACTTCCGCCGGTTTTGCAATACTGCTGATACCCTTTGTCCCGTGATATCCTGTGCCAACCAGTGTGATCATTTCATCCAATGTCAGCTGATCGAGCAACGTATCCCAGGCAGTATTATCATATTCCAGCCCTTTCAGATCGATCAGGTTCAGCGTATGTGTCTGACCGAACAGCGGCATCTGATCCTCCGGATCAGCTTCAATAAGCTTATCCCAGGTTAAATCGTCTATCATTTCCTCATTCATGGTAAGCTCTACTGTTTCCCTAGGATAAGTAGCGTCCCAATCATTTCTGGACAGATATGTCAATACTGCTTCTGTTTTGTTTTCGTATTTGTTCCAGTCGGTGTCATCAAACTGATTTGTTATTTCCTGACCGGTTATTTCCGATTTACTGTATGTTTCATAGTCATCCGTATCAAAATCAAATTTTTTGACCAGAGAAGCTGTTCCGACTGCATCCATTACACCGTTTGTATTTTCCGGTGTTTTTCCCTTTGCTGCCAGAATATTGTTGACTGCTTCATGTGCATCCTGTGCTGCCGTAATATAGTAAGCATCCAAGCCGCTTGTTTTCTCACGGATGTAAGTCTTCTTATTGTTGGCATCATATGTCTTAAATGCATCATCATCAACTATGATAGTGACGTTAACACTCTCGCCCGGAGCAAGTTCTTTTGTCTTTGCATATCCGGCCAGATTTACGGCTGCCTGTTCGATTCCCCACTGTCTGTCGTAATCTGTATAAGGCTTCTGTACATAAATCTGAACTGCATCGGCCCCTTTGCTGTTTCCGGTATTTGTTACCGTCAACGTAACTTCATAATTGCCTTCTGAATTTCGTTTAACATCATAATTACTATATTCAAATGTTGTATAGGAACCGCCGTATCCGAACGGGAACGCCACTTCTTCTCCATAACTCCAACCGGCTGCAGAATTTACCGCACCTGCCTCAGAATCTGCATTACCACGTCCAAGAACTGCATCCTCGTATCTCGTTTCATAATACTTATAACCGACATAAATACCTTCGGCATAGGTTAAATACATTGCCTGGAAGCCAAGGTTATCCAATTCCATAGACTTTGCATTCAGGTACATTGATGCCACAGAATTGACGAATGCCGGATTAGACTGCGTATTCTGCAGGAATGTATCTACAAGATGACCACTTGGAACAGAATCGCCCACCAAAATCTTACCGACTTCATTTAACCCTTCGTATCCTGTCTGTCCTACCCATAAACAGGAATCAATATCTTCCTTGAATTCAAAGATCGGAGCAAACCACATATCCGTCGGTGTATTTAAAAGTACAATGACTTTAGAGAAAACCCCGGCTTTTTTCGCCGCAATGACTTCCTCTAACATCTTTTTCTCCTGTGTACTCATATCATAGTAGTCACCGCTTGGTGTATCCGCTTCCGTCTGCGTTACATCAAATGCACCGCCCTGTGCAACAGAGCCTTCGCCTGACTGGCGGGAAAGTACAATAATGGCAGCGTCTCCATAAGAAGCAAAAGAATTCTTAACTTCTTCCGTGTATTTGCTCCACGGTACTTCATTGATCAGAAAACGTGCCGTCCTTACGTAATCTTTTCCTGCCCCTGTACTGTAGAAAGACCACAGAGTAGGATTTATTTCCAGTCCTGCCTTTGTCAGCGCCTCCTTCATATCAGAAGCTCCATTCACACGTGCACCGCCGGAACCACCGCCGGAGTATACCCAATCCACGCTGGAATGGCTGAATAAGCTTACCTTATCATTTTTCTCCAAAGGAAGACCATTGGTTTCAGAATTCCACAAAATGGTCGTTCCTTCTCTCTGAACCTGATCTGCTTTTTCCAGTGCCGCCTCACGCAAAGCTACATCATCATAAACCTGATGCACATAACCGTCTGCATCTGTTTTATAAAGAATATTCCCGTCTTCATCTGTTTGTACATAATTTGATTTGAAATACTCGTAATCCCCATCCTCCGCAGAAATGGTTTCCGTCCGATATCCGGTCAGACCGAGCGTTGCATTCAGCACTCCTTTATAACCGTCCAAAATGCTGCCTGCTACAAGTGATATTACCAACCATATACACAAATAGCTGCTTAACATTACCCAAACGGATTTTTTTCGAAAAATCTTCATTTCATTCTCCTTTTCTTTTCCGTCAATTCCAAATTTCTTATCTCTTTCTGCCGTAAAACACCATACTTACACCAAATCCAATTGCTGCAACAAGCTGTCCGATATAAAGCGGCAATAGCCACCATGATTCTCTCAAACCATCATCTCCGCCGACTTCTGTATACATCATGGATGAAATGACATATACAGCAACTATGCCAATAAAAGCAAATGACCAGATGATCGCACAGATACCTGCCGAAATCCCCCAAGGAAACTTTTTCATACCTTTACCTCCTCGCATAATATGATATTGTTATCTTAGCATATTTCCTCATTTTATAACAAAATTCTGCTTAATCGGTTCTTTTTTTGCACAAACTGCACAAAAAAAAGCCTTAACTGACATGTGTAAACGCAATTAAGGCAAAAAAAGATGCCCAGAACCGGAATCGAACCAGTGACACGAGGATTTTCAGTCCTCTGCTCTACCGACTGAGCTATCTGGGCATGTGAATTTATTATTATAATTTTAAGTTGCGGGGATAGGATTTGAACCTATGACCTTCGGGTTATGAGCCCGACGAGCTTCCAGACTGC
>CAZWCZ010000010.1:0-52033 GCA_964632165.1 uncultured Lachnospiraceae bacterium | reverse complement strand
CATGTGCTTCCCTGCCTTTTTCTTTTCTGCATTTTATGCTTTCTGATTCCGCTTAAAAACTTCGTATCCTGTCCTGTGAATCATCGTCTGTTTTTTGAATGGAACGAATGACAACATAATATTCATAGGTGTCACTGACCCTGACTTTCACACGTTCTCCTGCTTTTCTTTTATAAATGGCCTTTCCGATCGGAGACTCCACACTGATCATTCCGGCAAGAGAATTCTCACGCACGGTAGTTACGATCCGATAAGTTTCTGTTTCGTCTTCTTCTTCAAAATACAGTTCTACCGTATTGTTCATCCCGACTTCATCCTCCGCCGAAGTATCCTTTAACACTTCTGCAGTTTTTATCATTCTCTCCAAATACCGGATGCGGCTTTCATTTTTATTTTTATCCCTTTTGGCAGCATAATACTCAAAGTTTTCACTCAGATCCCCCTGTGCCCTCGCTTCTTTTACTGCTTCCAATGCTTCCTTTCGAACTACCAGCCTGCGATATTCTATTTCTTCCTGCATTTTTCGGATATCACTTTCCGTCAACTGATTATGCATCTTGCTTTCTCCTTCTATCAGCCAATTTCTCATTCATACTTTATTTTTTCTGCGGATATATTATATCAAACCCTTTTTAGTGAGGCTGTCATGGAACTTCTTACCTCTCTCTTACATAAATACGGCATCTTTGGTCTTTGCCTGATGATCCTGTTAGAGTACGCCTGTTTCCCCGTATCCAGCGAAATCATACTCCCTTTTTGCGGAGCCGTTGCAAAATCCTGCAATATTTCCTTTTTCCTCCTGATCCCTGCCAGCGTTCTGTCCGGTCTGTCCGGCACTTCCGTATGTTATTTCATCGGTCGGATCGGCGGAAGCAGGCTCCTTTCTTTCCTTAAAGACCGTTTCCCAAAAACAAAAAAAGGGATCGAAGCTTCGGAAGAAAAGATGGAACGATATGGAGCCCTGGCGGTCTGCTTTGGCAGAGTCATCCCACTCTGCCGGACTTATATCGCATTCATTGCCGGCAGCGTCCGACAGCCCTTTTGGCAGTATCTGACCTATTCTGCTCTTGGCATCACCATATGGAACTGCGTTCTCATCAGCCTTGGTTACCTGTTTCAGAGCAACTGGAGCCAGGTCCGGCACTACTACGAGGAATACAAAATACTCCTTCTTTTTGCCGCGGTTGCCATCTTTCTTGCATTCCGCATGCGAAAAGGTCATTTGAAACGGAAATCTTCTCTTTCCTCATCTGAAAACAATTCCACAGAGCAGTAACTTCTGCTCTGTGGCCCATTTTTCTCTTACTTAATAAATGACATCAGAAAGGAACATTCCTTTTGCCTCAGCCGCACGACCTGCCCTCTCTCTGTTACCAGAAGCAAGAATATCCGGAAGTTCACCTGCCGAAATCTCACCAAGACCGCAGTCCAATATCGTCCCGACCAGTATCCTTGCCATGTTTGGCCAGAAATCATCTCCGGTTACCGTAATGGTGATTTCTCTTTCATCTCCATAAATGTCAATGGATGAAATGGTTCTGACCGTGGATTTTTTCATTCTCTTATTATCGGAAAATGCCTTAAAATCTTTTGTTCCGAGCAGTTCTTTTGCTGCCTGTTTCATTACGGAAACATCCGGTCTTTTGAAACAGTAATAATTATATTTCCGATCAAATACCGACGGCACTTCCCCGACGCTGATCCGATACTCAAAAACAAACTGTTTTGCGAGAAATGCTGCATGAAACCTGTCATTTACTTCCAGTGCTTCCAGCACCGCGATGTCTCTGGGAAGATACCGGTTTAAATACTGCTTGATCTCATATGTTTTCTTTGCAGAATCAGTTCGGAAGTTTGCCACCTGCTTATAAGCGTGCACTCCGGCCTCTGTACGGATTGCCCCGATCAGTTCCACCGGTTTCCCTTCCATCTTTTCCAGAACTTCTTCGATCTTTTCCTGAATGGCTCCTCCCTTTCCTGCTGTTCTTGCAGAAGACTTCTGCCAACCGTCGTATCTGGAACCGTCATATTCCAGGATAAGTTGTATATTTCTCATATACTGATTCCTTTCTGAAATTAATCAAAATACGCATCTATGCCGTCACAGATCGCTTTTACCAGTTTTTCCTGATACTCTTCCGTCCAAAGATTTGCATCTTCTTCCACATTGCTCATGAATCCAAGCTGCAGGACTGCCGTCGGCACACTACAATAGTTGATCGCCGGAATGTTATCTTCTTCTTTGATTCCCCTGTCATTAGCTCCTGTCTCGCTGATCAGACGGGTCTGGATTGCCGTTGCCAATGCTTTACTGTCCTTATACAATCCCTTTACATAGGAATTATCCTTTGATGCGATCTGCGTATATATGCCTTTTGCCGAAGTATTTCCGGCAGCATCTGCCTGAATGCTGATGTAGATTTCTGCATCGGTTTCATTCACCGCTTGTGCCCTTTCGGCATTACTGATCCTAACATCTGACGTTTCACGTGTCATAATGACCTGGTATCCGCGTGTTTCCAGCTCTGTCTTTATCTTTTCCGACAAAAGCAGCGTCCATTCATACTCTCTCTTCTGTGTCGTTGTGCTGGTAGCTCCGTATGACATTTTATCTACGGTATCCGAAGCACCCGGACCGATCGGCTCTTTTTCTGTCATGGCAGCCTGCTGCTGTCCCGGATCAATGGCAACCACATGCTTTGGCGTTTCTGTCGGTTCCGGCGGTTCTTCCGGAGTTGGCGTTGGAGTACCTGCCCCGCCCGTGTTATCAGGTACCGGAGTTACTGTCGTGTTGTCTCCCCTGTTACCACCATTTTCTCTACCGTCTTTTACCGCAGTTGCTATTCCAAGAACTACCGTGATCACTAAAAGAACAGCAACAATGCAGAACATTATTTTTGTAAGATTGCTCAGCTGCTTCATGACATTTCCTCCTGCCGTAAAATTTCTATCCTTACTGTTAAGTATAGCACATTCTTATTGCAATTTCCATAAAATTTGCCATAACAATAAATATTCAAGCCCGGTTTCCCACAACAAAAAAAGGTACTCCTGCGAGTACCTTAAAAGCTTCCGAGCGGACTTGAACCGCCGACCTCATCCTTACCAAGGATGCGCGCTACCAACTGTGCCACGGAAGCAGAACTGCTTACGATAATTCTTTCACTACCTGTGTAAGCTTCTTTTTTATCCGCTGTAAGGCATTATCAATCGCTTTTGGCTCCTTATGAAGAACTTCTGCAATCTGATGATAATTGTAATCTTTCAAATAGAGTGTCAATACCTGCCGTTCCATTTTACTCAAGCGCCCTACGAGAGTATATTCTAACACACTTGCGTTCTCTTTGTCAATAACCAATTGCTCCGGATTGCTGATTTTTTCTGCTCCCGCAAGCAGAATATCATCCATGGTGCCTTCCGCTTCTTCCGGGAGCGATATGGTATCAAAAGAAACATAATTATTTAACGGCTGATTTTTCTTTGTATTAGAATTTTTAATCGCCGTATACATCTGACGTGTTACGCACAATTCCGCAAAACTGCGAAAAGAAGCTTCTTTCTCCGGGTTGAAATCGCGGATTGCCTTATACAGTCCGATCATCCCCTCCTGGATCAGATCTTCTTTATCTGCGCCCACTAAAAATAAAGTTCTTGCTTTGCTGCGCACAAGATTTTTGTATTTATCCATAAGAAAATCCATAGCGTGCATACTGCCCGCCATGATGTCCTTTATCAATTCTTCATCTGTCTTGTGTCCTAATGACTCCATACTGCCTCAGCCCTTATTTCATCCTCTGACGAACAATTTCATAAGCAAGTACTCCGGCTGCTACAGATGCATTCAAAGAATCAATCTGTCCCTTCATCGGAATGCTCGTTACAAAATCGCAGGTTTCCTTTACCAGACGACTCACACCCTCACCTTCATTTCCGATCACAAGTCCGATCGGTCCGGTCAGATTCTGACGATACATCACTTCGCCGTCCATATCCGCACATACAAACCAAAGTCCTTCTTTTTTTAATTCCTCCATGGTCTGCACAAGATTTGTTACCTTGGCAACAGGAGTATAATTCAGTGCTCCCGCAGATGTCCGGGCAACCGTTGCAGTCAGTCCTACTGCCCGACGCTTTGGAATGATGACACCGTGTGCACCTGCCTGGTTTGCCGTACGGATAATGGCACCAAGGTTGTGCGGGTCTTCAATTCCGTCTAACAGGATCAAAAACGGTGCTTCTCCCCGTTCTCTTGCCAGTGCCAGCATGTCAGAAACCTCAGAATATTCATAAGCAGCCGCAAATGCAATGGCTCCCTGATGTTTTCCGGTATCCGACAGTTGATCCAGACGCTCTTTCGATACAAAATTGATGATCGTATCGCTCTTTTTTGCTTCGCGGAAAATTGTCTTGATCGGTCCGTCCTGGCAGCCATCAAGCAGAAACAGCTTATCTACTGTCTTTCCCGAGCGGAATGCCTCGATCACTGCATTTCTTCCTTCGATTTTCAATTCATTTACCTGCTGTTCCCTATCTTCCATTTTAATCTCCATTCTCTACTTTCTTTCTCGCTTACCGTTCCGTCCGGTTCAGGATGTCAGTATCCACTGCTTCAAATCCCATCCGTATGATCTGTGCCATACGTTCAAAATTTTCTTTTAAATAAAGCCAGCCGATCAGCGCCTCAAATCCGGTTGCTTTACGATAGTCTGTAATACTTGCATTTTTTGCACTGCTATAGGATTTCGCATTTCTTCCTCTTTTGTATATTGCAAGTTCTTCCTCTGTCAGCTGTTCCATTATGGCTGTTATCATCTGTGCCTGTGTTTCCGCTTTTGCCAGGAAACTCGCCTTACGGTTCAGTTTATCCACCGGTGCATTTCCCTTGTGCACCAAAAGAGTACGTATCACGATTTCATAGGCACAGTCTCCCATATAAGCAAGCGTCAGCGGGGAATACTGTTCCGGCCGGATTTCTTCTGTCTGAAATGTTTTTCTGATGGCATTCTCCACGTCGATCTCCCCCTTCTTTCCTTTCTCCCCTTATACGAGTTCCCAGACTGTTCCTTCTCTTGTATCTTTGATCGCAATTCCTTTTTCCAGCAGTTCCGCACGGATGGCATCTGCTTTTGCGAAATCTTTTTCTTTCTTCGCAGCTTTTCGTTCTTCTATCATTTTAAGAATCCATGCTTCCAGTTCAGCATCCACACCTGCAGCTTCTTCCTCTTTTGTAAGGTTTAAAGAAAGAACTTCATCAAAGCTTTCGATCAGTGCTTTCTTTGTTGCATCATTTGTATTTGCACGAAGCACTTCGTGAATCATGGTAATGCCCATGGAAGTATTCAGATCATTTGCGATCGCATCTTCAAATTTTACACGGTAATCAGCAAACATTTCTGTATCGACTGTGCCGTCTTCTTTTAAGTCCAGCACTTTTTTACGAAGCTTTTCATATGCCACTGCCATGTTATCCAGTACTTCATAAGAAAATTCCAATGGTTTGCGATAGTGGGACTGAAGACAGAAGAAACGGTATACCAGTGGATCATATCCTTTCTCCTCTAAGAGAGAAACGGTAAGGAACTCCCCATTCGACTTACTCATTTTGCGATTTCCTTTTTCCGTCAAATGATGCACATGGAACCAGTAATTACACCACTTATGCCCGAGATATGCTTCGCTTTGTGCAATTTCATTGGTATGATGCGGGAAAATGTTATCGATTCCGCCACAGTGAATATCCATGTACTCACCAAGATGTTTCATACTGATACAGGAACATTCGATATGCCATCCCGGATAACCTATGCCCCACGGACTGTTCCACTTCAGTTCCTGATTATCAAATTTTGATTTTGTAAACCAGAGAACGAAATCACTCTTATTTCTCTTATTTTCATCCTCACTGACATCATCCCGTACTGCCGTCATCAGTTCCTGTTCTGCCTGACTTGAGAATACATAGTACTCTTTCAGTTTTGATGTGTCAAAATATACATTACCTCCGGCCATATACGCATACCCGGTTGCTAACAGTTTTTCCACCATTTCAATAAAATTATCAATGCAGTTCGTTGCCGGTTCCACCACATCCGGACGCTTGATATTCAGTTTTTCACAATCCGCAAAAAAAGCGTCGGTATAGAACTTTGCAATCTCCATTACCGTTTTATTTTCTCTTTTTGCACCTTTTAACATTTTATCTTCTCCGGTGTCCGCATCACTGGATAAATGTCCGACATCCGTGATATTCATAACACGCTTTACATCGTATCCGACATAACGAAGGGTCTTTTCCAGGACGTCTTCCATAATATAGCATCTCAAATTACCGATATGTGCAAAATGATATACTGTCGGGCCACAGGTATACATATTAATCTTACCATCCACGTTTGGGATCAGATTTTCCACTTTTCTTGTCAGTGTGTTAAACAGATAAACTTTGTTCTCCATGTTTTTTCCTTCTTTCTGTGTATTTATCTTCTTCACTTACTTTTCTCTGTTTTTTCTCCGTTCTGCTTTACGATACGCGCCGGGATCCCAACCACGGTAGTATTCGGAGGGACCTCCGATAAAACTACTGCTCCCGCACCGATTTTTGCATTTTCACCGACAGTAAAGGAGCCAAGCACCTTTGCTCCGGTACTTATGATCACGTTGTTTCCTATCGTCGGATGTCGTTTTTTCTTTCCTTTTTCTTTCCCTGTGCCGCCAAGCGTGACTCCCTGATATAATGTCACGTTATCTCCTATTACCGTTTGTTCTCCGATCACAACACCGCAGCCGTGATCAATAAAAAGTCCGCGTCCGATCGTTGCTCCCGGATGTATCTCGATCCCGGTTTTTCTTACGGTACGCTGTGAATACCACCTGGCAACAAAATAATGTTTTCTGACATACAGCCAGTGCGCAATCCGATGCCGGAGTATCGCTCTAAAACTCGGATAAAGAAAAACTTCCCATGGTGTTTTCACTGCAGCATCACGTTCCAGGATGACCTGCATTTCCTCCTTCACATACCGGATCAGGTCCATGATGTTCCTCCTATAAAACCAAACACTCCATGCAATTGAACATTTCTGTGACAGAGCAAGGGCTCCCAACGAATAAAAAGTCCCCGTCTCTGCTCTCAGAGACGGGGTTATCCGCGGTTCCACTCTAATTAAACTGCCATCAACGGCAATTTCCCTTAACAACAGGCAACGGCTGTTCCCCGAAAAAAACAGGTTCTCTTCGAGAGGATTCCTTTCCCAGTTCCCGAATGCACTTCACACCTATTTTATTCTATGCAATCAGAACTTTTTTGTCAAGGTTTTCTTATGGTATTCTTGCCTTCTATGCCATTTTTTTCCCGAGTTCACGGCATTTTTCAAGCGTTTCCTCATCCGGTGCTTCATTACAGATAATGCTTTCTCCTCCAATCAGCTGTGCACCGGCATTCTGCATTTTCTGCTCCCAGTTACGCATCCATTCTCCATCGCCCCATCCGTAGGAACCAAACAGTGCAATCTGTTTTCCGGAAGCAAATTTTTCTACCTCTTCCGTAAATGTCTCCATTTCCTCCGAAAGCTGTTCTGCTCCCATAGCCGGGCACCCCAGGGCAAATACAGGTGCGGTACTTATTTTCTCTGCCGCAGTCTCTTCTACCGGAATTACCTTTGCTGTCTTTCCTTCTGCCGTGATCCCTTCCCCGATTGCTTCTGCCATTTCCTTTGTATTTCCTGTCTGTGAATAATAAATTACGTAAATTTCCTCCATAGTTAATCTCCTTTCCTAAGATAGCATCTGTTCTGTCCGATTCAGTTTATACCGCCGGGCAGAGAATTTCCCCGCCTTGACAAAACACAACAACATCCGCCAGCTCATATCCGACCAGAACCAGTTCCACTGCCTGTTCCCTCGCCTTTTCAAACGCACGGAACAACTGCTTTGTTTCTGCAACATTGTCATAGACTTTCCAATAACCGGAATAAAGAAAATTCTTTCCTTCCTGTTCCATAAAGCCACGCACATCTGCCGGCGGATATCCAAGTGCCAGACCAAGTTCGTGAGGAAATTTCCCGCCTCCGTTCTGATGTGCTTCATATCGTTCCCGTACAGAATCAAGCAGTTCTGACATTGTAACTTTTCCGTATCCGAGTTCCCGCAGCAGATTCCACACTTCCTGACCTGCCAGATAAGAAGACAGTTCTTTCGCACGATATACCAGATACACCATGCGATTTTCCTTCTGTGACAACAGTGTCACGGAAAATCCGGTCTCCTCCAACAGTCGTTTTGCATCCTCAGCTTTATTCTCCGGTACGATGAAAAGATTCGATACTTTGATTCCTGCCAAAAGCGGCGCACATTGTGTTGCTATCTGTAATTTTAACCATCTTGCTTCCAATCCAAACTTCATTTTTCTGCCTCACTCAACTTGATGTTAGTTATATCTAACTTATGTAGTTAGTTTAGCCTAACTCCAAGTTCATGTCAAGATGGCTTACTAAAAAAATTTATGTAATTTATTCGACTGTTTTCCTTTCCTCAAACATACTCCGTATCGACGGTGCATTTTTTGTCAATCGTTTTATACTCAGTTCTTCTGCCTTGTTGTTTGCCAGACGAAGATTATTTTCCGAAGACAACAGTGCCGCTTTTGTCTTTTGCAGATGGTCGATCGTTTTGTCAATTTCTTCAATTGCCGTTGCAAACTTTTCACTTGCCAGCCGGTAATTTCGGGCAAATCCTTCTTTAAAGGCATTCATGTTTTCTTCAAAATGGGAAATATCAATCTGCTGACTTCTGACATTCTGCAGTTCCTGCCGATAATGCAGGGAATTTTTTGCAGCATTCCGCAGCAGTGTGATCATCGGGATAAAAAACTGCGGACGGATCACATACATCTTCGGATATCTGTATGATACATCAACAATACCGTTATTATACAATTCATTGTCAATTTCCAAAAGGGAAACAAGGATCGCGTATTCACAGCCTTTTTCCTTTCTGTCTTTATCCAATTCTTTAAAGAAATCTTCATTCTTATGCTTGGTAGCCGTGGTATCCGCTTCATTCTTCATTTCAAACATGATTGAAATGAATTCCGTGCCGTCCTCACTGCTCTCACGATAAATGAAATCCCCTTTGCTTCCGGTCCGCGCATCGTTATCCTTTTCAAAATATGCATTCGGGAATGCCGTCATGCGGATCGAATTGAATTGAGTCAGACAATGCTGTTCCAGACTTTCTCCTATCATTTTTGTCGATTGTCTTGCCTTAAAATCTTTATAATACTCTATCTGCTCCTCTTTTTGTCTGAGCTTTTCCTCATATTGCTCCTGAAGGGATTTTTCATTCAGCCTGTTCTCTGTTTCTTTGCTTTTTAATTCTCCTTTCAAATCTGCAATTTCTGTCATTTTTTTGGAAAGCTCTTCATTCTTTTTTTCCACCGCCTCCGCCACCGCAAACTTTTTTTCCGTTTCCATTGCATTGATCTTTGCCTGCAGTTCTGTGATCTTCTGATCCTTTTGGGAGATTTCCGTATTTTTTCTTGTCAGGTTTTCAGCATATTCTTTTTCCTTCTGCATCCGCATCAATTCCAATGCCTGTTCCTGTCTGGTATCTATTTCTTTTTCGCGCCGTTCAAGTTCCTTCGCAAACTCTTTGTCCCGTACCTGCTGCGCGATCTGTTCATATCCGGTTTCATCTACCTGAAACACTTCTCCGCACTTTGGACACCGTATTTCCTGCATTTTTCCTCTCTCCTCTCTGCATGATGCCTTTTTCAGAACATGTCAAGCATTTCTTCTGCCTTCATCACATGTCCCACATGCTGCTCCAAAAACGAAGTCAGAACCTGCTCTAATTCTTTCTGCACCGTCTCTGAAACCGCAAATGTAAACAGTTTGTTCAACGGTGTTGCCAATATGTACTGCATCGTATAAATGGCAGAGGTTCCGACAGATACCTCCTCTTTAAGCGGTTCTGAAAATAATTTGTGTTCTCTTGTCCGTTCCACTTTCTCTTGTCGCCTTTTCCTCCGGCAGTCCCCGCAAAGCAGGCCACCCTCTTCGGAAGAAAACCATGCCTTTTCTTCTTTCAGCATTTCCTGTCGTCCGCAAAGTACGCAGGCATTGACCTGCGGCATTTCTCCGTTAACTGCAAGAAAACGAAGTTCAAAAATCCTCCTCACGAGTCTTTTATCCAAAGAAGGCTTGGAAAGTGCCCGAAGCGATACATATAAAAGCTTCAGCACCTCCCCTGCCTCCAGATTTTCCTTTGTCATATAACAGCAGAATTCGCAAAAATACATGGCATAATAAATTGCCCCCATATCCTCCCGGAGTTCCGAAAAATAATTTTTTATTTCCGCCCCAACGACATTATAAGAACTTTTTCCTTCATACAAAAGAAACTCCCCAAATGCAAACGGCTGGCTGCATCCAAGCAGTGCACTGGTCGGCTTCCTTGCTCCCTTTGCAAATGCGGAAATCTTCCCTCTTTCTTTCGTCAAAATGGTGATCCTGCGATCATAATCGCCAACCGGCATGGAAACCAACACCATGCCGGTCAGTTTTACTTGTCCTGTCATTCTGCTTCCTTATCTATGTTCCGGACCATCTGCCCGGTAAACTGCTGCATAACTGAGATAATCTGATATTTTACCTGTCTGCAAAAAACGCTGCCAGTAATCATGCGAAGTGTCATCTCCGTAGACTGACTCCTCTAAAAACTCCTCACCGGCTTCCATCCGTTTTCTGTCTTCCTTTCGTTCTTCTGCATCCCATGAAGTATTTCTGTCCATTTTCATACTCACTTCTCCTTTCGCATATCTAAAGTTCTTTATGCTTAGGTTCTCTGAAAGTATGAGTTTTTACCCTATGGAAGATTTGGAAATTCTGTTTCCCGTTCAGTTTTCTTTTTCTTCCCTGTATCCGTAATTTTTCATAAGAATGTCAGAATCTCTCCAGTCTTTTTTTACCTTGACCCAAAGTTTCAGATTCACCTTGTACTCAAAAAGACGTTCGATCTCTTCTCTTGCCTTCGTACCGATTTTTTTGAGCATGGCACCCTGTTTTCCAATGATGATCCCCTTGTGAGAATCCCTCTCGCAGATAATGGTCGCCTCTATATCCACCATGGAACCATCTGCACGTTCTCTCATCTTTTCAATCGTAACTGCAATTCCATGAGGTACTTCTTCGCCCAATAAACGCAGTGCTTTTTCACGGATCAGTTCTGCCGCGATCTGACGCTCCGGCTGGTCTGTAACCGTATCTTCATCATAATACATAGGTCCATACGGCAGATAGCGGAATACCAGCTCCATCAATCGGTCCGTGTTCTGTTTTTTCTTTGCAGATACCGGAATGATCTCAGCAAAAGCAAGCTTTTTCTGATAAGCTTCGATTGCAGCCATGATTTCCTCTTTTTTCACAGTATCGATCTTATTGATGACCAGGATGACCGGTGTTGTTACCTTTTCCAGCTGTTCAATAATATGCTGTTCACCGCCGCCGATAAACGTAGTCGGCTCCACAAGCCAAAGGATCACATCAACTTCATTTAATGTATCCTTCGCTACTTTGACCA
This sequence comes from uncultured Lachnospiraceae bacterium, assembly GCA_964632165.1. Classification (GTDB taxonomy): domain Bacteria; phylum Bacillota; class Clostridia; order Lachnospirales; family Lachnospiraceae; genus SIG299. The sequence goes on along the minus strand of CAZWCZ010000010.1, from coordinate 40,456 downwards.
TATATTCGCCCAATTTGTTTTTTGCCTTGTGGATTCCCGGAGTATCCAAAAAGATTACCTGACCACGTTCATCTGTATACACTGTCTGTATCCGGTTTCTTGTCGTCTGTGGTTTATCGGACGTAATTGCTATCTTCTGTCCGATCAGGTGGTTCATCAAAGTTGATTTTCCGACATTCGGCCGTCCGATCAATGTAACAAACCCTGATTTTATCTGTTTTTCCAACATTTCTTTTCCTCATTGCCGCAACAGGCTGAATACCCGCTGCGGCATTTTCTTATTTTCTTTACAGAAGTGCTTTTACTTCCATAAACATATCTTTACATTCCTCTACCTTGGAAGCCGAACCGATTGTACAGATGATCTCATTTCCGAGCACTGCCTTCAGCATTTCTTTTGCCTTGCGGATATCCTCTGCAGTTGTACCGAGGATTTCATCTCTCACTTTCTGAACATCTGCTTCTGTCCGGTGCATCATATAGGCCGAAAAGGAACGTGTTCCCTCTGCCTGCGGTGAAAGAGGAAAATCTACCGTACTCATCGTTCCAAGGATGTTTTTGGTCATTTCTCTTTCATCAGCCTCAAATTTTTCCAGGTAATCCAATACGTTCTCATAAATCGTATTCGTTTCACGTAAATTCGGGTCACGATAAGAGTAGAAGTTTGCTCCTGCCATCCCTATCGCAATGCCTCCGCCATAAGCACCACCCTTTACACGGATCTCATTCCACAAATAACCATAGCTTAATAATGTACGCAATACTTCATAAGAACCGTGATAAGAGATTCCGGCATCCGTATATCTGCCGCTGCGGATCACATATTGTACCTGTCCCGGTGTCTTAAATCCTTCATTTTTCTTTTTCACCGGCATCACGAGAGGTTCTGCAGCAACTGCTTCCGGAAGGCGGTTCAATAATACATCGATTTCCTCTTCCAGTGCCTTTTTCCCTTCTTCTTCTGCCGTGAGGCTCAGGACAAAGTTGTCTTTTGTAAATATCTTCCCGGCTACCGCAGCAAGATTCTTTGCGATCTCCTCTTTTACTTCATCAAAATGCTCCGTCCGCTCTTTTATAAATTCATAATAACTGATACCGCTTGCCGCTTCTGTAAATGCATCGTTTTGTGCATAGTAGGAACCCGCTCTTGTGATAGCTGCCGCATGACCGGAAGACATCAGCTTCATTTCCAGACGTGACTTTACTTCCAGCAGGATCTCCTGCAGACGTTTTGCATCGGTAAATAAGGAATCGCAAAGAATTTCCGTAAGAAATCCTACTGCCTTACCCGTATTTTCGTATAGAGACTTGATCGTTACATTAACGCGAGGAAGAAATGCACATAAATCTTCCTGCGTGACATATGTCGTTGTAAAACTTGCAAAACCACCGGTATACGTATCGATCTCATCAGACAGTTCTTTATAGCCATGTTCCTTCGTGTCTACTACAGATAAAACGTCAGTCAGCAATCCGACATACGGTACTTCATCCAATGTCACTTTTCGTGCATCAAATGACATTCCAATATAATTAATGCCATTTGTATTGATATTATGCCATACCGCTTCTGCCCTATCTCCCATAAACTTCTCATTTTTGAATCCTTTTGCCTTCTTTTCAATATCCTGAATGGAAAGCATCGGGATCTTTTCCAGATCTTCTTTGGAAGACGGTTCTTCCTGATATTCTTTTAATGCCTTTGTCTGTGCTACCAGTTTCTTTACTTCTTCTGTGCTCAAAGATTCCTTATATGCTGCCAGTTTGTCCTTCAAAAGTTTTTCTTTTTTCGCATTCAATCCTGCTTCCGGAGAAAGTGTGAGCATTGCACCATGATCACTGTTTAAAAAACAATCCCGGATCAGTTCTTCAAAGTACCCGGTACCGATCTTCTTTTTCAATTCTGCAAACACCTCATTGGTATGCATGGCAGCAAATGGTTCGTTTTCATCATAGAGCCAGGTCTTATGCATAGATAAGTTATAGATAAGTCCCTTCGGCATCCGTCCGAAATCTGCTTCTCTATAGCTGAATTCCTGTGCATTGATAACCGCAAGAAGAGAACTTTCTTTTAATCCCTCTTCTGCACACTTTTTCAATGCATTACGGAGTGTTTCCACAAACAGTTCTTTCTGACCTGCTTTTGCATTCTTCACTGCTACGGTAAAATACGGCTGCAGAAGTCCTCCGTTATATCCGGTAATATAGTCTTCTCCGATCCCTGCATCGATCAAAGCCTGCTTTACCGGAGCTCCCGGTGCCGAAAACAGTATTTTATCCAGCACTTCAAATGCCTCATCCTTGATCAGATCATCCGGTTCTCCCGTCAGCACATTATATGAATAATAATAGCCATTGTCTCCGTTTTGTTCTTCCACGGAATACGTTTTTTCTACTTCGCGGATCCCATGAAAACTTTCCTGTTCTTTCAAAGAAGAATCCAACGTAATCTTTTCAAATTTGGAGAGGTATTCTTCATCCATCCAGTTTAAGCGTTCTTCAATATCCATAGCACCATACAGATAAATATAGCTGTTTACCGGATGATAATATCTTCTGTGAAAATCGAGATAATCTTCATACGTAAGTTCCGGGATAACATCCGGATGTCCACCGGACTCAACTCCATAAGAAGTATCCGGGAAGAGTGCATTCATGGATTCTCTGTACAATACCGACTCCGGAGAAGAAAATGCACCTTTCATCTCACTGTAAACGATCCCGTTATAGATCAGCTCTGCATCTTCACTCTCCAGTTCATAGTGCCATCCTTCCTGTTTAAAAATCTCTTCCCTCTTATAAATATTCGGATAAAAAACAGCATCCATATATACGTGCATGAGATTTTTGAAATCCTGTGTATTGCAGCTTGCCACCGGATACACCGTCTTGTCCGGATAGGTCATCGCATTTAAGAAAGTGTTCAAAGATCCCTTTGCAAGTTCAATAAACGGATCCTTTGCCGGAAACTTTTCCGAGCCGCAAAGCACCGTATGCTCTATGATATGAGCCACGCCGGTAGAATCTGTCGGCGGTGTCCGAAATGCAATTGAAAAAACCTTATTGTCATCCTCATTTTCTATCCAGACTACTTTTGCCCCGCTTTTGTTATGGCGCAGATAATAACCGTTTCCCTTAATATCCGGCAATTCCTCTGTCTTTAACAGCGTATATGCCGACAGCTTTGATAAATCTTTCATACTCCTGTCCTCCTCAATACCTTTCAATTTTGTTCTGTTCTAATACTCTACGACCTTTCTAGGTGCTTTCTGTTTCATGGCAGCAAGCATCTTTTCATTTGGTTCATAAAAAATGAGCTGGCTTTTTTCTCCGCCTGTCACGACCATCCCATACACATTTTTCCCTTCTTCCAGGCTCGTAAAGTCCTTTACCTCTACTCCGTTATGCCGGTACCCGTCCAAGGCATGAGAATTCTTCGGTGCTGTCACAACCAGATGTTCAAAATCAACCCGGAGCATCGTCTTTCTTTTTGCCCCGCCTGTGATCCTGTCAAAATCCAGCTGCCCGTCACAAAAAACATATTCCCATTCCACATTCAGCTTCGGCACAAGATAGTACGTCAGCCCCATAAAAACCAGACCAATCGCAATAAAAATCATATTAACCGAAAGAAGTCCCAGAACAAGGCAAAAAACCATCGCACCGTACAATCCGAATTTTACCGTCTTGTCCTTCAGTGTCATTTTCTTTTTTGCCCTGGCTTCTGCATACAAACCATCCATATCCAATCCTCCTTGTTTTTCGGAGAAAAATGCGAGCCCATGCGAGCAGAGGATTTTCCTCCTTGTTTTTCGGAGAAAAATGCGAGCCCATGCGAGCAGAGGATTTTCCTCCTTGTTTTTCGGAGAAAAATGCGAGCTCATGCGAGCAGAGGATTTTCCTCCTATATGTAAAAATATATTAATATATAGTATAGCTAAATTTCCCCTGTTTTGCAACTTGAATTCCCTTTATGTTACATTTTTTTTATAAACGGCTCGCCCTTTTTATCGTGTGCACCCATAAAAGAAAAAGCGGACATTTTCTTCAAAAAGAGACCTGTTCTCATGCCATTCTCTTTTTTGTAAAAATGTCCGCTTTTTCTTTATTTTATTGCCAATTCTTCTTCAATTTTACATCATTCCCATACCGGCACCGCCTGCAGGCATTGAAGGAGTGTCTTCTTTGATATTAGCAACTGCAGATTCCGTAGTAAGGAAGGTAGAAGCAACGCTCGTTGCATTCTGAAGGGCACTTCTTGTAACCTTTGCCGGATCCAGAATACCATCCGCTACCATATTTACATACTCTTCTGTCAATGCATTAAATCCCGTACCGATTTCAGACTCACGAATCTTATTTACTATAACAGAGCCTTCCAGACCAGCATTCGCAGCGATACAGCGGAGCGGAGCTTCCAATGCCTTTAAGATAATGTTAGCGCCTGTCTTCTCATCGCCTTCCAAAGTGTTTGCCAGTTCTGCTACCTTCTTTGACGCATGGATATATGCCGAACCGCCGCCTGCGATGATTCCTTCTTCCACAGCTGCCTTTGTTGCTGCAAGTGCATCTTCCATACGCATCTTATTTTCTTTCATTTCCGTTTCTGTTGCTGCTCCGACACGGATCACTGCAACACCGCCTGCGAGCTTTGCAAGTCTCTCCTGAAGCTTTTCTCTGTCGAAATCAGACGTGGTTTCTTCGATCTGTGCACGGATCTGTGCCACTCTTGCATGAATCTCCTGCTGATCTCCTGCGCCGTCAACAATGATCGTATTTTCTTTCTGTACCTTTACGGACTTTGCACGGCCCAACTGCTCTAATGTAACTTCCTTCAGATCAAGACCAAGTTCATCTGATATTACGGTACCACCGGTCAAAATGGCGATATCCTGAAGCATTGCCTTTCTTCTGTCTCCATAGCCAGGTGCCTTAACACCAACAACCGTAAATGTGCCTCTTAATTTGTTGATCACAAGAGTGGTCAATGCCTCTCCCTCGATATCCTCTGCAATGATCAGAAGCTTCGCACCGGTCTGAACGATCTGTTCCAGTACCGGAAGGATCTCCTGAATGTTGGAAATCTTCTTATCTGTGATCAAGATGTATGGATTATCAAGATTTGCTTCCATTTTATCCATGTCAGTTGCCATATAAGCAGAGACATAGCCGCGGTCAAACTGCATTCCCTCTACCAGATCAAGTTCTGTCTTCATGGTCTTTGATTCTTCTATCGTGATGACGCCGTCTTTGGAAACCCTGTCCATAGCATCCGCTACCATTTCGCCAACGGATTCATCTCCGGCAGAAATCGCAGCTACCTTCGCAATCTGCTCTTTTCCCGTAACTACGGAACTCATGGCAGAAATCGCCTCTACTGCACAATCTGTTGCTTTCTTCATACCTTTTCTGAGAATGATCGGATTTGCACCGGCTGCCAGGTTTTTCATTCCCTCATTGATCATTGCCTGGGCAAGAACCGTTGCCGTAGTCGTACCATCTCCTGCAACATCATTCGTCTTTGTCGCAACTTCCTTTACAATCTGCGCACCCATGTTCTCAAAAGCATCTTCCAGTTCAACCTCTTTTGCTATCGTAACACCGTCGTTTGTGATGAGTGGTGCTCCGAAGGACTTGTCAAGTACTACGTTTCTTCCTTTCGGTCCAAGTGTTACCTTTACCGTATTTGCGAGCTTATTTACACCGGCTTCCAGAGCAACTCTTGCCTCTGCACCATATTTGATTTCCTTTGCCATATGAAGGACCTCCTTACCTTTAATTCCTGATGATTATTCTTCTACAATTGCTACAATGTCATTCTGTCTGACAACAATATACTCTTCTTCTCCCAGCTTAACCTCAGTTCCGGCATACTTGGAATAGATCACCTTGTCACCGGTCTTGACCTGCATGGTAATTTCTTTGCCTTCTACCATACCGCCCGGTCCTACTGCAATAACTTCTGCCTGCTGCGGTTTCTCTTTTGCCTGTCCCGGAAGAACAATCCCGGATTTTGTCGTTTCTTCTGCTAACAGCTGTTTTAATACAACCTTATCTCCTAATGGTACTAATCTCATTTCGCATTTCCTCCTTTAACTCTTTCTGTTAGCACTCCATGGTGTCGAGTGCTAAATCCGATATAGTTATATTACCACGATTCAGTAAAAGTGCAACTAGGTCTTTCGTCCTACTTTTTATCCTCTGGAAAATATTCCAGACTGTTCTGCTTCATCATCATGCGAGGCAGGGAATCCCTTGAATTTTTCCATGGTTCATTTGCAAACCGGTAATCAAATTTGTCGATAAACCAGGAAACATCCTCTTTTACCCTCTTCATTCCTTCCAGGTATGCAGTGCTGACTGCTTTTGCAAACTCCTCGGAATATTTTGCAGAAAGCTGGTTTGGTGCTTCCTGCAGGAGCAGTGCATAATGAGCCGTACAAAATCCCTTGCAGTTTTTTACCGTTTCCCTGAATTCCGGTTCCCTTTCATATAAATAGAATACCGTAGCAATATAACGGTCAAATACTTTGTCAATTTTGCTGCAGACAAAACAGCAGTCTTGCAGTTCATCCAAATAAGAAAGCAGCGGGTCTTTTCCTCCCTCTGATTTTTTGAACAGACTTTTTTTTGCCGGCCTATATCCTTTTGCCAGTTTTTCCACATCTTTTATGGTCTTATCCGCATGTGTTTTCAGCATCAGTGCAAGTCCAAGACGGTTTTGCCTTTCATACAGTTCTTTTACGTGTTCTCTGCAAAATCCGATCTTATCTGTAACCATGCGGATGTCATCTTCCATATAACTCGGGCCGAGTGTAAAATCAAGAACATCTTCCTTTAACTTATGATGCATGGCACAGATCGGGCATTCACAGTCTGCGGCAAATGCCTCATTTACCGGAATGGTATATAATTGTTCCTTCATAGGTTCGTTCCTCCTTGCGCATCTTTCTAAAAAAGGGCAGCGTTTTGTTACGCCGCCCTCTTTGGTTCTCTGTTTTTGTTTATTGAGGTTTATAAGAGCTCTTCATCGAAACAATCCTGTTAAATACCAGATGTTCCGGTGCAGAATCCTTGTAATCCACGCAGAAATATCCGTTCCTTAAAAACTGGAAACTGTCGTATGCCTTTGCCTGCTGAAGACTTGGTTCAACATAACAGTTTTTGAGGATCGTTCTGGAATTCGGATTGATGTTTACAGTGCCGTCTTCGTTATATACGCCTTTTTCTTCATCAACCAGGTTTTCATACAAACGTACTTCACAAGGAACTGCAGTCTGTGCTGCCACCCAATGGATCGTTCCCTTTACTTTTCTTCCTTCGAAACCGGAACCGCTCTTTGTTGCCGGATCATACGTACAATGTACTACGGTAACCGTTCCGTTTTCATCTGTTTCATATCCGGTGCATGTTACAAAATAAGCATTCATCAGGCGTACTTCATTGCCCGGGAACAGACGGAAATATTTCTTTGGCGGTTCGATCATAAAGTCATCACGCTCAATATAAAGTTCTCTTCCGAATGGAAGCTTTCTGCTGCCCAGTTCTTCATTTTCCAGATTGTTCGGAGCATCCAGATACTCTGTCTCCCCATCCGGATAATTATCGATCACCAGTCTGACCGGATCTAAAACTGCCATTACCCGGTTCTTCTTCAGTTTCAGATCTTCACGGATGCAGTATTCTAACATTGCATAATCTACAGAGCTGTTTGCCTTAGACACACCGCAAAGATCCATAAACAACTTCAGGGATTCCGGTGTGAATCCACGTCTGCGCAGAGCTGCGATCGATACCAGCCGCGGATCATCCCATCCGTCTACGGTACCGTTTTCTACCAGGCGCTTGATGTAACGTTTTCCCGTGATCACATTTGTCAGATACATCTTTGCAAACTCGATCTGCTGCGGAGGATTCGGATACTCCAGTTCTCTTACTACCCAGTCGTACAAAGGTCTGTGATCCTCAAACTCCAAGGTGCAAATGGAATGAGTTACTCCTTCTATCGCGTCTTCGATCGGATGTGCAAAATCATACATCGGATAAATACACCATTTGTCTCCGGTATTGTGATGCGTCATACGTGCAACACGATAAATTACCGGATCCCTCATGTTAATATTCGGCGATGCCATGTCAATTTTTGCCCGGAGTACTTTCGTCCCGTCCTCAAATTCACCGTTCTTCATTGCTTCAAACAGTGCCAGATTTTCTTCTACGCTGCGTTCACGATATGGACTGTTCTTTCCCGGATGTTCAAAATCTCCACGGTATTCCCTGATCTCTTCTGCCGTCAGGTCACAAACGAATGCCTTCCCCTTCCTGATCAGTTTGATTGCCGCTTCATACATCTGATCAAAATAATCCGATGCAAAGAAAACCCTGTCTTCAAAGTCTGCGCCCAGCCATCTTACATCCGCTTCAATGGATTCTACAAATTCCGTCTTCTCTTTGGTAGGATTGGTATCATCAAAACGGAGATTAAACTTTCCTCCGTACTTTTTTGCCAGACCGTAATTCAGTAAAATGGATTTTGCATGACCGATATGGAGATATCCGTTCGGTTCCGGCGGGAAACGTGTTACAATTTCGGTATGTTTTCCCTCTGCCAAATCCTTTTCAATTATCATTTCAATAAAATTTTTGGAAACCGCTTCTTTGCTTTCCGCTTCTTTTTCTAATTTTTTTACTTCTTCAGCCATGTTTTCCCCCATGCCTTTCCATCCGTTCTTCGTATTCGCTCTGCCAACGCAGATCCTATGAAGGATATCATAGCACAACTTTTGGCAAATTAAAAGGATTTTCTTATGTTTCGCCGTTTTTACTGCTCCTTCTGCGAATCTGCTTTCCTGTTACGATATTCTGCCAAAAGAAGATCCACTACTCTTCCGTAGCTTTGCACTCCGTCTTCCTGCTCATTTGCTTTTAAATACGTATCATTTACTTTATTGGCAACTTCTGCCGTCTTTGTGTTTTCAAACTGTGCCCAGTATTCACTGTTCGCCCGAAAATCACGGATGACACCGTCCCCGTAATATTTCTGACAGATTTCAAAATAAAGGTCCGCATTTTTCCCGTACAGCGCATTCCCCGCATAAAGCAGTGCCATTACCGTTCCGCTGTAGCGAAGATCCAAAGAGTCCGACCTTCTGCAGGCAAGAATGGCAATATAATTTGCTTCGTCTTCTCTCATAAATCCCTGCAGATGCGCCAATTCATGACACATCGTCATCCCAATGGAATACGGCGGAATGTCAATATTTACATTTGCCTCCATAGTCCAGCAGGTAAACACCCCTGTAATTTCCGTATATGACATGAGCCTGGAAAAGAACACCGGCTTTGGTGCAGGATAGTCCCCGGAAAATACAGAATACTCCTCTGCCAGGATCCCGTACGCTTTCTTTGCTTCTTTACCAAGTTCCGATTCTGTCATGGGCAATACATATACTCCGCGTTCATCCACCGTTCCAAGCTGCTCACGAAGTGCAGATGCCTCTATGGCAAGCTCTGTCACAAGTCCGCTCAATTCATCTACAGTGGAATCCTGTACTTCAAGATTCAAATATACACTGACCGGATATCGGTAATAATTGACTCCACAACCGATCACATACACAAAAAACAGCACTGCCGTCAGGCAAAGCAGGTTCTGTACCCCTGTCATCAGGATAAGAAATCTCTGGCCTCTCTTTTTTACGGCACGGATCCCACGGCAAACAATGAGTACGGTCAGCACCGGAATCCCGACTGTCACGGCCAGTTCCGCAAGCGAAAACGGGATCCATCCGGTCAATATCGCAACAATATGTGAATACACCGGATAAATCCCCCTCGCAAAAACCCATTCTGCGATCATTCCGCTGCGTTTTGCCAGTTCTGTGCAGAATATCCCGAGAGGAATCAGCAAAAGCAGTATGTTTCTTTTCCTTTGTATCAGTTCTTTCATCTTATTTCCCCTTAAAACCCAACAACCTGTACTTTTCTCGGAACTGACGGTATCTCCCCTATACGGCCATATACCTCCAGTGTTTCTATTTTTTTCATGTCTTCTTCACTTATGGAAAAATCAAATACATCCGCATTGTTTCTCATTCGCTCCGGATGTGTGGATTTCGGCACCGGAAGTACGTTTTGCTGCAGGCAGAAGCGCACACAGATCTGTGCCACGCTCTTTTTATACTTTTGTGCCATGTTAAGAAGCACCTCCCGTTCAAACGCCTGCCCCTGGATCAGCGGACTCCATGCCTCAACCAGGATCTGCTCCTTCTCACAATACGCCCGAAGTTCCCGTTCTATGCACTGCGGATGAAATTGTGTCTGATTGATCTCCGGAAGTTCCATGCCGTTCTCCTTAAGCAATTTCAGGTGCTCTATCATAAAATTGCTGACACCTGCAACACGGACTTTCCCCTCTTTTTTCAGTTCCAGGATTGCCCGCCATGTTTCACAGATATCTTCTTCTTTTCTGTCTTTCTGTTCTTCTACCACCGGCCAGTGGATCAGATAAGCATCCGTATGATCCGTCTGCAGTCTGGTCAGTGCCCGTTCTAAAGAAGCCTTTGTCTGTGCAAATCCATGATCTGCATTTGGCAGTTTTGTAACAAGAAACACCTGATCCCTTGGAATCCCTGACACCCTGATCCCTCGTCCGACTCCTTCTTCATTACAGTAGGCAGTCGCGGTATCAATATGCCGGTAACCCGCACGGATTGCTTCCTCTACTGCATCTTCTGCAGTCTGTGGCGGCATTTTCCACGTTCCGAACCCAATACACGGAATCCTGATCCCGCTGCGTAATGTAATTGTACTTTCTGCACTTTTATAAGTTTCCGGCTGCCACATTTTGTTTTTCCCTCCTGTTATTCCATCCGGACACAGATCTCATTCCTTCTTACCTGTATCGTTGCATAGCTTCCGCAGATCAACGGCATCATCGGCGGAAGATGTCCGATGTCTGCATCCAGAATGATCGGTACCTGATATTCTGCAAGGATCCCGACGACCGCATCATACTGATCAAGTCCCATCATCTCCTGTCCAAAGCACAAAGGTCTTCCTACCAGAAACCCTTTGACATGAGAAAACCAGCCGCTTTGTTTTAACTGCCACAAAGCCCGTCGGACGGACATCACGTTCAGGTCGCAGGATTCAAAAAACCATAGGATACCTTCTTCTTTATACTTTTCCGAAAATTCTGCTACCCTGTCATATTTTGTGCCAACCAGCATATCAAGGCAGTCCAGGCATCCTCCGATCAGACGTCCTTTTATCGTTGTCCTGCACTTTTCCCCTGTCAGTATTTCCCTTTTTTCAGGATCATACACTTTTAATATCTTCTTTTCCGTAATGTTATAAGGTAACAGCGGATGAAGCTCATCCTTTTTGGATTCTGCCTCCCAACCGTCATATCCGCGCACCTCGTTTTTCTCTCCTGTCAGCAGTGCCAGTGCATCTTTTATGGCCGGATGCCACGGCTCCATACCAAACGAAGCAGCGCATGGTCCATAAATGGATGCCACGTCACAAAGCGTCGTCAGCAGAAATGTGAAATTCGTATTGTCCGAATACCCCATATACCATTTCGGTTTTGCCTGCCTGATCTGCTCAAAGTCTACAAAATCCAGTGTCTGACACATCAGCTCACCACCGCCGCAGGAAATGATTGCCTGATTTTCTTCCCTGACATAACTTTCCGTCAGCTCTTTTCCGCAATTTTCCGGAGTACTGCTGATACCGATCCCCTCGGATCTATAGCAGTTTGGACCGAATTCCAGCCCATATCCGAGTTCCCGCAGCTTTTTCTGCCCGTTCATGAATGCACTGTAATACGGTTCTGTTGCACAGCCAAAAGACGGTGCAACAAAACCTATCGTTCCCTCTTTTTTCAAATTTTCCGGATATCTCATGTCCGTCTCTCCTTAACATCCAGCAAATACAAACTCAAAGTGAACCGGTCTGCTCACATCCAGAAGGTATTCTTCGTGTGTTCTGGCTCCCCAGCTGTCATCACCTGCAACCCCCATCTGCTGCTTTGCCACGCGGATGACGGTATAATGTACTTCCGGAAGTTCATAATAATGCCCTGCATTTTCTAATTCATGCGGTGTATACGGAAGCACGGAAAGTTCCAGGTTTTCTCCTGCGAACTGCATACCTGCTCCTTTTCCGTCAGTGATCCGTGCATAACGCACACCGGTACGGTTTCCGCACTCCTGCGGCATTAAATACGGTGTAACATTTTCTTTTGCCGTGGTATGATATACCCCAAGCCGGGTTCCTTCTTTTCTGTCACAATAATTTTCTTCCGGACCAAGTCCGTAATAAGTAACTCTGTCGTAATCTGCAGGGATTCGGAACATCAATCCGAATTCCGGCATATCGTTAAGCCCTTCCGCCGGTTCATAATCCATGGTCACACGGACACTTCCGTTCCCTGCCACATGATATGCCACCTTGCATGCAGCCTTCGGATTCGTTGGAAGTTCATATTCATAAGTGATTACCGCTTCTTTGCCTTTTTCCAGCTGATAGGAACGGATTCCCGCATACATGCTTGCAAGCTTCCACTGACCATAACGCTGCGGCATCCCGTTTCCTCTGTCATTGTCCGTAGCGGCACGATAAAAATTCGGAACCGGCGGCAGTGTCATCATTTCACGGCCGGCATAACGGAAAGAGATCAACCCTCTGCCTCCTTTGGCAAACATATAATGGAAATGACGTCCGATCACACCGATATTTGAATCACATTCTACGATCTTCGGCACTTTCTGAGTGTTTCCGTCAGCCTCCAATGCTTCATTTAACATCCGCACTCCTATATTTTCTTCCTTTACCCGATAAGTATACTGTCCAAATGCCACCTCATGACCTACCGGAGCCCATTCCGTCTCTTCCTTCAGCAGAAATGCTACCGTTACCGTATATTCTCCGCTTTCTTTTGCCTTGGTTACAGGTTCCGGCAGTCTGACTTCGGTCTCCGTCTGAGGTGCTGCATCTATGTCAAAATACACTTTTGTAAGAAGAGTCCCCTCTTTTTCCAAAGTTGCCACGGCCTGATATTCGTTTGTATTCAAAAACAGATGATCGTTAAATACCTTTACGGTCTTTTCTCCCGGTGTCACAAGGATATTCCGGTAATTGTATTTTACTTCCTGCATCTTCGGCGTTGCGCTCCGGTCACCAAAAGCGATTCCGTTGCCACAGAAATTAAAGTCGTTCGGACGATCCTCAAAGTCACCGCCATAAGCAAAAAATTCTTTGCCGTAACGATCCTTTTTACGAAATGTCTGGTCGATGTAATCCCAAATAAATCCACCCTGATATTTCTCATTTTCTCTTGCCAGTTCTGTATACTTATGCATTGCCCCGTTGGAATTTCCCATGGAATGCGTGTATTCACAACAAATGAACGGTTTTTCCGGATGTTCCTCCAAAAACTTTTTGATACGCCATACCGGTGTGTACATCTGGCTTTCCATATCCGAAGTTGCATTATAGGTACGATCATGTGCAATTCCCTCATAGTGGACCAAACGGGACGTATCCCGGGTTCGGAACAGTTCGGACATCAGATAAATATTTTTCCCGCCGTAAGACTCATTTCCACAGGACCAGATCAGAACGCATGGGTGATTTTTGTCTCTCTCCAGCATGGAACGTGCCCGATCCAGCACAATGTCCCTCCATTCCGGTCTGCTCGCCGGAACGGTATCCTTATCCGGACCACCCTCTTTTGACCATGTGCCATGTGTTTCCAGGTTTGCCTCGTCGATCACATAAAATCCATATTCATCACAAAGGTCGTAAAAAAATGTCTGATCCGGATAATGGCAGGTACGGATCGCATTGATATTATTCTGCTTCATCAGCCTTAGATCCGTGACCGTTTCCTCATAAGTCACGCTCCGTCCGAAATCACAGCTCATTTCATGGCGGTTAACCCCCTTAAAGACAATTCTCTTTCCGTTGAGCATCATCAGCCCATGTTTCATTTCAAATCTCCGGAAACCAACCTGCTGTACGATATACTCCATTGTCTTTCCGTCTTCCGAACATACTTCCAGATGCAGAACATACAGATTCGGTGCTTCTGCGCTCCAAAGCCTTGGTGCCGTCACCGTTTTTTCTGCCTTTTTACACTCTTTCTTTCCGTTTAATGTCCCTTTTACAACCGGAACTGCACCTTTTCCGAATTCTCTTTTTTCGTACAATGCATAGTGAACCTGTCCCGGTGCGGTCAGCTCCGCTTCTATCTTTAAGCATCCGTTTGTCATTGTATCATCAAGATCTCCGCGTACAAACAGATCCCTGATATGTACGGCAGGAACCGTATATAAAAAGACGTCACGGAAAATTCCTGAAAAACGGAAGAAGTCCTGATCTTCCAGCCAGGACCCGGAAGAAAAACGGAATACCTGTACCGCCAGCTTATTTTCCCCTTTGTCTGTAAGATAAGGAGTCAGATCAAATTCCGACGGGGTAAAACTGTCTTCGGCATAACCGACAAATTTTCCGTTGCACCATACCGCCAGTGCACTTTCCGCTCCCTGAAAAGAGATCATGACCGGATTCCCTCTCCAGGACCGGTTTACCGTAAAATATGTAACATAACTTGCCACCGGATTAAATTTTTCCGGGATTTGTCCCGGTTCCAATGCTTCCGCGCCATCCCAAGGATACATGGCATTGACATACTGCGGTGCAGAATATCCCTGCATCTGGATGCTTCCCGGCACACGGATATCATCCCAATGGTCACAATTTACTTCCGTTTTTTCAAATCCATGCACTGTCTCTGCCGGATTTTTTGCATAATGAAATTTCCAAATACCGTTTAACGACTGCACAAAACTGCTCTTTCTGCTTTCAGCCTCTGCTTTTGTCTTATAATAAGAATGATTGGAATGTGCTGCCAGACGATTTACCTCAAATACTTTTGGATCTGCCAGCCATTTTGTCGTAAAATCCATATCAAAAACCTCCTGCCGTTTTCCTTCTATTTTTTTATTGAATTATAGCATATTATCATTTAAAATACTACTGTAGTATTTTTTTATGGAGGTTATTATGAAAAAACATACCGTTATTACCGGAGCTGTCAATACTGCCATCGGACTTTTATTCCTGCTCTTTTTCATTTCTGTCGGACTATGCCTTGCACTTTATATCCGACCGTTTTATTATTCCGAAATAGACAGGATCTCAGTAGAAACCGGATATTCCCCTGAACTCATCCGGGAAAATTACGATGCCCTTATTGACTACTGCAGTCCGTTCTTTCAAGGAGATTTGTCATTTCCGTCGCTTCCGTCTTCCGCAACAGGGCTTTCCCATTTTGCCGAAGTAAAAGTCATTTTTCATCTTTTCTTTGTTCTTCTGCTTGTCTGTCCTGTATTTCTTGCCGGGCTGATCTGTCTTGAACATCACAGAAAAAATGATTCCTGGCTGTTTGCTGCGCCGTCCATTGTCTGCATTCTGCCGCTTATCGTAGCCATCGGATGTTCCGTAAATTTCAGCAAAGCCTTTGTCATCTTTCACAAGATCATGTTTCGCAATGATGACTGGCTCTTTTCTCCGACAGATGACCCCATCATCCTTTTGCTTCCGGAGCGTTTTTTTCTGAAATGTGCACTGATCATCCTGATCACTGTATTTACCGGCTGCGTGACCCTGTGGGGGATCTGGGGATTCCGCAGAAAAAGGAAATCCTCCCGCTAAGACAGAAAAAAAACGGAAAGCCCGTTGAAAATAACTTTTCAGCGTGTTCTCCGTTTTTTTCTTATTTTCCTGATATGATCATGGCACTTTCATACTGCTCTTTGTATCTTGCATAATACGTCTGCATATCAAATTCTACGATACCTCGCAACGGATCTGCCACAATAACGGTGGACTTCGTCTTGTTATATCCGATCAGAACGGTACAGTGCTCGTATCCTCTCCATTCTAAAAGTTCTCCATCGATGACCCAGGAGGTCGTTATTTTTGTCTTTACCAGGTTTGTTGTTCCCCAGACAAGCACCGGTGTCCCACTGTCAATATACCCAAGAAGCTGCTCCAGTGTACTTCCCGAAACATCCATTGCCTTCTTATTTGTATTTCCCTTAGCATCAAAATACCGATTGGCCGCATCTACGATAACCGGAGCATAGCATCCGTAACTTCCGGTTGTTACCTTCGGATCTCCCAGATACGCAATAAACGGTGAAGTCGTCCCCGGCTCTGCCTGTACCAGATAATCCTCTGCCAGCTGTACCTTATCGACATAATCTCCCAGATAATGCAGTACGATCGTCAGACAAGTGATCTCAGGTCCTGCCGGAAGATCCGGTTTCTGCAGGATATTCTGTACTCCGAGCATTGTCACATCCTCTCCGTTCAACAACGCCCGATAGACATAATCGATCGTATCCATATGAACCGTTCCTACTCTGAGCGGTTCTTCGGTTGTCAGATAAGAGCTGTTGATGTAAGCATACCCTCCGTTATAAGCAACCTTTGACCAACCGTTTTCCAAAACTGCAACACGATGGATTTCATCATTTTCCGAAAGTCCTCCCACAATAGAAAAATCAGTGGACCATCCGGAACGTATGCTTACAGTTGACTTTGCATATACCCATTCATCCACTTTCTCTCCGCCCGGTTCCACGTTCTTTGATATCGGAGTCGGAGTTGGGGACAGTGTCGGTGTCGGAGAAAGTGTCGGTCCCGGCGTCGGTGTCCCGGTCAAAATGCGGATACTTACGTTTTCTTTTTCTTCATACGGCTGCTCCAAACTGCCAAGCAGTTCTCCCATCAGATTGTCAAACGACTCTGATGCCGTTTCCAATGCCTGCTTACATCCGGTCAGACATAAAATGCCAAACAGCAAAAACAGCAGTATCGCCTTTTTCTTTCTATTCATACCTCATCACCTGTTCCTCTCCTAACGGATATCTGATACCTTCTCTGGCATTGTAACATGGTTTTTCCTCTCCGTCAATTTTGTCCGGAGTATCTGCCCGACCTTTTCCGGATCCGCTTTCCCGGAAAGTGCCTTCATCGTCTGTCCGATCAGAAATCCGAGTGCTTTTTCCTTTCCATTCTGATAATCTTCCACCGATTTTGAACATTGTTCCAATACCATTTCTGCCGTATCCTCCAACAATGTTTCATCGTTTTCCAGAAACAGACCGTTTTCCCGGACATAAGTCTCCGGGTCCGTACCTGTCAGGAACATCTGCTCTATCACTTTTTTTGCTACGGTTCTGTTGATCTTTTTCCCAATGATCAGATTTATAAAAGCTGCAAACTCTTCTGCTCTGATGCCGGGATTATCAGCCTCTCTTCCGTTTTCCCGAAGAAGCCTTATGATCTCCGTCATCATCCAGTTAGAGACTTCTTTCGGATGTCCGCACAAAGCCGTTGTTTCTTCAAAAAGTTCTGCCAGCTGTGCCGAAGATGTCAGGATCATGGCATCGTACTCCGGGAGGCCAAAAAGTTTCTGATAACGCTCCACTTTTTCTTCCCTGAATTCCGGCTGTTTCTCCTTTATTTCTTTTATCCGGTATTCTTCTATCAAAAGAGCCGGCAGATCCGGATCCTGATAATATCGATACTCAGCTGTCGTTTCCTTTTTTCGCATAGGAACCGATTCCATCGTTTCTTCTTTCCAGCGTCTTGTTTCCTGCACGATCTTACCACCATCCTCCAGAACCGCGATCTGCCGCTTTGTCTCTTCTTCGACCGCGGCAAGCACACTTCGGAACGAATTCAGATTTTTCATTTCCGTACGCACACCCATTACCGTTTCTCCGAGCGGACGGACGGAAAGATTGACGTCAACCCTTAAAGAACCTTCCTGCATCCGGCAGCCAGATGCACCAAGATACTGTATCTTTAAGCGAAGCTTTTCTAAAAAGGTGATCACTTCTTCTCCCGTTTCAAAATCCGGTTCTGTTACAAGTTCGACCAACGGAACTCCACTGCGGTTGTAATCTATCTGTGTCCGTCTTTTCTGTCCGGTATGCGTCAGTTTCCCTGCATCCTCTTCCAAATGCAGTTCACGGATCCTGATCTTTTTCTTTCCACGGTTACAGTTAATCCAAAGTCCTCCCTGCACCGCGATCGGAGCATACAGCTGGGATATCTGATAATTCTGCGGATTATCCGGATAAAAATAATGCTTTCTGTCAAACAGCGTCTCTCTTGTTATCGTGCATCCACAGGCAAGTCCGATAGCAACTGCATATTCTGCCGCTTTACGGTTCAGCACAGGAAGTGCTCCCGGAAGTCCCAGACAAACCGGACAGATCTGAGTATTCGGTTCTGCACCAAACGCAGTCGCACAGCTGCAGAAGAGCTTTGTCTTTGTAGCCAGCTCTACATGCACTTCCAGACCGATCCTCGTTTCATATTGTTTCATTGTTCCATCCTCTTCCATTGCTGCTCCACGACATAAGCAGCCTGCAGCAGCTGTTTTTCACAAAACTGGTCTGCCATCAGCTGAATGCCGACCGGGTGTCCTTTTTCATCCTTTCCTGCCGGTATACTGATCGCAGGTATTCCTGCAAGATTGGCAGGCACCGTATAAATGTCTTCCAGATACTTTTGCATCTGCGTCTTTTTTTCTCCAAATCCCGGCGCGGTTGTCGGAGCAACCGGAGCAAGAATAAAGTCATACCCGGAAAAGATCTCGTGCATCCTCTTTTTTAAGATTTCCTTTGCCCTGCATGCTTTCTGATAGTACTTTTCATAATTGTCCCCATACAGCATGTAAGTTCCAAGAAGAATCCTTCGCTTTACTTCTATGCCGAATCCTTCTGCTCTGCTCTTTTCTGTCATTTCCTGTATCGTATCCGTATGCTCTGCACGATATCCATATGCTGCGCCATCATATCTGGAAAGGTTAGAGCTTGCTTCCGAAGCCGCAATGACATAGTACATCGGCACAAGGTACCGTGTCAGCCCGAGTTCTGTTTCTTCTACTGCTGCCCCTTCCGACTCAAGCAGTGCTGCCGTCTTTTTTATGGCATTTCTTATTTCCGGCTGGATCCCTTCGGACAGATATTCCTTTGGCAGTGCTATCTTTCGCCCCATAACCCCGCTACGCAGCTCAGAAAGGTAATCTTCCACCGGCCTTTCTGAAGAAGTGGCATCTTTTTCATCTTTTCCGGCGATCACGGATAATACGGCAGCACAGTCTTCCACCGTATTTGTCAAAGGGCCGATCTGATCCAGGGAAGAAGCATACGCTGCCATCCCATGTCTTGAAACCCTTCCGTACGTCGGTTTTAAGCCGACCAGTCCGCAATAAGATGCCGGTTGGCGGACCGAACCTCCTGTTTCCGATCCGAGAGCTACCACGCATTCTCCTGCTGCAACCGCAGCGGCAGACCCCCCGGAAGAACCTCCCGGCACACAGCCTTTTGCTCTTGGATTTTTTGTCGCTCCGAAATAAGAGGTTTCTGTTGTATTTCCCATACTGAACTCATCCATATTTGTCTTTCCGATGATCAATGCTCCTGCATTTTTCAAACGTGTTACCGCTTCTGCCGTATAAGGCGCAACAAAGTTCTCTAACATTCTGGAAGCACAGGTCATCCGCATCCCTTCGATGCACAGATTATCCTTAATGGCAACCGGCACTCCTGCCAACGGAGAATCTGCATAATTTCCTCTTAAAATTTCCTGCTGCAGTTTTCTTGCTTCCGAAAGAACCTCTTCCTTATCCCGCAGTGTAATATAACATTTATTTTCCGCTTCCTGCGTTTCGATCATGCGATATACGCATTCTGCCGCCTCTTCCACGGTCATTTCCTGTCTTTTGATCTTTCCCGACAGTACAACGGCAGAATATATCTCTTGTTCCATCCTGTCTGTTTCTCCTGTTATTGTATTGTTTCCGGTACAATAAAAAAGCCGTCCGAAAAATCCGGAGCATTCTTTATTGCCCGCTCTCTGTTCCATTCATTTTTTTCATTTTCCGCTTCCTCATCCTCCCGGACCGCATCGGAAGCAAAAAACATCTGACCGCTGCTTTCAGCACCATCCGTATCCAGCTCTGTCAGGATGTCAAATCCGCTTAACAGGCTGTCTAACATTTTTCCGGCTTCTCTCAATTCTTCGTCGGACAGTGCAATTGCAGCCAGATGACCGATTTTCCTCAATTCTTCTTCTGATATCTGCTTCATTTTCTGTTGCCATGCTCTTTCTGTTTAAAATAATTCGCCGTCAAACACGGTTACGGCAGGACCTGTCATAAAAATATGACCGCTTTTTTCCTCCAGACGGATCTGTAAATCTCCTCCAAGCAGATGCACCAGCACTTCCTTATCTGTCAGACCGTTTTGAATGCAGGCAGCCACACTGGCACATGCTCCTGTACCACAGGCAAGGGTTTCTCCGCTTCCTCTTTCCCATACACGCATATTGATCTCATTTCTTTTAAGTATCTGGATAAATTCTGTATTTACACGTTCCGGAAACATCGGATGATGTTCAAACTCCGGTCCGAGTTTTTCTATCTCAACTGCATCTGTACTCTCCACGACAGTAACCGCATGCGGATTCCCCATGGAAACACAGGTAATTTCATATTCTCTGCCCTGCAGGAAGATTGGCTGTGCGATCACGTTTTCACTCTCTGAAAGGACAGGGATCTCTGCCGCACGAAAAATCGGAGTTCCCATATCTACCGTTACTTTTTTGACTTTATCCCCTTCCGTTTCCAAAAGAAGTGTCTTGATCCCGGCTGGCGTTTCTACCGTAACAGTCTTTTTCCCTGCTACGATTCCATAATCATATGCATACTTTCCGACGCACCGGATGCCATTTCCGCACATCTGAGACTGTGACCCGTCCGCATTATACATTACCATTTTCACATCAGCGACCTGAGAAGGGCAGATCAGGATCAGTCCGTCTGAGCCGATACCAAAATTTCGATTGCTTACTTTTATGGCAAGTTCTGCAGGATGTTCCACCGTCTCTTCAAAACAGTTTACATAGACATAATCATTTCCGCATCCCTGCATCTTTGTAAATTTCATCTTTTTTCCTCATCTCTTTCTTCTAAAAATACTCCATTCATCATATCACAAAGCAAGCCGGAAGAAAAGCTTTTTTAGCTTTTCTTCCGGCCTGTTTCCGCATTCATTGTACATACATGGCAAGTTCTTTCAGCAATTCCTCCAACTGCCTGCTTTGTTCCTTTTCCGTTTCAACAGTCGCTGCCGCTGCCAGCTCTGCTTCCTTTTGTCTTCGTTCAGCCACTTCCCGTTTTAAAAGTTCTATATCCTTCTGCACTTTTGTTGTATTTTTTCTTTTCTGTTTTTCCGTTTTCTTTGTCTGTTTTGCTTGCGTCCGTTTCATTCTGCGGTATTCCGGCTCATCCACAACACGCAGCCAGGCATCAGCCACCTGTTTTGTCTGTCGGTTTTCCTCACTGTTTTTTCCCCAAATCTTATATTCGTGTTCCAGCTGTACTTTCAGACAATTTTCCAGATAGTCGCACAGACCATCCGTCAGTGCCTCCCATTTTGCAGAAATCATGCAGCAGCCGTCTATGATCAAGAGAAAAGCCCCGGTCCAGATCCCCTGAAACATCGCTGCTGCCACTTCTGTTTCCATAGCACCGGAAACGCTTTGGTATAAAGCATCCGCAGTTCCCAACAGCAGACAGGCACTGACCAGTCTGATATGTATTGCATTCCAGACCGGCAGCGGAAACAAAAAAAACTTTTTCTCATGAAAGAACCGCTCCAAAAAGTATTCCACATTCCGTACCCCAAGCATTGCCTGATAGCGTACAATAAATTTTTCCTTCAGCTGCAGCATTCCTTTGTTCTTTGTACTTTTCGCTGCCCGCAAAGCATGCAAAAAAATCTGATAGTACCCGGCAAGTAGTATCCGGCTGATACACCCGAAGATACAAATGCCCATGGTTGCATAATACACTGCCTGTCCCATTTTTTCTTCCCCCATCTGTCAAACTTTTACAGATTCATCCTAGCTTTTTTCCTCTGCAAAATCTCACGGATACTGTCGGGTATACAAAAAAAGAGCGACAAAAACCGTTCTGTTTCTGCTGCTCTTTCTTTCTTTTTTTATATTTCACTATTCTGTGACAGATTTCCTGTCCCTTACGATAGCTTTTGTCTGCGGTATGCTTCATACATCAATAACGCAGCAGCAACTGCTGCATTCAATGATTCCACACTGCCTGCCATCGGGATCCGCACCTTTTCCTCAGCAAAATCAGATGTTGCATCCGTCAGCCCGTTTGCCTCATTACCGATCAAAATGCCGATCTTTCCTCTGTAATCTGCCTGGTCAAAATTTTTTGTCCCTCTCAGATGTGCTGCCATCAGACGCACTTTCTGTGACTTCAAATATTGAAGTGTTCCGTAAAAATCATCGACATAACAAAATGGCATCCGATACACTGCACCCATTGTAGAGCGGATGACTTTTGGGTTAAAAACATCCACCGATTCCCGGCTCAGGATTACCCCGGATACTCCTGCCGCTTCTGCCGTTCGCAGAATAGTTCCTAAATTCCCCGGATCACGCAGATCTTCCAGCAAAAGCAATGTTCCTGCCTGCTCGGTCATCTGCTCCAATGAATATTCCGGCATCCTTACGATTGCAAGCACTCCTTGCGGCGTTACTGTCTGGGCAACTGCTTCGAACACGTGATCTGCCACCACTTCGCACGGCAGTTCCGGTAAGCCGTCAGGATAAATTTCTCCGGCATAGCTTTCCGAAAAATATGCTTTTATCAGACGGCTTTTATCTTCGCAGACCTCTTCAAACATTTTCCTGCCTTCAATGACAAATGCCTTTTGTTCTTTCCGTTCTTTTCCTTTCTTCAGAAGTCCGGCAACCTGCTTCATCTGTGCATTCGATGTACTTGTGATCATTGTGTTCCTCTTTCTGCTTAATTTTTTGCCGTAATATAACCCTTTGCGTATAAAAGCTCTGCGCTCAGGACTGCCCCTCCTGCAGCACCACGCTTGGTATTATGGGACATTCCCACAAATTTATAGTCGTATACGGTATCTTCACGAAGACGTCCGGCAAACACACCCATTCCTTTTTCTTTATCTCGATCCAATTTTACCTGTGGACGATTGTCCTCTTCAAAATATGTAATGAACTGCTCCGGTGCACTAGGAAGCTTTAATTCCTGCGGTAATCCCTTGAATTCTTTCCATGCTTTCAATATCTGTTCCCTGGTCGGCTTTGTCTTAAAGGAAACAAACACTGCGGCGGTATGTCCATCTGTTACCGGAACGCGGATACACTGTGTTGTGATCACCGGTCCTTCTGCCTTTTTGATCACACCGTCTTCTACCTTTCCCCAGATACGGAGCGGTTCCTGCTCACTCTTTTCTTCTTCTCCCCCTATAAACGGGATTACATTATCTACCATTTCCGGCCACTCCGCAAATGTCTTTCCGGCACCGGAAATTGCCTGGTACGTAGTTGCAACCACAACCGTAGGTTCAAATTCCTTTAATGCATGCAGCATCGGTGTATAGCTCTGGATAGAACAGTTCGGTTTTACAACAATAAAGCCTTTGGTTGTGCCAAGGCGCTTTTTCTGATACTCGATCACTTCCAGATGTTCCGGATTCAGTTCCGGCACTACCATAGGTACATCCGGTGTCCAACGGTGTGCGCTGTTATTGGATACTACCGGTGTTTCTGTTTTTGCGTAAGCTTCTTCGATCGCCTTAATCTCATCTTTTGTCATATCTACGGCACTGAATACAAAATCCACCTGTGCAGCAACCTTTTCTACTTCATTAACATTAAGAACCACTAAGTTTTTCACCTTTTCCGGCATCGGAACAGGCATTTTCCAACGTCCGCCTACTGCCTCTTCATATGTTTTTCCTGCGCTGCGCGGGCTGGCTGCCACAACAGTCACTTCAAACCACGGATGATTCTCCAGCAAAGAAATGAATCTCTGCCCAACCATTCCGGTCGCCCCTAAAATACCTACTTTTAACTTAGCCATTCGGTTCTTCCTCCCTTATTTTCCTCTGTTACGTGTATGTTACCTTTTTTTTCGGCAAAAATCAACTCTTTTTCCTTATTTTCTTCTCGCATTGCCGACTTCCTCCCGGTACTGTAAAAGCAATGCTTCCAGCTGTTCCATGGATTCCACTTCATTGACTGCGCCACGCAGTTTTGCTGATTTCGGATAGCCGCTCATATACCATGCCACATGCTTTCTCATTTCCCGAATGCCGGCAAACTCACCAACATAGTCCATATGCAACGCAGCATGCCGTAACAGCATGGCAATTACGGTGTCAAGATCCGGCGGTTCCTGTTTGGTTCCGTTCTCCAAATACGATTTTATCTGTCCAAACAGCCATGGGTTCCCCTGTGCGCCGCGTGCCACCATGATCCCGTCACATCCAGTCTCCTCCAGCATCCGCTTTGCATCCTCCGGCGTAACAATATCTCCGTTTCCGATAACCGGAATACGGACTGCTTCTTTTACCTGCCGTATGATCTCCCAATCTGCTGTTCCACTGTAATACTGTTCCCTGGTTCTCCCGTGAACGGCAATGGCTGCCGCTCCCGCCGCCTCGGCAATTTTTGCGATCTCCGGTGCATTGGCGTCTTCTTTTCCGAATCCTTTTCGTATTTTAATCGTAACCGGTTTTTTGATGGCACGGCTGACCTTCGATACGATCTCGCCGACTTTTTCCGGTGTTTTCAATAATGCAGAGCCCTCTCCGTTATTTACTACTTTCGGAACCGGACATCCCATGTTGATGTCGAGGATATCAAATTCCCGTTCCTCAATACGTTTTGCCTGTTCTGCCAATATATCCGCATCTTCTCCGAACAGCTGAAGTGCCACGGGACGTTCTGCCTGTTCCACGCGAAGCAGTGCTTCCGTATTCTTATTTTGATACATAATGCCCTTGGCACTTACCATTTCCGTATAGATCAGATCTGCTCCGCATTCTTTACATAACATACGGAAAGGCAGGTCTGTTACCCCTGCCATCGGTCCCAGTGCCACAATCCCCGGCACTGTAACATTTCCTATTTTTAATTCCGCCATATTGCTCCTTTTTTCAGGCTTTTCTTCCTGATGTTTTTTCATAGATCAGTTTCAGTCCCTTCATCGTCAGCATCGGATCATATACGGAGATCACATCCGTCGATTCTGAGATCATCTTCCCCAATCCGCCGGTCGCAACAACAGAAACTTTAGCAAGCTTTGCCTCTGCTGCCATTCGCTTTATGATATATTCCGTCTGACCGATACAGCCGAATACCAATCCTGCCTGCATACTGGTTATCGTATCCTTTGCCAGTATGGAGGCAGGCTTTTCGATTTCAATTTCCGGAAGTTTCGCTGTACCGTTCCATAAAGCATTGGCACAAAGCCGGATTCCCGGACTCGTAACGGCTGCCAGCACTCTTCCGTCATCCGATACCAGATCATATGTCGTTGCCGTACCAAAATCCACCACGATCACCGGCCCGCCATAAAGTGTATATGCCGCCACGGCATCTACTACCCGGTCTGCTCCCATTTCTTTCGGATTCGGAATGTCAATGCGGATCCCCGTTTTTGTCCCTTCACCGACGATCATCGGTGCCATCCCGAAATATTTTCGTATCGCACTTGTCAGAGAATACATAACTCCGGGAACAACCGATGCTATGATCACCGCATCTATCTCTTTTGCAGAAAAGCCTCTCTTTTCTACCAGTTCACATAATACTATCCCAAATTCATCCGAAGTACGCTGCTGCTTGGTCGTCAGTCGAAAACTGGCAGCAAATTCTTCTCCGTCAATCAGTGCACAGGTTATGTTCGTATTTCCTACATCAATTGCAAGCAGCATAGACATTTCCCCTTTTCCTATTCTTCATCAAGAAGTTCCGACGGGTCTTCCTGCAAAAAGAAAACTTTATAATATAATTCCAGTGCTTCTAACAGTTCTGCTTTTTCCTGCTGCAGTTTTTTGACCTTCAGTACGCTTCCTATCTCATCATACAGAAGATCGCCCTCCTCCGCCTCCGTCTGAAACATCAGTGTTCCGTCTTCATCAAAAGAAAGGGTCAACACTCCCCCGACATCTTCGGTAAAAAGGACACACATGATCTTTAATTCGTCTCTGATTGCCTGCGGAAGGGCTTCGAAATTTTCATTGAGATAATATTTTTTTTCATAGGCATTGCTTCCACAAAGCACAATCGTATCCTGATACATATCCCACCCTCACTTTAATCTTAATGAATATCGATGCCGCCAAGGATACAGCATCCGGTAATGATAACCTTTGGTGCATCTGCCGCCGGTACATTGACATAGGCACGACTGACATCTACTCCGCCAAGCACTGCCGTGCAGTCATCCGTTACTACTTTGACGTCCGCCGGAAGATAAATATCCGCACCGCCGAGCACTGTTGTAATTTCAATCCTTGTGTCTTCACTGATGATTGCATTGCGCAGATCAAGTTCTGCACCACCAAGCACTGCCTTTATCTCTGCAGAAGCAAATACCTCATTGTCTATGCGGACTTCTTTTCCGCCAAGTATTGCAGATACAGAAACACAGCCGTCTTTTGTCACGTGCTTATAGGAACGTTCTTCTCCGTCGATCTCAACCTGAATGACTTTCTTATGCTTCTTTGGAAAAATCAGTTTTATTCCGATCAAAAGACATACTATAGCGATCATCATTGGCCAGAAATCAATGTGGAATGCCCAATTTTGTGCATTGATCAGAAAGCAGATGCCTATGAACAGGCCAAACAAACAGCCGGTCTTGTCATCCCCTTTTTTGAAAAGTCCGTAAAGACAAGGGATGATAATAAACAGCGTCCACCATCCGGGGAAAAAAATGGAAAAGTGAAACAGGTTCAGTGCACTGCACGCATACAATAATCCTACTGTAACAAAAATGAGTCCGATCAAAGCTCCGTTTGTTTTTTTCATAAAAAAACCTCCATTCCTGCTCTTGCGTTTTCTCTACCTTTATGATAATCCGTAAGAACTCAAAAGGCAAATTAAATTCTCATTAGAAAACTTTGGGCAAAATCAAAGAACTGCACAGCCTGTCGCTGTGCAGCCTATTTGTCTTCCTGTTACTTTGCCGCAATTTCGGTTACGGATTTTGCCAGTCCTGCAATCCCCTGGATCTCAGACGGGATGATGATCTTCGTTGCCTGACCGTCGGCGGCTTTTTCAAACGCTTCCAGACTCTTCAGCTGAAGAACTGCTGCATTCGGACTCGTTTCATTTAAAAATCCGATTCCCTGTGCCGTTGCTTTCTGTACAGCAAGGATTGCCTCTGCCTGACCTTCTGCTTCACGTATCATTGCCTCTTTCTTTGCTTCTGCCCTGAGGATCTGTGCCGTCTTTTCCGCTTCCGCCTCCAAAATAGCCGCTTCCTTTTTACCTTCCGCTACAAGGATTGCCGACTTTTTTTCACCTTCAGCGATCAGAATGGACTCTCTTCGTTCACGTTCTGCTTTCATCTGCTTTTCCATGGCATCCTGAATGGCTGCCGGAGGCATAATGTTTTTCAGCTCCACCCGGTTTACCTTGATCCCCCAAGGATCGGTTGCTGCATCAAGAGATACTCGCATCTTGGTATTGATGATTTCTCTGGAAGTTAATGTTTCATCCAGTTCCAGGTCACCGATAATGTTACGAAGTGTTGTCGCCGTCAGATTTTCAATTGCCATCAGCGGATTCTCTACCCCATATGCAAACAGTTTCGGATCTGTGATCTAAAAAAATACAACCGTATCAATACGCATGGTTACATTATCTTTAGTGATTACCGGCTGCGGAGGAAAATCCACAACCTGTTCCTTCAGGATCATTCTTTTTGCCACCCTGTCAATGATCGGAAGTTTAAAATGAATTCCTACATTCCAGGTCGCCTGATAACCGCCAAGCCGTTCCAATACATAAGCATTTGCCTGTGGGACGATTTTAATGCAGGATGCAAAAAGGCACAAAACAATCAATGCTAATGCGATTAATATCATAACCATATCCTCCTTTATTTCTTTTTTTCAGTATACCCTTCTTTTTCTTCCGTTTCAACCGTTACTTTTATGGAACTCCGGATTTTAATAGATCAGACTCTCTCTGGCACGCAAGGAAACCGTTCTTTCAAAACAGGTGGAATCAGTAAAATATACGGTAAAGCAATGCGGATTTCTTCCTTCACTGCCGAATTTCCCGGCAATAAAATCATGTGTACCGAAACCAGGACCTGCTTCGATCGCATATTCTCCCTTTGTTACCGTTACCATTCCCTGTTTTGCCGTAATATATCCGCCGGCAGTCCCTTCTACTGAAAATGCCTCACTTCGTACTTCACTTCCTGCATCAAATGCAAGTTCAACGCGGATCGGTGCCCTGTCCACGCCAAGTGCTTTGATATGGATATCCAGTCCGTCTTCCACTTCTTCTACATTCACATCAAAATCCAGATTAAACTGCGGTCCGGTCAGAAGTTCTCTCTTCTTATTGTCCATCTTCCACCAGTCCGTTGTTCCCTGATATTCGCCAAACGGAAGATAATACCATCCTTTCATGGTCTGTCGTAAGTGATATCCCGTTTCCGTTTTTTCAATGTTCTCCGAACGAAAAGCACGATGTTCACAGAGACTTGCACCGATCTTTACGCTGACAGTCAGATCTCCATGCTGAAAATAAACAAAATTTGCAGAATGATTTAAGATCGTATAAGAATAGTCGCCTTTTCTGATCCGTGCAATTTCCGATTCCTGATAAAAGCAGTCATACTCTGCTGCGATCCCGCTCTTTTCATATTCGACATCGATCAGTTCCGGCTGATTCATCAGCTGGATCAGGATATCCGGAAAATGATTCTTTCTGCTGTTCAGCTCCATGATATAATTGGCAGCTGCAAGGAACGTCTCATTCTTCAGTTTGTGTCCCATGGAAAGATATTCAAAATAATAATCTCTCGGATAAACCTTAACTCCACGATCCTGACGCGTGGAATTGTTGGTAAAAATACTGTTGTCAGGTTCAATATAAGTCAGCATCATCTTTAAATTGGCTTCTGCATACTGATAATATCTTTTTTCTCCTGTAACGTCTCCTATCGTGATCATTGCATCATTATTGATCCGGTTATAGTTTCCTGCGGAACGTTCTGCATATTCTCCCTCAGAAGTACAGTCAATCCCCTCTGCGAGGTAACGTTCTGCCGTCGTCTTAAACTCTTCTTCACCAAAAATACTGTAACACTTCAGTAAGTTAGAAGCAATCGCCCAACGATGGTTTGGTGTATGGAAACCTCCTGCCACCATGCCCTTTGCGCCTGCATAAATGATCTCACGGAGTTTTTCCTCAAATTCGGCAGCTCCCGGAGCCTCCGGATGCTTTCTGACATACTCAAACAGTGGAAGCAGTCGTTTTACGCAGAATGCCGTATCCGGTCCGGATAAAAAGTTACAGTCTACCAGATCAAAACATCCGTTTTCTCTCTGCTCTCTCTTAATATAATCAATTGCCAACAAAGTACGCTCTTTTAATTCCTCATTTTTGTAATAGGAACTGTCCGGATTCATAAAAGCCGCAGCCATGGTTACCATGCGGTAAATCGCAAACTTCGGCTGGACCACCCCTCGTCCATCCGGGAATCCACCGTATTTCTGCGCATTATCCGGGTTCATGATCTGAAGCCGCATACTTTTTTTTACCCGTTTTTCTGCATCCCTCAGCAAAATCTCATAATGTTTTCTCATAATAATCTCCATTCTACGTTCCTTGCGGTCCGTCTCTCTTTTAAAATACTGCGCCGATGATCCCGGCATTGTTCCCAAGTTCTGCTACAGCCAGCTTTGTCTGGATTTCAGAATGTCTGGAATAGATTTTTTCTGATACAGATCTTCGTAACGGCTCCAACAGTTTTTCCTTTTGTGCACTCATTCCGCCGCCGATGCAAAAAACATCCGGCTGAAGTATGTTGATCAGATTTGCAATTCCTTCTGCCAAAGTCTCTATATATTCCGAAAGCAGTTCCATTGCCAACGCATCTTTTTGCTCTGCCGCTTCAAACAGCACCTTCCCATTCAGTCCGTCTGCCGTTTTCCCGCTCAGATTCCATAAAGCTTCTGCCCTTTTTGCCTTTTGCGGCTGTCCCATTTCTCTGCTTACCACATACTGCATTCTTCTTTTCAGTGCTTCTGCTGAAGCATAAGCTTCCAGGCATCCTTTTCTGCCGCAAGTACAGAGAACTCCGTTCTGCCGGATCACCATATGCCCGATCTCGCCTGCCGCACCGTTGCACCCGGAGATCAGGTTGCCGTTTACAATAAAGGCTCCGCCGATTCCGGTCCCGATGGTCAGCATCTGAAATGTACTGCTCCCTTTTCCTGCTCCGACACGGTATTCCCCCATTGCCGCAGCTGCCGCATCATTGATCAGATGCACCGGAATCCCCATTCTCTGCTGCATCATCCTGCCAAACGGAACCCGGAAAAAACCAATGTTATTTGCATCTTCTACGATACCGTCTTTGGTAACACTTCCGGGGATCCCGATTCCGATCTGTTCTACTTTTTCTTTTGAAATCCCAATATCCGACATCAGTTTTTCTATCAGAACGGCCATATCCTCGGCAATCTGTTCCGGCATTCCGCCCGACCGTGTGGCAACAGAAGCTGCTTTTTTTATCGCATACGTTTCATCAAGCACACCGGCAGCCATATTGGTGCCGCCCAGATCTACTCCAATACAATACCCCATCTTTGCCTCCGTCTCTTTTAAAACTGACTTTCGTACAGTGTCTTATAAAAACCGCCCTGTGCCAGCAATGTTTCATGATTTCCCTGTTCAATGATATTTCCGTCCTTCATGACCAGAATGACATCCGCTTCCATGATGGTAGACAGTCGGTGTGCAACAATAAAACTTGTCCTTCCCTGCATCATCGTCGCAAATGCTTTCTGGATCCTGATTTCCGTTCTCGTATCGATCGAAGATGTCGCCTCATCCAGGATCAGCATCGGAGGAAGGCAAAGCATCACTCTTGCAATACATAAAAGCTGTTTTTGTCCCTGAGAAAGACTTCCGCCGTCTTCTCCGATGACCGTATCATACCCCTGCGGCAGCCGTTTGATAAAACTGTGTGCATGTGCTGCCTTTGCCGCTTCCGTCACTTCTTCAAGCGTAGCCTCCGGTTTTCCCATCGCAATGTTATCCCGGATCGTTCCTGCCCTCAGCCAGGTATCCTGCAATACCATTCCGAAAGAAGTCCTCAGACTCTTTCTTGAAATGTCACGGATGTCTTTTCCGGCGACACGTATGCTTCCGCTGTTGACATCATAAAAACGCATCAAAAGATTGATCACCGTCGTCTTTCCGCAGCCGGTCGGCCCTACGATTGCCACACGCTGTCCCGGCTTAACATCCAGGTCAAAATTACGGATCAGCGGTTTTTCCGGAACATAAGAAAATTCCACATGTTCCAGTCTGACAGTCCCGTCTGCCGTGACGGTATCTTCTGCTTCTTCTGATTCCGGTTCTTCATTGATAAATTCAAAAATTCTGGCAGCACAGGCAAGCGCGTTCTGTAATTCCGTCACAACACCGGAAATTTCATTAAACGGCTTTGTATACTGATTTGCATAACTCAAAAACGAAGTCAGCTGTCCGACGCTGATGCCACCGCCAATGGCAAGCACTGCTCCTGCGATACCAACTGCCGCATACACAAGGCTGTTGACAAAACGTGTTGACGGGTTGGTCAGCGAAGAAAAGAAGGTTGCACGCAGAGAACATGCCTGCAGTCTCTCATTGATCTCGTCAAACTGTTCCAGTACCTTTTCTTCTCTGCCGAATGCCTGTACTACTTTCTGTCCCCCGATCATCTCATCGATCAGTGCCGTCTGTTCTCCCCGCGTCTTAGACTGCAGTTGGAACATCGTGTACGTTCTTTTTGCGATAAAAGCCGCCACAAACAAAGAAACCGGCGTAATGACGATCACGACCACCGTGATCCCCGGATGGATCGTCAGCATGAACAAAAGTGTTCCGACAATTGTGATCACACCGGTAAAAAATTGGGTAAATCCCATTAAAAGTCCATCAGCAAACTGGTCTACGTCCGCAATGATGCGACTGACCACATCTCCCTGGTTTCTTCCGTCCAGATATTTCAGCGGAAGTCTCTGCAGCTTATCAAATGCACTTTCCCTGATATCATGCACGACATGGTAGGTGATCCGGTTATTGCAGATATTCATGATCCACTGGGCAAGCCCGGTCAATACGACACAGACGCCGATCTTTCCAAGTATTTTAAAGATCCCTGCAAAGTCAACCTGCCCCGGTGCAACGATCAGATCCACTGCATCACCGGTCAGAATCGGCACATAAAGCGTGAGCACGACAGAGACGGCCGCAAACAGAATCGATACTGTAACAAAAAAACCGTGTTTTTTCACATACTGTAAAATCTGCTTTAATGTTTCATCTTTCTTCATGTTTACGCCTCCTCTCTCTTTGTCAGCTGTGATTCATGTATTTCTTTATAGACCGCACAGGAAGCGAGAAGTTCTTCATGCGTACCGATCCCTGCCACTTCTCCGTCCTCTAATACGATGATCTTATCTGCATGCAGAACGGATGCCGTCCTCTGAGAAACGATAAACACCGTCATCTGGTCTCCCAGTTCCCGGATCGCACGGCGCAGTGCCGCATCAGTAGCATAATCGAGTGCCGATGCACTGTCATCCAGGATCAGGATCTCCGGCTGTTTCACAAGTGCTCTGGCAATCGTCAGACGCTGCTTTTGTCCGCCGGAAAGATTTCTGCCGCCCTGCTGTATTTCAAAATTAAGCTTTCCTTCTTTTTCCTCAACAAATTCCTTTGCCTGTGCAGTCTCCAACGCTTTCCAGATTTCCGCGTCCGTTGCATCTTCTTTTCCCCAACAGATATTGTCACGGATCGTACCACGGAATAGCAGTGCTTTCTGCGGAACTACTCCTACTTTTTTCTTCAATTCCTCCGGGGCATACGTCTTAACATCTTTTCCGTCAACAGACACTCTGCCGCCGGTTGCATCATAAAATCTCGGGATCATCTGTACCAAAGAAGATTTTCCCGAACCCGTTCCACCAATGATACCAACGGTTTCCCCCTTTTTTACCGACACGTCAATATCACTCAGAGAGTCCGCGCCGGCTCCCGGATAACGCAACGTCACATGTTCAAAACAGACTTTACATTCTGCATCTGCCTTTTCAAAAAGTCCCGGAGTCTGTTTTGCCTCCTTTGCAGCCTCTTCCTCGGAATACACGCGGATCCCCGCCGGAGTATCAAGTACTGCCTGGATACGGTTTCCGCACGCAACGGCTTTTGTTATGGTAATGATGAGATTGGCAAGCTTTACGAGTTCCACCAGGATCTGTGACATATAATTGACCAGTGCGATAACTTCTCCTCGTGTGAGGATTCCTTCATCTACCTGCACTGCTCCGGTATAGATCAGCACGATCGTTGCACCATTGACAATGATATATGTGATCGGATTCATTAATGCCGATATTCTTCCAACATACAACTGGAGCGTCGTCAGTCTGTCGTTATGACCGTCAAACAGTTCCTGTTCCTTCTCTTCTCTGCAAAAAGCCCGGATGACACGAACACCACTCAGGTTTTCTCTTGTGATTCCAAGTACTTTGTCCAACGCTGCCTGTACTTTTTTATAAAGAGGAATGCTGATCAGCATGATCCCGAATACAACGATCGAAAGGAGAGGGATCGTTACCACAAAAATCAATGCTGCCTTAAAATCAATGCTGAATGCCATGATCATCGCACCAAATACAACGATCGGCGAGCGCAGGAACAGACGAAGTACCATATTTACCCCGGACTGCACCTGATTCATATCGCTGGTCAGTCTCGTAATAAGAGTTGAAGTACCAATGGCATCTGTCTTTGCATAATCCATTGCCTGGATATGTTCAAATAAAGCATGTTTTATCTTTGTGGCAAATCCTACCGCTGCTTTTGCCGAAAAGTACTGTGCCGTCACAGAACTTCCGAGACCGACAACAGCAAGCAATACAAGCAAAAGCCCCATTTTGATGATATAAGGATAATCATTCTGCTGAATCCCCACATCTACAATTGCTGCCATAACAAGCGGTACAAATAATTCAAACATTGCTTCCAACATTTTGAATAATGGTGCAAGCAAACTTTCTTTCTTATAATCTTTTAAAAACACAAGCAGTTTTTTCATCCGTTTTTTCTCCTTTTCCACTCATTCTCCCTGTAATGCCGCACGTTCTTTTTTCTGCCTTTTCGGAAGCTGTGCCAGAACGATGGCGGCAAACATCAATACGCATCCAAGCAGTTCCCGTTCCGACAGTTCTTCCCGGAGGATCAAAAAACCGCCCACAACGGAAAAACAGGATTCCAGGCTTAAAATCAGTACGGCGATCGTAGGATTATAGTTTTTCTGTCCCAATATCTGAAGCGTATATCCAATACCGCTTGATAAAACGCCTGCATATAAAACCGGCCATCTTGCCTCCCAAAGTCCTGCTGCCGTCGGTGTTTCCGCAGCGAACATGGCAACGGACGAAATAGCCCCTGCAACCAAAAACTGGACACAGGAAAGCTGTACTCCGTTAACTTTTGGTGAAAAATGATCGATCAGTAAAATATGTACGGAAAACAGTACCGCACTTGCGATCAGCAGCCAGTCTCCCTTTGCCATCTGCAATTGTCCGTCCGTCATACAAAGCAGATAAAGTCCGATCAGAGAACAGACGACTCCGATCCAGACGGTATACGCACATTTTCTGTGAAAGAAGATCCCTATGACCGGAACGATCACAATATACAGTGCCGTCAAGAAACCGGCTTTTCCGACACTCGTTGTCATGATACCCAGCTGCTGCACATTCATGGCTGCTGCCAGTGCGATTCCGCAAAGAACCCCTCCTGCCAATAAATCTTTAGAAAATTTTCTTTCTTCTCCGCGACTCCATACAATTGCCACCGGAATAAGGACCGCACCACCGATAAGACACCTGACCGCACTGAACGTAAACGGTCCGACATACTCCATTCCCGCGCTCTGTGCCACAAAAGCAAATCCCCAGATAATTGCCGTCAAAAGCAGCATGCCTGTATTCTTTATACCGTTTTTCATTTGTTTCTTCCCGCCTTATTTCATACAATAATACAACTTTATAATATAGCACAGATCCGTTGTTTTCACAACCACCATTTCCCTGATTTTCCACGAACTCTGTTCCCTGATTTTCCACGAACTCTGTTCTGCTGACTACATAAAATCCTTTCCCATCCCATATAGTAATAATGTATCAATCCGTCCGGAAGGAATCTGTCATGAAGTCCATATTCTCTGATCTGTTCTCACGCAAAACCATTCAAAATAATCTTTCCCGCTTTATCGGGGCAGGCCTCTTTGTTATTTCTGCCCTTCTTTTAACCGCCATTTTGGTTGACCGTACGACAGGCGGAGCATTCCGCTCCGTTTTTACCGGAACCACCATTTCCGTTTCGGCTCCCTCGCTTATCAAAGAAAGAGAGCTTCCCATTTATTGTGTAAAAACCGATAGAAAACAGATCGCCCTGACTTTTGACGGTGCCTGGGGCAATGAAGATACTGCCACACTTCTTGAAATTCTCGACCGTCAGGATATCAAAGCCACTTTCTTTTTTACCGGAGGCTGGGTCTCTGCTTTCCCGGAGGATATCAAAACCATTGCAGAAAAAGGACATGAGATCGGAAATCACAGTGAAAACCACAAACAAATGTCCACCCTTTCCCTGGAACAATGCAAAGAAGAGCTGATAAAAGTTCATGAAAAAGTAAAAGAACTGACCGGAAATGAAATGACGCTCTTTCGTCCTCCTTACGGTGATTATAACGATACCGTCATAAAAGCCGCAAATGAGCTCGGATACCATGTCATCCAATGGGATGTTGACTCTCTCGATTGGAAAGACTATGGTGCCGATTCCATTTTCCGAACCGTTACCTCGCACAAACATCTAGGCAACGGTTCTATCATACTGATGCACAATGGGGCTAAATATACCAAAGATGCTCTGGAAAAAATAATTATAGAATTAAAGAAGCAAGGTTATGAATTTGTGACTGTTTCTAACCTTATCTATACCGAAAACTATCAAATGGATCACGAAGGGAGGCAATATGTCACCGGTCTTAACCACCCTCAGCAGGCCGATGTGACACCTTCCCCTTCCGGGATTTTAAAAGAATACTAAAAAAATGTTCTGACCATCAGCTTTTTACTGCGTCAGGCGCAAGGTCTGACGCATCTATCAGCTGATATCCTCGTTCTGACAGCGCTTTTGCAAGGACACCCTGTCCGGGGATCAGTGTTCCGGTAAATGTCCCGTCATAAATCTGTTTTACCCCGCAGGTAGGACTTCTCGACTGAAGAACCGCAAAATCAATTTCTTCCTGCTCTAATTTTTTTAGTGTTTTTTCTACTCCAATGCGAAATGACGCATCTACATTATTTCCATCCGCATCCCAGGCAATTCCGTTTCTCAATTCCGACGGAGTACGCGGCACCGTAAGTCCTCCCGCCACTTCCGGACAGACCGGAATGATTTCTTTCCCGTCAAGGAATTTCAATACGTTTTCGTTTTTGTTGTTTCCGCCGTTGTATTTGCAATTATAGCCGAGCAGGCAGGCACTGACTGCAACCTTTCCCATACTATCACTTTCCCTTTTCCACTGTTCTTACTTTTTCTTTACCGTATAACCGAACGTTCCGATCTGCGGTCCCAATTCTCTGTATGCTCCATGAGAATATGTGATCAGGCCGGCATCATTCAAATGGAATTTTCCGGTTTCATCCATATATTTATCATCCACCTGTACATTTACTACTTCTGCAATGAACATGGAATGACTGCCCAGTTCTTTAATGTCCGTTACCTTACATTCGATATTTACCGGACTTTCTGCAATCCCGGGAGCCTTTATGACCTGTGACGGCTGTTCCGTCAGACGAGCTTCTTTGAATTTATCAATCTCTCTGCCCGACTTTACTCCACAAAGATCCGTTGCATAGGCAAGGTCTTTTGTCGTCAGGTTGATCACGTATTCTCCTGTTTCCTTAATAATATCATAAGAATACCTCTCTTTACGCACCGAAATGGAAACCATCGGTGGTGTACTGCACACGGTTGCCGCCCAGGCTACCGTAATAATATTCGCCTTTTCCCCCGGCCGCTTACAGCTGATCATCAGTGCAGGAAGCGGATATACCATATTCCCCGGTTTAAATGTCTGTTTTGCCATCTTTTTACTCCTCTCTGATCACATCAATCTTCTCCATACCGTAATACCGAAAACATTCTATGGCTGCTTTGTCTACATATTCTCCCGGCACCACGATCGGTACTGCCGGCGGACAGGTTGCGGTTGCTCTCCTGCAGATGCGCCCCTCTGCCTTTTCTACCGGGATCACTTCTCCTTCCGAAAAATACGCTTTCCGGATCGGGCATCCTGCCTTTGGAAGACAGAATTTCGGAGGATCTGACGCACCCTTACGGCTGCCGCCTTTCCCAGGTACTTTCGATTCCGTCAGAATTTCCGTCAGCCGTTTTAGATCGCTGTCCTGATTTTCCGGTGTCACCATCAGTACCACCATATCCGTGTCGGCATATTCACATTCTATCTGATGCTCCCGCAGATATTGTGCCAGTTCTTTTCCGTTACTTTCCTCCGGTGCCCATACCGTAATCTTCAACGGTTCGGATGACCTGCATTCCCATCCGTTCTGTTCTAATACCTTTTTGGTCTGCACAACCTTTGCCTGCATATCGCTGAGTCGATTTTCATAACCCTCCGCCAGATAGCGGTTACACAGATCCAACGACTGCAGGATCAGATATGACGGACTGGTAGAACCAAACAGTTCCATCGCCGGTTTTGCCTGTTCTCCCCACTCTTCCGGCGCATTTCTACTGATATGCAGATACGCTCCCCCGGTAAGCACCGGCAATGTCTTATGTGCCGAATCACAGCAGATGTCTGCTCCCAGATCCATCGGGTGCTGCGGGATTTCAAGAAAATGCAGGTAGGCGCCATGTGCATTATCTACTGCCAGTACTGTTCCATATTCATGACATACCAAAGCAAGTCCCGGAATGTCTGCTACCGTTCCAAGATAATCCGGACTGGTCACATAGACTGCATCCGGTTTTCTTCCGGAATCCTTCAGTTTCTGCAATGTATGCCTGAGTTCTTCCTTCCGGACCGGGCTGCTGCATAAAGAAGCACGTTCTTTGCTCTGCAGCCAGACAACCTCTGCATCCAAAAGAACTGCCGCTGACAAAAATGTCTTGTGTACGTTTCTTGCCGCAACAAGAAGCGGGCGTTTCCCCTCTTTTCTGTGCATGGTCACAAGATGCAGCATGGCACGGATACACTGACTGGACCCCTCCGTTGAAAATACCGTTCGTGCTGTCCCAAAAAGTACGGATGCATTTTTTTCACTCTCTGCAATGATGCCTTCTGCTCCATACAGTTCATCTGCCCCTGCAATCTCTGTAATATCCATTGCTTCACATCCCAGAAACGGCATTCCCTTATGCCCCGGCATATGAAATCTGCTTCCTTGGGACACTGCATATTCTTTTACAAAATCGCAAATCGGTGTATTCATGCTTTGTTTATTCCTTCATGGCATCCTCTGCCGCTTTTATCATAATGGCACACTCTATACGTTTCTTAAACAGTTCGCATCCCGGTTGATATATCCCGCGGATAGAACCGCTGGCATGATATGCATTTGCAGCACATCCGCCGGAACAATAAAGTTTTGCCCAGCAGTCCTTACAGTCCGGTCTCGCATATGCATTGCAGCTGCGGAAATCCTCACGCAATGTCTCATTGGTCACACCATTCCATATATCTCCAAGCTTATAAGCTTCATCGCCGACAAACTGATGGCAAGGATACAGATCTCCCCATGGAGTGACTGCCATGTATTCCGTTCCGGAACCGCATCCTGAAATCCTCTTATATACACAAGGTCCTTCCGTCAGATCC
Source organism: uncultured Lachnospiraceae bacterium (assembly GCA_964632165.1). Lineage (GTDB taxonomy): Bacteria > Bacillota > Clostridia > Lachnospirales > Lachnospiraceae > SIG299. The sequence continues at coordinate 1,353 of CAZWCZ010000010.1, read as the reverse complement.
AGCATATAATGATAGAACGTAAATCCTCTGCCTTCTTTCTTCCGCCGGATCATTTCCTTTGCCAGGATCTCATAATGGTCTTTTACGATCTCCAGATCTTCCGGTGTCAATGCTGCAGGGTCTTCAGGAGAACTTACCACCGGTTCCATGCTAAGTTCCGTAAATCCGAGATCTGCCATATGGAAAACATCTTTTGTAAAGTCCGGATTGGCATGGGTGAACGTTCCCCTCATATAGTACCCTTTTCCGCCCCTGCTCTTTACAAGTTCCTGAAACTTTGGAACAATACGGTCATAGCTTCCGTTTCCGGCATAATCCACACGCTTCAGATCGTTGATCTCTTTTCTGCCATCCAGGCTGAGTACAACATTACTCATTTCTTTGTTTGCAAATTCAATGACATCTTCATCGATCAGCATGCCGTTTGTCGTTAAGGTAAAACGAAAATTCTTATTATGTTCTTTTTCAATACTTCTTGCATACTGAACCAGCTGTTTTACCACATCCCAGTTCATCAGCGGTTCTCCGCCGAAGAAATCTACTTCCAGGTTTCTTCTCTTGCCGGAATTTTCAATCAGAAAATCCAATGCTCTCTTGCCGACTTCGAAACTCATCAAAGCACGGTCGCCATGATACTTCCCCTGACTTGCAAAGCAATAGGAACAATTCAGGTTGCAGGTATGTGCCACATGCAGGCAAAGTGCCTTCACGACATTTCCGGAACGTTCTTTGAATTTTCCTGCCATATCCTCAAACGTATCTTCCGTATACAGTTTCCCGTTTTTTACGAGTGTACGGATATCTTTCATGCAAAGGTGCAGGTCTTCCTCTGTTACATCTTCACGATCTGCATATTTTTCCAGCATTTCCGCAACGATTTCTTCTTCTTTCTTCTCCTTGAATGCAGCAATCATATCGTATGCTACCTCATCCACAACATGCACGGAACCGGAACAGGTATCCAACACAATGTTGTAGCCGTTCAGTTTATACTGATGTACCATAACTTTTTTTCTCCTTTAAACTTTGTTTTCTCCGGTTGTTTTTTATAACGAAAAAAATGCCGCCATTACAGCAGCATTTTCACTCATGAAATGACTTATTTTTCTGTGTTTTCACACTGCTGGTTAGCAACACCACAGCTGGTCTTGCATGCAGACTGACAGGATGTCTGGCACTCGCCGCATCCACCGTTCTTTGCGCTTTCGCACAGATCACGAGTTTCAAGAGTCTTAATTCTTTCCATGATACACACTCCATTCTCCTAATTGATAATGATACGCGACTATCATTTTTTTCAGTATACCACAAAGATGGTATTGCGTCAAGATTTCATCAGGCGGGTTTCAGCAG
>CAZWCZ010000009.1:0-54483 GCA_964632165.1 uncultured Lachnospiraceae bacterium | reverse complement strand
ACCTTGCAAACATTGAGGCTGAGGTGTTCGAGGAGAGAAGCGTCTGCTCCACCAAAATATTACGCAGACCAAGTTGTGCTAATGGAAGTACAAACGCAACCAGTGATGAAGCGTAACTGATAATCCCATAATTCGACGGACCCAGGTATCGTGCCGAAACTGTCCCTATTATCAGAGATATCAAAGCTTGAATAATTTTACATATAATGATCCATGTGGCATTTTTTACTACTTTTCTATTCGATATATCCATCTGCATAAACTCCTGTCATCAGAACAACTATTCATCATGATCAACAGAGAGTGCATAAACATTTAATCTTCTATTTATCCTTTTCTGTCTTTTCACTTTCCTCATAGCCATAATACGACCCATAATAATTTCCGTAATACTTTCCATATTTCCCGTATTTTCCATATTTCACTTTACGCATCTTTACCTTATTTAAAACAGCACCTAGAATCCGTGCATTCGCAGCTTCCAGCTGTTCTTTTACCTTCAGTGCAAACTTATAACTGATCTCCTCTGATGCAATTACCAGAATAACACCATCACATTCCCTTGCAATAATGGCACTGTCTATGACCAGACCAAGTGGCGGAGTATCGACAATTACCATATCATACTCTTCTCTCACCGCTTTAATCATCTTTTTGAAATTTTCACTCCCCAACAATGCTGATGGATTTGGTGCCGACGGTCCAGTCAGTATCATATACATTCCTTCCACATTTGTACTGCAGATTACTTCTTCAAGCTTGTTCTGTCCTGACAGATAATGTGTCAGTCCTTTGGTCTGTTTTGCCTTGATCTTATGCCGTCCCATCAGGACAGATTTGCGAACATCTGCATCAATCAAAAGAACCTTTTTCCCATCTTCTGCCATAGAACACGCTAATTGAAATGCTACACTGGATTTCCCCTCATTCGGCGTACAACTGGTCAATGCAATAACACGGATATCTTCTCCGCAAAAGCTGACATTGGTCCTTAAACTTTTATATTCTTCCTTGGTGCTGTTATCCTGCTTTCCTAATTCCATGATTTCAATTTCCTGCATCTTTAAATTCCCTGCTTTCTTTTCTGCTCTTGTCCACATAAAATTCATCTTCTAATTTTTAAAGTGTTCCTGACTTTCCCAAATCTTTATTATACGGTATTGTTGCAAGCACGCTCAGTTTCAAATATTTTTCAATATCATCCGGTGTTTTGACGGTATCATCCATAAAAAACAACACCGTAAGTATTCCTGCTGCCAAGATCCCTCCGATCAGCGCCCCAAGTACGGTATACTTTGTAATACTCGGAGCCGACTTATGCGTCGGAAGATTTGCCGTTTCCGCTACATTGACTGCTTCTACATCCATAACCTTGATTGCATGCGTTGCTGCCGCTTCCCGTACCGCATTTGCAATCTTCTGTGACATCACTGGATCCGTATGTATCACTGTTATGTACATAATCCGCGTATCCGTCGCACTGGACACTCTAATGCAGTCCTGCAGTTCCTTTACACTCATATCCAAATCAAGATTTTCTATAACTCTCTCTGCTACTGTACGACTTGCTGCAAGTACCGAAAGATCCTTCATCAGCTGCGTACTAAGCTGCATATCGCTGTATGTTGTCGTATCTGCATTCTGCCTGCTAATGACATAAACCGAAGTCGTAGATTCAAATGTCGGTTCAATCAAAAAACTCGCCCACGAAAAGCCAGCTGCCGCAAAAAGTACGGCACATATCCCCATGATCCACCATTTCTTTAATAATGCAAATATCAGTTCTTTTAAATCAATTTCTATTTCTCCCTGTCGTTCCATCTCTTTACTCCTGTATCTTCTTTTTACTCATCTCTAACAATGATAACACTGCACTGACTCAAAAAATGAAACAGTGCAGTGTTATCCTCTCTTTTTTTACATCATACCATCTGAACAATCAAAAAACCATGGTTTATCGTAACGTTCTTCTAATCCAGTATCCGTTCTCGTCAAACTCCTGTGTCTTCCAGTTTGCTACAATGCCGTTTCCTTTGTAGATATAGTACGAGCCTACTGCAAGCTGACCGCCTGATCTGACATAAATGTACTTTGTTTTTCCATCTACCTTGATCTTGATCATTCCCTGATCGTACTGCATCACACCGTTAACGTAGTAATACAGCGTTCCGTTTTCGTTTACGATCCCATTCTTTATCTCATCCGGCTCATCAGTAATCCAGTATCCGTTCTCATCAAACTCCTGTGTCTTCCAGTTTGCTACGATACCGTTTCCTTTATAGATGTAGTACGAACCTACTGCAAGCTGACCGCCTGATCTGACATAAATGTACTTTGTCCTTCCATCTACCTTGATCTTAATCATTCCCAGATCGTACTGCTTCTTACCATTTACATAATAATACAGTGTCCCGTTTTCATTTACGATTCCGGTCTTTTCTCCCGGTGTTTCTTCCGGAGTCAAGGTTGGTGTTGCTGTTGGTGCTGCCGTTGGTCCCACTGTAGGCATTGCTGTCGGTGTTGCCGTTGGTTCCACTGTCGGCATTGCTGTCGGTATTGCTGTCGGTTCCACTGTCGGCATTGCTGTCGGTATTGCCGTTGGTTCCACTGTCGGTACTGCTGTCGGTGTTGGCTTTGATGTTGGTGTCGGTACCGGTGTTTCCTCAGGTTCCTCTAAAGCTCCTAACCAGTATCCGTTCTCGTCAAACTCCTGTGTCTTCCAGTTTGCTACAATGCCGTTTCCTTTGTAGATATAGTACGAGCCTACTGCAAGCTGACCGCCTGATCTGACATAAATGTACTTTGTTTTTCCATCTACCTTGATCTTGATCATTCCCAGATCATACTGCTTCTCACCATTTACATAGTAATACAGTGTTCCGTTTTCATTTACTATTCCATTCTTTTCGCTATTAAAAACAATGATTCCATTTTCATCAAAGGTATAGATTCCATTTGTCAGCAAGCCATTTGTCTTACTTATATAGTATTCCTTAGACTTAACTGCCTTCAATGTGCTCGCAATGTAATAATAATTTCCTTCTGCATCTCGAACCAGTCCAGCAGCAACCGGGAATCCGTCAACAATATAGTAAGTATCATCATAGACTTTTTTAAGTCCGTCTTCCTTTATCAGAACACCCTGTTCATCAAATAGATACCATGCTGCTTCTCCGCTATTACCTTTGATTTCAATACGATAAAGCCCTGTTACCATGTAACCATCAAAATTGAAATAGTACGTCTTTTCGTCAATATCCAGATATGTTCTCTCAACACGACTTCCTGCCCAGTAGTAGGAAACTCCTTCTGCTTCTGTAATCCAAGCACCTTTAACAAGAATTCCTTCTTCATTAAATGTGTACTCAAATTCCTGACCTCCAATATACTGCACTCCGGTCAAAGCATAATACTCATTGCCAAAATAGTAGTAATTTTCATCAATACTGATCCAACCGGATAACAACAGACCGCTTCGGGAATAATAAAGTTTTCCATTATCTTTTGTAAGCAGACCGGTATACGGTGTTTTTCCGACATTGATTCCATTTTCATCAAATTTGTAATAAATGCCTTCGATCTGCTGAATTCCTGTCAAGCGCTGACCGGCAATGTAATAAGCATATCCGACCTCTTCATTGTTCCAGCCTTCTCTTGCATTTTTCGACAAGGTATAACTGTCCGTAAACTCTTTATACGTATCGCCGAACCATGCACCGCTTTCTGGACTTCCTGCAACAATAACATCATTATTAACAAAAGGATGTAATCCATAAACCTGTTGGTTTTCTTCCTTACATGCAAAGCTATATAATGCATTAGCCCGCAGATAAATCTTATAACTGATCGTTCCCTTATTTGTAACACTAATTTTTCCTGCAGTTCCCCAATCCGCGTCTGCTTTAGGTGTCAGCTTTAATCCATTGAGAATGCATAATGGATTTGCTGTTTCCGGATCGATTGCCTGCGTCTGATTCTTCCATTTCAGTGTCAGCTTTACTTCATTTCCATTGACCTCAGCATCTGTCAGGTAAAAATAATCATTGACTACCTGTATCTCCGATACATCAATATCAAACCTTTCATCTACCGTAAATACAGGAGTAACCTCTGTCAGCGTGCTGACACGCTCTGCGAGCTGTAATAAAAACGTCCATGCTGATGCTCCTTCTAGATCCGAACCAGGCAACATATATGTCAATTCTTCCAGCTGACTAGGAATTGGTATCTGCGTCATGTCAATAGCAAACGTATACTCTGTTGGCATATCCTTATCGGTATCAATAATTTCATACAGAATATTATCCTCCGTTTTTGCATTCAACACTTCTCTGATCCATGCAAACTGTCTGTCTCCAGTCTCTGTCTGATCGAAGTCAAAACTTGCCTCACCCTGTCGGAACAGATTTATAATCAAGCTTGCTTCAGCACCCGGCACATTTTCCAATTTAGCCGATATTGTAACAGTCTTTACACTACTTTCAATTGCGGTAAATTTTAGACCAGACACGGTTCCAGCATTTTCATTGCTCAATGTAAACGCAATATCGTCAGAAATAACAGCTGTTTCCTTGCCCTCATACAAAACTTTTATCGGCAAATCAACCGTTTGTCCATAGACCACATTTACATTCGTTTTAGTAAAATAAATGTTAGTAGGTGTTACTACATTCAGCACTTTACTGCCGATTACCTGATCCTCTAACATCAGATTGATCGTGATTTGACCAAGCTGCCTTGCAGTCACAATGCCCTCTTCAGTAATGGTTGCTGCATTTTCATCATCTACTGCCCAATATGCTCCGTCCGGAATTTCTGCAGTGTTTCCCGTCGCACTGACACCTTTTGCCGTGATTTTCTGAGAGCTTCCAACGGTCATGTAGTTATAACTGCCCGACAAAACCGCATGGTCAAATGCAGTAGAACTTGCCGCTGTAGAAACCATCATCAAGGTGGAGCTGACAGAACGTGCATATCCGTCAGAAGGACTGTTGATTACTTCAAGTGTATCTGAGCCCTCTGGTCTTGCAATAAATGTGGTAGAACCTCCGCCATCCAGATTGATTGCATCTACACAACCTGCTTCCAGCATGATATGTGCGATTTCTTCCATGCTTCCACCGCAGGAATCCGGTTCCTGACGCCCGTCGAGTACCATAAATACTACTTTCCCACTCTTTGTAATACCAACTGCTGTACGTGGATTTCTGTTCTCGTAATAATTACCTGTCGCAGTTACCGCAACTTTGCCATCTTTAACAAGGATGGTTCCGAATCCTCCTACTGCTTCCTGAATGGAACTTTCATCCAATGCATTCCATTCTGCTGTAGTTCCGAGAATTGCTTTTCCTTCTTTCGTAATTGCAAAGAAACCTGATCCACTTACATTTTGATACTTAACTCCATTCATGATCAAAAGTCCCATTGGTTCGCCTGTATTCATGTTAAAACCATCTGCATTAATCCCTGCAATCACATTATAATTAGGGATATATTCTTCACTATCCGGATCCCCGTATTTCTCCTGTGCTGCCATCATCTGATCTTCCACTCTGGACATTTTCCAACCAAGACCAGGATCATTTTCATTATAGTTAGCGTACACAAATACATCATCACGGGTAATGTCCGCTGTTGCAATGTAGTAAATCATCTGCTTGCCGTCCGCAGATGTGGCATAGTGAGTCTCCTGCGTAATACCAGGAGCCAATGTCGATGTTGTAGATAAGAAATCCGTATAATATGTATTTTCAGCTACATCTACATAATCACCGGCAAGTTCACAGACATAATCCGCAAACGCATAGCAACATGCCTTCCTCAATTCATCAAGATTACTGCTTGTAAATTCTCGGGTATTCTCAAGTGTTGTAATAACCTTGTTTCCAATATAAGCATTATAAACTGCTTCGCGCACAGCATTGCGGATAGATACTCCATCCAATCTGTTCTTTAAGTAATACTCTGCTCGTGACTCATCACTTAAATCCTCTGTAAAATAAGAACGTAATATAGCCCCAAGAACATCTGCTTCATATTCCATACCCCGTAACTGATCGATGATATATAATCCATCCATGTCACCGTACATATCCGTCTGACTGAACAGATCCGATTCTCCGTCCAATGCATACAACAAAATATTTTCACGGATATATTTGCTCATTTCATCCAAGCTTCCAGTCACATTATGTCTGTCTGCTGCACTTAGTAAATCGACTAAGTCGCCGCCCCATCCTGCTACATCGATATGGTTCTGACTGAAATTGTTGTGGTAGCTGATATCCATCATACCAAACATATGACCAAAATCAGTCCAGTCACCATTTGGCAGATAAAATTCTTCAATATCTTTCAGTCCGACAATATTGATCATTTGACTTATGTCACTGATCTGAATGTTCGTATCATCCTGCACCTGTTTTACATATGCCGCAAAATTCGTATCCTCATACCCGGCCATGATTCCCCAGGAACCGGAGTTGTAACGATCTACACCGGTACGGATATATTTAATAACCAGCGCCAAAGGATCTTTTCCCGGATTCTTTCTGGAGTATTCCTGTGCAACCATTTCCAGCCAATATAGACTTTCCATAAAGGAATCATAATTGTCAATTGCCGGAATTTCCAGTGCCGGAATCTCAACATAGGTCGTATACTTACATCTCTGACACTTCTCATAGTCATCCCATCCGACGCATCCCAACGTAGGCTGTTTTGCTTCTACATATACTAAGGAATGCCCCGTTGCTTTTTTTACAATCGGTATTACCGTATACTCTCCGCAAACACTACATTTTTTCCCTTCTCCGTGACCATCCTGTGTGCAGGTAGCCGGCATCTCTTCCACAAGAACTTCTTTATGACCAATTGCTTTGACTTCCTGCTGTGCCTCCAAAACTTCCTGACAGACGGAACAATGGCTTCCTTCTGTCTTACCATTCTTTGTACAGGTTGGTGCAACTGCCGAATCAACTACCGATGTATGACCGGTTGCCAGGATTCCTTCCTGTCCTTTGATTACAACTCCACAGACAGAACAATGACTTCCTTCTGTCTTACCACTCTTTGTACAGGTTGGTGCAACTGCCGGATCAACTACCGGTGTATGACCTTCTGCTGTAATCTCTGCTGATATTTTTTGTGTTGCTGCCCACACTGGCTTGAACACCGCCGTATAATCCATACTTCCGTTTTCCATACACGTCGCTTTTTTCACAACCTGTGTTCTTATCTCAGCCTTTATTTCTTCGAAAAATTCACAGGATTTGCAGCTGCGTCTTGCCATACAGCTTGTATGATCTTCACTCCAACTGTAAATTGCTTCTTGGAATGTATGACCGGTTGCAGATATGTCTGCATTGGTTTTCATCTGAGTTACTGCCCATTCCCTTGCAAACTTTGCCGTATATGTCGTTTCTCCTGCTATTGTACAAGTTGCCTTCTTTGTAACTTCCTTCAAAACCTCTGCTGATACTTCTTCCGAATGTTCACAGGATTTACATTCGTGCTTCGCCGTGCAAGTCGTATAACTACTGTTCCATGTATACACAACTTCTCCGTAATCATGGTTTTTCGCCGGAATATCCTCCAACGTCTGACTCTGTGTCGCTGCCCAGGACTCTGCAAATTTTGCTGTGTAAGCCGTTTTACCCGTTTCTGTACATGTTGCATTTTTAACTACTTCAGAAGTTACCTTTGCAACAATTTCTTCCACATGAGCCGCATTATTTTCACAAATTCCTTTTGCCGTGCAAGTCCATTCTCCATTAATCTGTTTCCACTGATAACTTACATTCCACTTGTGCTGTGTCGCAGGAATATCTGCAATTTCCTTTTTATCCATTGCAGCCCATTTCACATGGAATACAGCCGTATAGGTTGTTGCCCCTGCCTCCGTACAGGTCGCTTTCTTCGTTACGTTAGAAGTAATCTGTGCCACTGCGTCCTTTAAATCACCGCATCTTGCACATTCTCCTTTTGCAATACAGCTTGTGCCATCACTACTCCATTGATAATTCTTCAGAACATACTCATGTCCGGTTGCCGGTATGTCAGAAAGGATCTTCGTTTGTGTTTCTGTCCATTCCTTTTCAAAAACGGCCGTATAGGTTGTTTTACCGACTTTCGTACAGGTCGCTTCCTGAGATACAAAAGAAGTTATTTCAGCAATTGCCTGTTCCTTATGACTTGCATCATACTTACATACACGTTCAGCAATACAAATCCATCCTTCTTCTGTATTACTCCACTTATAATCGGTAACCCATTGATGTCCCATTATCGGAATGTCACTGACTATATCCGTACATTCGGTCGCCCAGGATTCTGCAAACTTTGCTACATACTTTGTTTTTCCTGTACTCTCACAAGTTGCATTTTCATGTATGCTATCATCCACATGAATTGATACTGCCACCATCTTATGACTGCATCCGGCATTTGTGCAGCTTCTCTCCGCAGTACAACTTGTATGATCGCTGTTCCATGTATAAGTAATTTCACCATACTTATGCGACAGCGGTGTGCCGACTGTTACCAAGATGGAATTACTGATTTCATCACAGTATTCACATTCTACATAATAGCTGGCTGCATTTTCACAATCTGCAGGTCTACAAAGCTTTTCCGATGCCTTTTGCTTATAAGTATGTCCCTTAGGCGTGCCGCTTACAAATGTATTTTCACCTATTTCTCCCTTAGAGCTTAATCCGCAGACAGAACAACTGTAATAGTACACTGCAGCTTCCGTACAGGTCGCTTCTGATTTTAGATACTTGCTGTCTGTATCTTTTTGTGTAAACGAATGTCCGGTTGCCTGACCCACTTCAATTGTTTCAATTTCGCTCACTGCATCGCAGTAATCGCATTTTACCTTATATACTGCGGCTTTCGTGCAAGTAGCATCACTTATCTTTTCATCCGAAGGCTCATTCGTAAAGCTATGCCCTAACTTCGTTCCATGCGATACCGTCAGTGTTTCGCTTATGTGCTCACAGTTATCACACCGTACATAGTTTTTCTGTGCCTCGGTACAAGATGCTTCTTCTGCTATTCTTCCAGAGTCAATATTATTAAGATAACTGTGCTCTTTCAGTTCTCCAACTTCCACTGTTATCTTTTCGCTGACCGTAGAACAGTTGTCACACTGAACGTACACTACTTTCTTCGATGTACAGGTAGCTTCACTAAATACTTTCGAGGAAGCTTTTGTCGTAAAGCTGTGTTCTTTCAGTTCTCCAACTTCTATGGTCTGAGTAGTATCCTCAAAATCACAGTTATCACACTTAATATAATGTTTTTCTTTTGCCGTACATGTTGCATCCGACAGTTTCTCTCCAATGATCTGCTGTTTGTAACTGTGACCATTTGGAGTCCCGACAGATACTGTTTTGCTTCGGTCTATATCGTTACAGTTATCACACTGAACATAATATCTTGCTGCTACAGTACATGTAGCTTCCAGTGCCATAACTGCAGAAGCTTTTGTTGTGTGACTATGTCCGTTTGCCGGTACTCGATTTGCAATATAAACATCACCACAAGAGCAGGTATAAGTTGTATATCCTTCCTCCGTACAAGTAGGTTCTGTCAGAACACTCGTATAGACATGCTTATGTGCAATTGCTTCAATGCTAATGTCTCCGGTCACGTCATCGATCACAATCCGTCCTACCGTTCCATACCGTGAACTCTCTGCACTACGATAGCAACTCTCCGTGATATCTTCACCATTCATCTTAACTGTAACCTGCAGAATTCTGGTTTCATCCTTTAGTTTCAAATCTGCTTCAAAACTCTGACCTATTATTGCAGTACGGTCTACTCCTTCCAGTGCCGTAACTCCATCCAGATCATACTCGATTTCTGCATAGTCTTCTTCAAACAGACTGCTATTGCGTCTTAACGCAGAAACAAATGTATTTGCTACAACTTGCATTCCCTTCAGGTTTGGATGCAACCAGTCTTCCATCAGATATTCAAAGCTTTTTTCATCACTTTCAATACCACATTCTTCCAGATTCACAAAGACACATCCAAATTTTGCTGCCATCTTTTCAATGTCATCATTAAATTCTGTCGGTTGATTCTTTGTAGCCTTAAACTGTAAAAGTCCTAAAACATAAATTTCACTGTCTGGATATCTTTCACTCATTTTCTCAAATGCAACATAAAACGCATCCATGGTTGTCTCCGGATTTTCTCTGTTCAGAGTCCCATTTTGGGCCTTTTTCATGGTATCCGCATAGCTTCCCAAGTTTACATTAATGGTGTTATTGTCCGCATCTACAGGTTCCTGGCCAGTAATGCCTTCCACCCACTTAAAGTCATTTGTTCCCATATAAACAGCTATAATATCCGGATCATAGCCGGCAAGACTTCCCGTGTTTGCATGAAGCTGTACGCAACGGTCTTCCCAGATTCCCGATGCACCGTACTGCCAAAACTGTACTGCACTTCCAGACCAGGAATTATTCACAAGAACTTCAGCTCCTAATGTTTTTGCTGCACGATAAATCCATATCTGATCTGCTGCAACAATTTCTCCGGCCTTATCAATCAAATTTCCTTCTGAATCATAGCCCCTGTCCATAGGGAACCATACTTTACCGCCTGTCAGTGTTGTATTGACTTCTTCGGCAGCCAAACCGTTGGAATAATCACTAAATGCCGTAATAGAGTCACCTAAAACCGAAATATATAATTTACCCGTAGGTTCGATTGTCTCTTTTCTTACGACTCCGTTACACCATTTACAGTAATAAGTCTTCTCACCTTCGGTTTTGTAATGCGGTGATATCGTTATAGCACTGTTCCCTTCCTCGCATGCCACTGCAGCAATATCTTCAAATGTTTTTACCTGCGCCTTTGCCCATTCCTGATCAAATGTCACAGTATAAGTAGTTTTTCCGGTCTGCTGACAGGTAGGAGCTAAATAGATCTGCCCGGTTGCCTGAGCAACAGCCTCCTGATTATGTCCTGCTGTGTTTTCGTTGCAGACCGTACAAGTGCGTATTGCCGTACAAGTACGAACCCCCTCCGCTAATTCACTCCAGATATATTCTGTCTGACCATAGCTGTGCTCTAATGCATTTGCATCATAGATTACTTTCTTGTCAGCATCTTCAGGCTGTGCCCAGTCCACATCAAACACCGCGATAAAAGTAGTATATCCTTTTTCACCACAGTTCTTTGCTTCTGTCCTGCTGCGCTCAATTTTTATTGCACGAACGCTCTCTGTTTCATTACAGCTGCCACATATTCTGTTTGCAGTACACACACTACCATTGTCTGACCATACAAAGGTTACGCTGCCGTCATATTGATGGCCGACTGCTTTCCAAACTTCCTCTTTTGTTCTGTTTCCTGCCCATTCTTCTTCAAATTCGACGGTATAAATCTTTTTCCCGTCTTCCGTGCAGGACGGTCGTTTTGTTTCATCAACCGTAAATTGCTTTTGTGTTGCTGTTTCTGTTGCTTCACAATCTCCATATTTACAGGTATGTGTTGCCGTACAGACTTTATTTTCGATGTCCCAGCTGTACTGTGTCTCATTCCAGCTGTGAGCACGCTTTTCACCCACTGAAACCGTGACTGTTTCGCTTACATGGTCACAATGATCACATTTTACATAATAAACAGCTGCACTTTCACAATTTGCCGGAGATTTCAGATTTCCCGGTACCTGATTGTTGAACGTATGTTCCTGTTTAACAATTAGTTCTGTTGCAGTCTGCTCTTCTGTCCATTCTTTTGAAAAAGAAGCAGTAAAAGTTTTCAACCCGGTTGCTGTGCAAGTGGAATCCACTACATCAACTATGACATTTGCTTCCTCACTATCCTCTTCTGGGCAGCGGGAACATTTTGCTGACGCCGTGCAAGCAGTATGGTCATCATTCCAATCATAGGAGACGTCCCAATCATGTCCAAGAGCCGGAATTTCCGTGCCGTCTGTTACCTCGTACCCACAGCCTTTTCGTTGGCACTTTGCATGAGCGGCAGAACCTGTCGCCGTACAGGTCGGCTCCACTTTATCCGTGTACACCAGATCATGTCCCAGTGCCTTTATTATTTCCGTCTTCGTTTCCTTACAATCGGTTCTGTCACACTGATAAGAAATACTTCCATCAAGAGTACAGGTTGCATCCTTACGACCGGTTTCTTTCCAATCGTGTTCCAAAGCCTTCAGAATAACCTCCTTGGAACCTGCCTCTTCTGCTTCTGCCCACTTCTCATCAAAAGACTGAACGGTATATACAATCTTACCTTGCATAAGGCAGGTCGCATCTGTTCTGTCTGTATCAATTACAGCATTACTATACTCATGTGCCTTACACACAGAACAATATCGGTCAGCGATACACACCGCACCATTTTCATCAGCAGACCACCGATGAGTGATCACATAACTGTGTTCTGCCTTTTCAATAGTTTCTGTTTTGATCACTTTCTCCAGACGTTCTTCCTGCGACATTGCGTTTAATGCTGCATTTACCCAATCTGCATCAAAAGACGCTGTATAAGTAATCGTTCCTTCTTCCGTACAGGTAGGTGCTTTTGTCTGTTTTGCCTGAACAGTCGCCTGCTCTTTCTGTATATGTCCGTTTTCCTGTTCTGTACACCCTGCAGCTTCGCAGCTTCGCGTTGCCGTACAAATTAACTTTCCGTCAGAAACTTTTTCCCATACAAAGCTTACCACACCATACGTATGTTCTTTCTTCGGCAATATGCTTTTTCCGTTTTCTTCCTGACAGCGTTCACATTTCTGGTAAGCTGACACACCGGTACTGTAACAGGTTGCTGGTATTTCCACTACATCTTTCCAATCATGTCCCAGGGCATCGATTGCTTCTGTCTTTGTTGCTTTTTTACAAACCGTACATGTAAAAGTCTTTTCCCCATCTTCGGTACAGGTTGGAGCAATTGTCCTCGTACCTGTGTCCCAAGTATGGTCTGCTTTTGAGATTTTCTGTGCTTCCACCGTTGTCGGATGTTCAGCATTTTCATCACTGTAAACATTCTCACATACGGAGCAGGTCCAATATGCTTCCGTACCTTCTGTCATACAGTCAGGAGCCTTGTACCCTGTCTTCACTAACGTATGACCTGATGCATGTAATGTGATTTCTTTCTCAAAATGATAAGACGAAGGTCCTGACCAGTCTTCATAAGACGACATGTCAAAATCCGCATTCAGTGTTACCTTACCGTCATCAAAACAGGTTGGTTCCACTCTGCTTCCTTCTTCCTCTGTTGCTCTCTCTACATAATACCTTTTTTCAGAGCAGTTATTTTCTCTGGAACATTCACTTGTGATTTTGCACCACCATATTCCACTCGCATCCTGGTAAAATTCCGTCTTAATATAGGTATTGAACTGATGCCCCATTGCAGAATTCGCCAGTTCCGTCCCACAAAACTGACACTTCTTATTCTCTGTACATGTTCCATTATCATACGTGTGACCTTCCACGTTTTTGCGCCCGCATATCGTACAGTCATGGCGTTTTGATATATCTTCTGCTCCATGATCTACCGTATGACTTTCCTGGCGGAATACCGCATAATAGGTTACATTCTTTGTTGCCGTACCTATTTCAACTACATCCCCACCATCTGTTTCTGCCCATCCGACGAAGACATAATGATGCTCTTCCTCGTGTGCTTTTTCCGGATTTTCCTTGGATAAGCTACTTCCATAGTCTACAACGGAAGTTGTTGTATGATCTCCTACTACCCATGTAACAGTAATCTTCTGCTCGCTTCCACAGAACTTACAGTTTCCGTTTTCATAGCTGCAGTTCTCTGTTTCATGTACGATTTCCTTGCAGCAGGAATGGAGTACTTTATGTGTTTTCCCATCTGCATTCATAATGTACTCATACTTGCTACTTGCATGATTCGCAGGATTAATTGCTACATTACCTTTTACTTCTTTTTTCTGTTCTTCTGCCCAGTCAGCAGCAAATGTTGCCGTATACAGACTGTCTCCTTCTAAAAGACAGGTCGCAGGATTTGAAATAGACGTGACCGCAGTAACCGTCTCCGCCTGGATTCCCTCCTCCAATGTTCCATGACACTCCGTACACGTCCTGGTTGCCGTACAGGAAGTATTCGTTTGATTCCATTCATAAGTTACTTCTCCATACTGATGCTCTTTCTTTGGAATAAAACATTCCCGAATCGTAGTTTCCGCAGAAGCGCTTTCGTCTGTAAAGCACTTCTTACATGAAAGGCAAAAATAATATTCTTCTGTACCATCATTAATACAATCTGCCTCTTTCGCTTCTACCTTGTTCAGGCTGTGCCCTTTCGCACTTATCGTAAGATCAGAAAGAACAACTGACCCTTTTGCATCGCCATAATTTTTCTTACATTCCAAACAGAACCAGTATTCATGAGTTCCGGGTTCCGTACAGGTTGACCCCACTTCTGTATGATACTCCATGTTATGTTCATTTTTAGGTATAGTAAGATCTGTTATCTCATTCGTACATTTCTCATCTCTAAAATTCTTCTTACAGCGTTCACAGCTCCAATACTCAACAGTTCCTACAGCCAGACAGCTAGCTTCCACCTTTTGATGATATATTGTCTCATGTCCTAACGCAGAAATGATCAGTGCTTCCGGTATTGTAACCGTAGTTCTGTCATCTTCTAAGTATGCCTCACAATCAGCGCAATAATAGTGTGCTTTCTGTCCGCTTTCCGTACAGGTTGCTGCTTTTTCGGAATACCAAATTGCATGTTCATGATTTAATGCAGGCAGAACGGTTTTTTCTTCTGTATAATCACAATTGGAACATTTTTTATGAGCCGTATAGCCAGCCTCTGTACAGGTTGCCTCCTTTGCAGGAACATCTTGCATCTTATGTCCGGTCGCAGGCTCTTTTTCTGTCTTTGTCTGCCCGCATCCTGCATTTTTACAAGTATATGTCCTTATGCCGCTCTCCGTACACGTCGGTTTTGTTGTAACTTTACCATCATCCCAGTCATGTTCCAAAGCAGCCGTTGTCACTTCTTTTGTAAAGACTTTCTCATTCGCCCAATTTTCTGTAAAAATGGCAGTATAAACCGTCGTTCCTTCCTTTGTACAGGTAGGTTTTTGCAGGATATCAGCACTGACATCCGTTGATTCTGCCGTCTCAGAATAGCCACATTCTCCGCAAGTACGAGTTGCTATACACTTCCAACTGGTGCCTGTTTCTGTCCACTCAGCCTTGAATTCCGCATACTGATGTCCCTTTGCCTCTGTTTTTTCATTTGCATACTGTGTCTTTGCCCAATCTTCTGCAAAGGAAGCGGTATAAGTCTTTGTTCCTTCTTCCATACAGGAACCATGTTCTTCCTTTGAAGTAATTGTTGCGGCAGCAGTTACCACGTCACCACATCTTGTACATGTTCCTGTTGCAGTACAAGTGGAATGATCCTTTCCCCATTCATAACTCGCACTATACGTATGTCCTGCCGGACTTCCAACAGAAATCGTAACTTCCTTGCTTTCCTTCTCACAGTTATCACACTTTACGTAATACAAACCTGCTTCCGTACAGGTTGCTTCTTGTTTGAGCGATCCCTGTCTGTTGGTAAAGGAGTGATCTGCCAAAGGCAGAGATTTTGTCTTTGTCCTTTTTCCTCCCCATCCTGTTCCAAAGTCAGCTGTATAAGTTTCACTTCCTTCTTGAACACAGGTACTTACTTCGGTTTCCACATGAATATCTGTAACCGTCTTTGTGTCTGTTGTTCCACATCCATTTGTACATACTTTGGTCGCAGTACATTCCCTACAATCATCTGACCAAACATAGGATATCTTCCATGCATGTTCCAGCTTATCTCCGGATTCAAATGTCTTTTCCGCAACAGTTTCGTCATCTTTTGCACTAGCTCCACAATGTTTACAGGATTTATAGTAGATCGCAGCGTTTGTACAGGTTGCTTCTGATCTTAAATAAGAAGCTTCTGCCTTGTTCTGATAATCATGGGCTGCATATGTTCCATAAAATCCGCCACATACAGAACAGATTGCCAGCTCCATACAGGTTGCATTACCACCGGTATGACTACCTTCCTGCTCTTTCCCATGGCAGCAGCTCCATTCTTTATAATGTTCTGTTTCTGTTATGATCCAATTTCCTAATGTACCGATATGCTTTCCTGCAGCTTTGTCGCCATTGAAAAAAGTTGCTTCTTCTACTGTTCCCTGAGAAGTCGCCCCACAAACCGAACAGCTTTTATAGTATTCTGTTGCTGCCATACAGTTGGCATCCACTTTTAAATAAGAATCATCTGCTTTTTCTATCCATTGATGGTTGCTTTTAGCAACCTTTTCTGTTTTTGTGTCTCCACAGACAGTACAGGTATAAAGCTTTTCTCCTTCTTCCGAACAGGTCGGGTCCTTTGTCTGCTTTCCCGTATCCCAGCTATGCCCCTTGCCGTCGCAGGATGCATCCGTACTACAATGCCACTTACCGTCTTCATAATAATAGGTATTGGTAGTGGACTGCATATAGGTGCCATCGCCATTTTTCAACTTGGCAGAGGTTATTGATATTTCCGACCAAGTATTTTTGTCGCCATAAATGAGCTGATAGGTTAATGTTTCTGACCCTTTATTTGCCTTTACGACTGCTCCATCAGAAGCATGAACATTCGCACCGCTTTCCGTAGTATACACATACCCCCGGGAAGCATCCAGTGTACCTCCATTCACGTAGATTTCTGCATCTGTCAAGTCACTCTTAGTACGAACATACTCCTTCCCGGGTGCATATAAAATAGGGATCAACCACTCATTTCCACTTCCGCAATAGCCTCCCCACTGATCTGCATCATAAATGTAGACGCTTTGTCCCTCAGCCAGTTTACAAATGCCGTCTTCTTCTACAGTAATGGATGCTCCAGGAAGCAATGCGATCTTCTGGTCTATCGTTATTGTACCAGAATGAACTGTAATAGAAATATTGCTGTTAATCGGAAGAGCATACTCAGAAGATTTAATGCTGCCATACGCTCCTCCAATCTTCATGCTAATTCCAGAAATGCTTATATCTCCATAAGAATCCACTACCAGTCGATCGGTCGTTCCATCATACCACTTAACAATTCTGCTCCCTTCATCCATGGTGAACATAGAGCCGCTTTCTGCACTGATAAAAGTAACATCATGTGCTGAAACATCTCCTATCGACATATGGAATCCGGTATATGCCGACTCTCTTGCCCCATATTCCAATGTTAATGGTACCTCGATGTTTTGGATATAATACTGACTGAGCGGAAAAACCTCGTACTTCATATTTGCACTTTGAGAACCACCACGGAAATCCATAATTTGAAAGAACTCATAAATATCCGCGCCGTTATGTGCAATTACTTCACCTGAACCAGTAATATATCCCCATGCATAAAGCATTCCACCACCGTTTACTTCAATCCGGCTTCCATTTTCCATATAGATAAAACTTACGGGGCCAGTAGGTGCTCCTGCCCCTTTTGACGGACTATGTGCTGCATAAAACTTAGCAGACAAACTGATTGCTCCACCGTCTTCTACTATAAGATGCGCACCATCCTCCATAGTCAATGTTCGATATGCCGTTGGTTCTATCCAAGAATCGTTGTTCCCAGAATTTGTATATCCCGGTTTATCCGTATACAATGTATGTGAATCATCAAAAGGAATCAACAAGGTTACGCCACTAGGAATTGTATAACTGCCCTCGGACAATGTACCATCCGCCGCCAGAACGATCGTACTTGCCTTTGTCACAATTGCATGCAGATCATTGGACAAATATGTACCGTCTTTTGACATAAACCACGCTTCCGTATCTGTCGAAACAAACACAGGCATAATAGTCACATCTTCGGCAGGCTTATAAGCAGTCGGTTCGGTAATGACCTGCCATGTTTCCGTATTAATCCAGCCCAGGAAAGGTACACCATTGTTTGGTATAGCGGTCAGGTTGATGCCATCAACACCCGAAACCAGAATGGTCTGACCGCTGCTGACTGCACTGCCCCCAGCTGTCACAGAACCAAGACTGCTATCATAATTGATTGTCACATTGGCACTTTCCGACGCTTCGGTGGCTTCAACATTAGTCAGCACTAATTCAAACGACGATTGGGATTCTTCGGTTATAATCGTAAGACTCTCTCCCGAATTCAACGACCCCCTGTACGAGCCGGAAGTCCCGGCTAATCCACTTTCGATTGTCTTTCCGCTTGCAGTATATGTAAAAGTCAATATAATAGTTTTAGAAGACGTATTCTTTATCGTGTATGTGTAATAAACCCCTACAATACTACTCTTACCGGAAAATGTAATCTTTTTCTCGCTTTCGCTTATGCTTGCACTAGCTCTACCTAGCCAATTAGAAGAGGAAGAAGAAATACTAAGCACGCTATAAGTTGTTGCCAGCATCTCCGTTCCGTACATTTCATCCAGCATACCTTGAAAGATCATATAGGTCGTATAACTGTCAAACTGTTGCAACAAAGCTGTCTCCACCTCGGACAACCCGGGCAACAGTTCTTCCACTTCCTGCATCAGCTCCATGGCTTCCAGAAAATCATCATCTGATGCACTGCTCAAAGCTGCCGTCATCTCTTCCCTACTCATACCATTCGTAATAGAAAGCAGATCCAACACGTTTCCCATGTACGTTATAATCTGAGCAGCCGTTCCTTTCGTATACTCTGTTTCTGACGAACCCCCTCCGTTACCTTCCGATTCGTCGTCATGCATATGCTCGTGGTCATGATCATGCTCTGTCTCTGTCAGCAATGCAGCTTCCGCCGCTTTTGTAGGCAGCATTGGCAAAATCATGGATACAACCAGCATCAACGAACATATTCGCATCAAAATTGCCTTTTTCATAAAATCTGTCTCCTTTCCTCTAATCCTTATTTCTTAACTAAAGACTCCATCCGACTATTTTTATATTGTATATAAGAATGTTCCAAATCAATGATTGTCACATAATGATGGCCTTTTTGTTCTTTTTCCGGCAATTTTTCTCGCCACCGTCCATACTTTTGAGTTAAATAGTCATCATATCGTTCAGGAACACGAACTTCTAATCCTTCAAACACCGCCCGGGCACCACTCCCATACTGCTCTCTTGGAGCATATTCATCCTTTGAAATAGAATTCGCATAATTGCAAATCATATTACTTTTCTCATAATCTCCGGATGAAATAAGTTTCTCATAGCACCTCATATACCTGGGAGTATTTCGAAACATTCCAAATATTTTATAACAAAGATAATACATATTATTTCTGATATGAAATAATTCACGTGATGTAAATCTGCGATAATTCAGGCGCACACGCCGTTGACTTTCAAAACGCTTCTGTGTCTGTCTTAGTTTCCTTTGTTGTTTTTTCCCTTCCAGATAAGCATCCAGCGGAAAAACATCAATAAACACACCATGATTGATATTCAGTTTCTCACAATACCTCTCAACAAAAGTTGTCCTGGAATCTCTTAATTTAGTTCCTATCAAATGAAATTCTGGATCGGTTCTATAATTTTGTACAAAGCACCAAGCAGGCAGCAATTCCTGTGCATTCTCTAAAAAAATTTCATAATCTCTCCTTGGAAGTGCTACATCAATGTCATCATCCCATGGGATAAATCCTTTATATTTGATTGCTCCCAAAGCACTGCCGCATACCAGATAATACTCAAGCTGTAATTTTTCACAGATATCTACAAACAGACAAAGCATCTCAAATTCTTTTTTTTGAAGATCCGTCATTGTTTACACCACCTTTTTCTGAAGCCCTGTACCTTAACAAATAAAAAAATCCAACCTGCAAACTCTCTCTTTAACGCCCAGTGAAAAATCTTTCTATGAAAATTAATGCCTGCAACTTCTTGTTTTGCAAACGCTGTAATGGAATAGCTTCTAACTTTTTTCATATATTCACAAAACTCTGAAAATGCCATAGAAGAAACCTGCTGATTTCCCAAAATATAACCCATAGCTTCCAGACACCAACTGTTCAATGCCGCCTTGCCAATCGAATATCCGTTTATGTGCAGACCATCCAGTACGCAAAGCGTCCTCTCATAATCTTTGCTTTGATCTTCTGGCATCCTTGTAGCAGAATTCTCGTTATCGCAATAGTGATATTGCACCGCTCCATCCCATACTACAAATCTGCAATGGCATAGATACTGCAATACAAAAAGCATATCTTCTCCTAATTTCAATTCTGTTCTAAATCGAATGTTATGTTCTGACAGCACTTTTTTTGAAAACAATTTATTCCAACAAGAATGACCAATGATCGCACCTAACTTTCCTGCCAGATACTCATTCGGCATTGCTGCATTAACCTCATATCTTCCCCCGATTTCATTATGTAATGCGTTCTCCTGCTCATTGTTTTTGGCAAACCCAACAACCGGCAGCACATTTTCCTCCGCCAATCCCCGTAATGTCTGTAAATAAGTACTTTCCACATAATCATCACTGTCCACAAAAGCGATCCACTGTCCTTTTGCCTCTTCAATCCCCCGATTTCTCGCAGCACTTACTCCCTCATTACTCTGGTTGATCAGTCTGACCTGGGAGCCATACAGTTGTTGTACTTTCTGTATCTCCTGTACGGTACGATCCGTAGAACCGTCATTGATGACCAAAATCTCCATATCCACATTTGTTTGCCCTAAAATTGATTGAAGGCAACGCCGTATCCGCTTTTCTTCATTATGACACGGAACAACAACCGTTACCATGTTACCCTACAACTCCTTTTCCGTCTGCTGTTTCACTTTCTTTTTCAAGCAAAAATGCCATAATTATGATCAGATGATATCCAAAATCAAACATTAAAAGATTTGACAGGAAGAAATACATCATCATGATGCAGATAAAGGGAATCCATCTCGTTGTCTCTGTATATCGTATCCTACTTTTTATTGCACGTCGAAATCCGATCAGATAAACAAACGATCCGCAGATACCATAACAATATATATAATCCAGGCATGTGTTATGAGGTAACTCTTCTAACAGATTTCCTATTCCAAATCCAAACAAAAGTTTCCACGGATATGTTAGCATTTTATCAATATATCTCTTCCAAATTGCTACACGTCCTGTTGTTATTCCACTTTGTGAGCCAAAGCGGATCAGAATATTATCAATGACTGTTAATTTCCCAGCCAGAAACATTCCAATCATGCTCACGATCCCAAGAAAAATCACAAACAAGAGCTTACTGTTTTTCCTTTTGAAAGCAATCAGCGTAATCAGCAATACCAAAACCAAAAGCATTAGAAAAAAGGATTTGCTGAGCGTCTGCACGCCAACCAACATTAGCAGAGCGATTACTCCCCAATACTTTTTGCTGATTCTCTTTTGCTGTATCAGGACAAACAATGAGCTGCATAATAAGATCAATGTTTCTGATAAATAGTTTGGATCCGAATACAGTCCGGTAAAACGGCTTAAGTCCACAGATACGTCATAAGCACGAACCATTCTCAGATAATCCGGTATTCCGTTAAAAATACCTGTCATATTTGCTATGACACAGGAAATGATTATGCCTGCCGTCAAATTAAGTACAATGTATTTTGCATTTACTTTACAACAATGAAAATATCCGTAAACCAGTAACAAAACAGTTGCCTGCTTGACCAATGTCGTAAGCTGCCCCTGACACCCCACTGCCTGTATACTTAACATCACAAGCCAGATAATCAAAAAGTGCTTATCAATACTTCCTTTAGATAAAATCAACTTTATTGTCAAAAAAATTGTCAAACAGGTAAAAAGTGAATATGCAGTTGGCTCCGGCTTAAAAATATTCGCAAATGGGACTAAAAAGAACATGCAATCTACACATTTATCACTATCGTTCAAAAAAAAGTACAACACCGTAAGTCCCAGTGCAACATACGAAAACCAGTGTATGCTCGTTCCGATTAATATACTTACAAGAATCATCCCTTTAAATACAATATCTTTCATTAAAATTTCATCAGCATATGTTTTGTTTTGTACTGTATTTCCTAGATATTCCATTCACATACACCTCCCTTATTTTTTCGCACATAAGCGGCATGGCAAATCGTTTTTCCACATTTTCTTTCATTTTTTTTCCCATAGTATCGCGCAGCAAAACATCCTCCATAAAAATGTTCATTTTTTTTACATAAGAGGCAGGCTGCATGTCCTTGACCAAAAAACCAGATTCTCCATCTTGTATTACCTCGGGGATCCCTCCTACAGCAGATGCTATACAGGCAAGCCCCATTTTCCCTGCTTCTAATAAGGCAATCGGCAAATTTTCATGATAAGATGGTAGAATAAATACATCTGATGCTCCTAAAAAATCTGCTACTTGTTCCGTCTGACCAACCATGATTACCTGCCCAGACGCTATTTCATCCGACATTTCCGTGCAAAACGTTTCTGCATAATCTCCATCGCCGATAACCATCAGCCGAAATTTATTTCTACCCGTACGGTTCAGCTGCTTTACTGCGCATTCCAAAATGTCAAATCCTTTCTCTTTTGTCACTCTCCCTGCAATTACAAACACGGTTTCTTTTTCCGTGATATTCCACTTAGAGCGAATTTCCTCTCGTGTCCGCGTTATTACCGGAGTTCCTACTGCATTATGGATATAAGCATGCGTACTTATTTTTACATTTCTTTTAATAATTTCCCGTTCAGATGCATATTGACAGACGCAATAGACTTCGTCTGATAGCCACAGTGTCAGCGGTTCCACAAAATATCGATATAAAAGCCATTTCATTCCGCGTTTTTTTTGCCCGTCAAAAGCAAAACCATGTACTGTCATAACTACACACCGACATCCTGCTAGCCTTGCAGCTAATACTCCATATAGACCTTCGCTCTGAAGCCCATGTACATGAACAATATCCGGAGACTGTTCTTTTATCTGCTTTGTCATACGTCTTAACAAATTGAAATTAATTCCACCGGCTGTTTCATTTTGAAAACACGTCGAAAATTCGTATTCTTCGTTTAATTCAGAATCAACTATCGATCGTAAATAAACCAACGGACCGCCGATTTTGTTTTCAAATGTGCTATACATCAGTACTTTCTTTTTTCTATCCTTCATTACTTCCTGTTATCTCCAAAATTTTCTTTACCTGCACGATCTCGCTTTTGTTTTCCAATACAAACCGGCGTGCACGCTCTCCTAACAGTATCCTCTCCTGAACGGTTTGATTCAAGATTTCTTCCAGAGCTTCTTTCATATCTTCTATCGTATTACCGCAAATATAATGTATGTATGGATCATATTCATCAGGAATCCCCTCCAATTTATAAGCAAGTAAAGGAACTCCGGAAGATAAATATTCCAAATTTTTCGATGGAAAACTGTATTTTGTAAAGAATTCTGTGTTAGGCCGCGGATTTACTAATACAGACGCGCGACTTTGTAACTTTAGGATTTCTTCTCGTGAAACCTGTCCCAAACAGCAGATACGCTGATCTATCTGTATCATTTTATCGATTTCCGATTGGCTGTCCCCCATACCACAAATAAACAGTCTTACATTATCTCTTTCTATTTTATGAAACGCCTGCAATAAAGTATTGATACCATATTTTTTGTCTAATGTTCCTGCATATAAAATTATCTGTACCGATTCATCCGGCTGACTTGCAATCCCACTGTCCGTCGCAATCCCTTCTACTACACAATATCTGTCGCTTTTGATCACATCATTCATTTGCTCGGTAAGCAATACAAAAGAGTCTATTTTGTGCAGATTCCGAAATATAAGCCAACTCTCAGCCTTTTTAGCTATTTTATACATCCAACCGGATGACATACGCATATAGATTGGCAGATCAGGCACGACCATACATGTTGCGACTGATTTGTCCAAACGTTTTGCGTATAATAACGAAGTAACATTACGTAAAGTCAGTGCGTATGCCATCACCGTTTCCCCAGCATTATTTTTTACCCAACGCTTGATTTCTTTTTTTCTGTTATGGCATATCGAAAAATGTCGAAGTCCCGGAATATTCCAAAAGCGAATATTAATATCCTCAGCTCCATAACAATGCGAAAAAGTACTCTTTTTCATCCTTATTATTTTACTTTTGTTCGGAAACATTCCTATGTAAGGTGCATTCACTAATTTGACTGGCTCCCATAATAGTTCATCCATGCCGTGTATCAAATGCTTTTGAAGTACATCTGCAGCAATCTGGATATTTTTGTTCATTTCTGTATCTGTTAATTTTTCATACAATTCTTCCGGATATATCCCACTCAAAAACAATATCTTTCTGTCGGAATATCGTCCTTTCGCATCCATTTTCAAAAATCTCCTTTATCTGCCTAATATCCGCACTACATCATCAATAAACATTTTCTTGTCAAAATGTTCTTCGTAATATTTCCTCGCATTTTTTCCCATCTCTTCTTTTTCCATGTGTACGAATTTTCGAACACTCTCCGCTAATCCTGTTGCATCCTCTGCAGGAGTACAGATACCGCAATGTGCCTCTTTTATGACTTGAGCGGTCTCTCCATCTATTGCACCAATTATTGGCTTTCCTGCCGCCATATACGTTTGCACCTTCCCCGGAAGCGTTAAACTTAACACGGGACTTTTCTTCATCGTAACAAGCATTGCATCTGCCATTGCATAGTACCTTGGCATTTCTTCCAATAATTTACGTCCGTGAAATATGATGTTTTCACTTCTATTTGCCAGTCTTTTCATTTTTTCAAACTCCGATCCATCTCCGACAATATGCCATCGAAGGTTCAATTCATCGGAAGTCAATATCGCAGCCTCAATAATAGTCTCAACTGACTGAGCAGCTCCTATATTTCCTGCAAACATCATATCAATGTAACCATTCGGCTTTTTCTGACACAGTTCCGCTGAAAAAATGTTTTCCGCATACTGTGGCAAATATCTTACTCCTTTGATTCCAAATTCTTTCTCGAAATATCCGGCAAATGACTGACTTGTTATAAGAATCTCATCTGCCTGTCGATAGATCTTCTCTGAAACCTTGTGAAAATAATGATATATAAGGCCGTGCCTGGAAATCTTCCCACTTGTTAAACTTTCCGGCCATAGATCAAGGCAATAAAGCACAAGTGGAACCTGATGTTTCTGTTTATATTTAATTCCTGCATTTGCCATCATGACCGGTGATAATTGATTTACAAAAACCACATCAAAATCTTCCGACATTTTCTGTACATACAAGGCAGAAAAAATTGCGTAACTGTAATAATTCATGAAACGAAACACAATGCCCCTTTTGCGACTTATAGTAAAACACCTGTGAATCTTCACTCCGCCTACTGTTTCATCACGTTTTTCTCCCTTATGATATCCTTCATACACTTTGCCCATAGGGTAGTTCGGAACTCCGGTAACTACTGTTACCTCATGCCCTCTTTGAACAAGTTCTTCACAGATATCAGTAATGCGAAAAGGTTCTGGTTTGTAGTATTGACATATAACAAGCACCTTCATCTTAGAATCCATCCCTGTCGTGTCCCTTTATCTTTCCTGTACCGCCTTCCATGACGCCTTCCTGTTTCAAAACGCTTATGATTGTCTCAAAAAAGCATTTCCCATCGATTACAAGTGCACTAAAAAATCCGCCGTTTATGGTTGCAGCATATTTCCCGTCAAGCTGTGCCTTCAATGGAATCTCTAATTCATCTCTTCCGCTGATCTGCGCTAATCCTGTCAGTCCCGGAATTATATCATTTGCCCCGTATTTTTCTCTCTCGGCGATCAGATCCTCTTGATTCCAAAGTGCAGGCCGTGGACCTACAATACTCATCTGCCCTTTCCATATATTAAAAAGCTGCGGCAATTCGTCCAAACTGCTTTTTCTTAAAAATGTTCCGATTTTTGTAATGTACTGTTCCGGAGACTCTAACAGATGAGTCGGACAGTCTTTTGGTGCACTCACTCGCATTGTGCGGAATTTGTACAATTCAAAATATTTTTTATGTATCCCCACACGCTTTTGTTTAAAAAGCACCGGTCCCGGATCTGTTATCTTTATTATGATTGCAATGATTCCCATCGGAAGTGCCAATAGGATAATGCCAATCGTGGATATTATAAAATCCATACATCTTTTGAAAATCCTTTTATAAAATATACTACTCATTGTCTCTTTTCTATTTCTTAAACTCCAACCGTATCCGGAAAGTTTCTTTCCATATCCATCCATCAATATGTTTCCCCGTCCATACCTTTGTAACGGAATAATCTGTCGGTATTTCCCGGATTGCCACACGATATTTTCCTGTACCACTTTCTGTCATTTCTTTTTCGGAAAAAAGGAACCCGATATTACTCCACATCCATCCATTTTCCAAACGGTCTTCTGGCAGATTTTCCGGTTGTGTAGTTTCCATTTGAAACTGAATAAATGTATCTCCGTCCTCAAATTCATATTCACTTTCAGTAATCCAGTACAGGCTTCCGTCATATTGGTATACATACACATGTGCATCCGGTCGGCACACTAACAACGTCCCTTCTTCTGTTATCTTTTCAAGAGTTGTTCCTTCTGTATCCAACGGAATAAATTCTTCCGGATTGGTATACATAATCTCTCCATTCGCATAATAAATTCCTGTAGAAAAAGCTTCTCTACTCGCTGCTTTTCTCAAAATGATCTCATAGATACCATTTTCCAAATCTAATTTTTTTGCATCCACGCAAGCAGTAAACCCGCAATGCGTATAATCTTTTTCACAAAGGAAATAAGCATTCACATCTTCTCTGTCTTCGTATTTCATGTCGGCATAAATCATTTCCCCTGTTTTAACATCGTGTAAAACAACAACACAATTCTTGGCTTTTGCATCTGTGGAAATCTGAAATGCCCACCCCTTAAACTGAACCATTTCATTTACTTCTATCGTTGAGTCGATCTGAAACATCCAGGTAAAATCATCTTTCTGTACTACTATCTCCCTCCGATAAATCCGTTCTGAATTCACTAAATAGAACCAAATGATCAGCATCATACTGATAAAAAAGAAGCTGATCCTTCCAAAAGCACTTTCATTTAGCCATTTTAAAAAACTTTTTCGATTTTTTATTTTCTCCAATCCCCTGCTCCCCCGTGATTTAATTATAATAACTTATCTATTTATAAATAAACAATAAATACACCTCTACATTTATATAATACTATTTTTTTTCAAAAGATTCAATACTTTTATATGCTACCCCCCCAGAAAAATTTGAGGGAAATGGGACCCCGGCTGCAGATTCCGCTGCAGCCGGGGTCCCATTTCCCTCAATTCATCTTTCGATCAGATAATCTGCTTCACTGACCATTTCGTCCCATAACTTCCATACATCCGACAGCGTGTAATCTTCTTCCATAAAATACTTATGTTTTGCACACTGTTCCTCCGTATAATCCGCTAAAAAATACGTCGTTATTTTCTCTCCGCTCGCAATATGCGTTACTAACGGTGTCATCGTATAATCAAGAATTTCCACCTTACATCCGTTTTCTTCCTTTGTAATGCCAAGTGTAATATCTGCCATTCCTCCGATCATACGCGGGATCTTATTCTGAGCAGAGATAAAATTGCCCAGGCTGTAATACACCAGTGCCGTATTCCCTTTTGCCGTTGTCCTCATGCCATAGGTTTCTACAACATGTGGATGTGCACAAAGAACAATGTCTGCACCGGCATCGATAAACCGATCCACCTGCTTAACAGCATAATTGGATGGCGTATATACATATTCCGTACCGACATGCAGGATGGCAATCATCAGATCGGAGTTTTTCTTTGCCTCCGCTACGGTTTTTTCAATATTTTTATCAGACAAAAGGTCAACCAGATAAGGTTTCCCGTCCATCCTCGATTCCAGTCCGTTCAAATCGTAGGTGTAGTTTACAAATGAGATCATGATATCCCCGCAGGAAACATAGGCAATGTCGCTCTCTTCTTCGCTTTCGTGAATTCCAAGAACCGTTACGTCCTTATCTTTCCAAAAGTTCAGGGTCTGCATCACACCGTCCACGCCTTTGTCCATCGTGTGATTGGTCGCATGCGCGATAATATCAAATCCCGCATCAATAGCCGCCTGACCTATAGCATACGGGCTGCCGAACTGCGGATAGGAAGAATAGTCTTTCTCATCCGCCACAAGGATTGTTTCCTGATTGACGATCGCAATATCTGCAGCAGTAATCACATCTTTCACATTTTTATATAAAATATCGGCATTATAAGTCCCGTCTTTTTGCTTACACTGTTTATAAACAACTCCATGGATCAGAGCATCTCCGACCATCTTAATGTTCAGAGTGGAATCCCCGTTAAATTCAATGACCCGCGGTGTCGGACTCGGTGTCGGCGTCGGTGTTGCCGGAGCTTTGTCAACAAGGTAGTCATCGGACATATAGCCGGTCTGTCCCTGATAGTCCACCCGGTACCAGCCGGTTTCATTGCACCGTCCGTTTACCGTAACTTTTTGCCCTTTCTTTATCACGGCAATGGTTTCCCCGTCCTGGTTCGGCAGAGTCCGGATGCGAAGATTGACCGTCGTCCACATTGTCCGGTCCTCAAACTCCGTATAAGTAAATACAGGGGTTGGATCAGGCGTTGGTGTCTCGGTTGGTTCCGGTGTCGGCTGCAAAGTAATTGTCGGTGTCATCGTTGGTGCTGCCGTAGGTGAAAGGGTCGGTACTGATGTTTCTTCCGGTATCTCAGTCAGTGCCGGCACTTGTGTAAGCTCTGCCGAAGCCGTTTCCGTCGGTGTCGGCACCGGCGTGCCGGTCAGAGTGTCTAAGAGCGGCGGTCCGCCCGTTATCTGTTCCCTTTCTGTGCATCCGGCAAAGAGACACAGCAGCAGAACGGTTCCCGCTGCCGCTTTCCACAGACGATGCAGATGTTTTTCTCTTTTTTCTTTCTCTTTCTTTTTCATATCTTTCCTATATACTCTGCTTTTCCTTTGTCTTTTTTGCTCCGGAAGTCAGTTTGCGCAGAGCATCCTTCAAAAAATCTCCTGTCTCTTCCAAAGCAGCACTGTCCTCAGAAACCTGATCTGCTAATGCTTTCTGCTGTTCCTGCTGAAATGCAAAGTACTCGGCATCCAGTTCCTGCAAAGTTACCTGCCCGGATTCCTCCGCCGTCTGTTTTCCTTTCTTCTTGCGCTTTCCTTTCCCGAATCCTTCCGGGATCTTCGGTGTATCATGCACTTCTACAACAATCTGCGCTGCCATCTTGCTGGCATATTCATCTGCCGGAACTTCTGAACTTTCGGCAGATACTGCCGCGCTCCCGATTTTCTTTGCCGATGTCTCTTCCGCTTCCTCCTGCTTCGATGCAATCGGATTTTTACGTTCTGCATTCATTTTTTCGATCAGATGCAGATATGTTTTTGCATCCGCCATAGCACTTAACTGTGCGATCACTTCCTGTGAATTGCTTTCAAGGAACATCATCTTCTGCTCGTAATTACGCATCAGATCTTCATATTCCTTCTTTGTCCTATCATATGTATGCTCCAGGGCATTCTGCATATCAACGATGGACTCCTGTGTGTATAAAAGAGAAGCGGCATATACCTCTTCAGAGCGGTGCATCGCATCTTCTTTGATATCAGCTGCCCTGCGTTCTGCTGCAAGCAGACCGCGGTCACGTGCCGCCACGGTTGCTTCATACTCCTCCATGACATCATGAACGGCATAATTCAAGTCATCCAACAAAGAATAAATTCTCTTTTTGGAAACGATTAGTTCCTCACTGGAATATGCGCTTTCTTTGCAGTTTGCAAGATAAATATGTATCTTTTTCATGGTTTGTTCCAATTTTTCTGACATAACTTCCTCCAAACCTATTTTATAAACTGAATGGCATGTGCGATTGCTTCATCAATGTTCGCACAAAAATGTTCCTCTCCGACTTTATCTACATATCCGGCTTTTTTCATTACGGCAAACGGTTTTTGCAATGTATGGGAGAAGATCAGCTGGATCCCCTTCTTCTGGCAGATCGCCAAAAGATTTTCAAGTGCACGGATTGCGGTAAAATCTACGGTTTGCACACCGCGCATCCGGATGATGATAACATCCGTTTCTTCATCAATATCCATTTTCCCGATCAGCTCATCGATGGTCGCAAAAAACATCGGTCCGTCGATCTCATAGATCAGCGTGTCTTTCGGAACCGTCCGTACCTGATCCGGATGTTCTGCCGCAGCAGCATAATCCTCACTCAAATCCGTCCATTTACGTATGGTTGCCGTATTGGATACATTACGCAGAAATAAGAGTGCCGATACAAGTACCCCGATTTCCACTGCAAAGAGCAGGTCCACAAAAACTCCGGCAAAGAATGTCACCATCAGTACAATAAAATCCGTTCCCGGAGCCGTCTTTGCAATAAGGACGAATTCACGCCAGTTGCTCATGTTATAAGCAACAAGGATCAGAATAGCGGCAAGCGTAGGCATCGGGATATAACCGGCAAGCGGCATCATAAAGATCAGGATCCCGGTTACGGCAACGCTGTGTACAATACCTGCGATCGGAGTACGTCCTCCACTCTTGACGCTGTTGGATGCTCGTGCTACCGCACCTGCAACCGGAGCAGCCCCAAACAGTCCGCAGAAAATATTAGCAAATCCCTGTGCGATCAGTTCCTGATTGGAATCATGTTTCTCTCCCATCAGTCCATCCGTTACCACGCAGGCAAGAAGTGAAACAATTGCGATCAGGATCGCCATCGTCACTGCGGACGGAAAAACATCTTCTACCAGTTTCCATGTTACCGCCGGAAGCTTTAGTGTCGGAAAATGGCTCGGGATCGTTCCGTAAACACTCTTAATAGTCGCAATTTCCATTCCCTGAGAATTCAGGATGAGCACAAGTGGAGTTGTGATCAGAATGGCAGCTAACGAATTCGGTATCTTGTTTACATACTTGATCTTCGGAATAACGATGAGCACAAGCAGTGCCAGAAGTCCGATCAGCAGTGTCGGTACATGAACCGTGTCGATGACCTTTGCGTACGCTGCAAATTTATCCGGCACCTTGACCGGGATCGTTCCCATGGAAAACCCGAAGAAGCTTTTCAGTTGCCCGGAAAAGATTCCCATTGCAATCCCCGCGGTAAATCCGAGTGTAATGGTCCTTGGTATATAATGCAGAAGTACACCTGCCCGTAAAAGTCCGAGCAGGATCAGGATGATACCTGCCAGTATGGTTGCCACGGCAAGCCCGGTCAGTCCGAACTGTGCAATTATCGTGAATACCGTTGTTACCGTTGCTGCGGTAACTCCGCCGATATTTACTTTACTTCCGCCTAAGAGCGAAACAAAAAAGCCTCCTACGATCGCGGAATACAGTCCCGTTTCCGGACTCATCCCGGATGAAATGGCAAGCGCCACGGAAAGCGGGAATGCGATCACGGCAACCAAAATGCCGGCAACCACATCCTTTTTCAGCTGTTTTCCTGAATATCCCCTCATACATTCTATCAGTTTCGGCTGTAACATCTTTTGTTTTTTATTTCCCTCTGTCGTTTTCATAACTCTGTTGTCGTCCTTTCCTTCCCTACTGAATGGAAAGCACGCTGTAATCCTGTGCCTCTACTGCCTGCTTTAATGTCTCGTCCGCAACCGGTGCATTCAGCGTAACTACTGCCGTCCCCTCGACATGGCTGACTTCTGCACTTTCTACTCCGGAAACTGCCTCAAGCGTCTTCTTAACCCGTGCTTCACAATGTCCGCACATCATTCCTTCAATCTTCATTGTTTTTGTCATCTTCTTTTCCTCCCTGTTTTTGTTGTGAGTTCTTCTCTTTTTATCTTTTCTGCTGTCATAAATCTTTATAAGGTTCAGACGCAGTGCATTGGTTACAACACAAAAGCTTGACAGGCTCATGGCCGCCGCACCAAACATCGGATTCAGTTTCAGTTGGAATAGCGGAATGAACACTCCCGCTGCCAACGGGATCCCGATACTGTTATAAAAAAATGCCCAGAACAGATTCTCACGTATGTTTTTTAAGGCCGCCCGGCTCAGCCGTATCGCTGCCGGAACATCCATCAGACTGTTCTTCATCAGAACGACATCCGCCGCATCGATCGCAATGTCGGTTCCTGCCCCTATAGCAATTCCCATATCTGCCTGTGTCAGTGCCGGAGCATCATTGATCCCGTCACCGACCATCGCTACTTTTCCCTGCTTCTTCAGGTCACGGATCACACGTTCTTTGCCGTCCGGAAGCACATCTGCGATCACAGCGTCCACCCCCGCCTGTACGCCAATGGCTTTTGCCGTCCGCTCATTGTCTCCGGTCAGCATAACGACCCTGATTCCCATATGCTGTAATTGGCGGACTGCCTCCGCACTGTCCTCTTTTATCACATCTGCTACTGCGATCACGCCCAACAGGCGGTGATCCAGTGCAAAAAACAGTGGGGTTTTCCCTTGCTGTGCAAGTTCCTGTGCCGCCTTTTGCATCTTTTCGGACAGTGTTGTCTTCGTTCCGATAAAATCCGCATTTCCTCCGAACAACATTCCATCCTCTGACTTTCCTGTCAGTCCGTTTCCGGGAAGTGCTTCAAACTCCTTTACCTCGATCTCTTTGATCTCTTTTCCTTCTATATAAGAAAGTACTGCTTTTGCAAGCGGATGTTCACTTTTTTTCTCTAATGCGCCGGCATAAGAAAGAAGCATTTCTTCCGTGCAGCCGTCTTCCACAAGAAGTTCTGTTACCTGCGGTTCTCCTTTTGTGATAGTTCCTGTCTTATCCAGTGCCACGATCTGCACTTTTCCTGTCTCTTCCAGCGATACCGCAGTCTTAAACATGATTCCGTTTTTCGCACCAACGCCGTTTCCAACCATAATGGCTACCGGTGTTGCCAGTCCAAGTGCACACGGACAACTGATGACCAGTACGGAAATCCCTCTTGCCAGGGCAAAACCGATTTCTTCTCCGGCAAACAGCCATACCATTGTAGTTACTGCCGCGATAGCAATGACCGTCGGCACAAAAATGCCGGAAACCTTATCTGCGATCTTCGCGATCGGTGCCTTTGTTGCCGCAGCATCACTGACCATCTGAATGATCTGGGAAAGCGTTGTGTCCTGTCCTACCCTTGTGGCACGACATTTTAAAAATCCGGACCGGTTCATCGTTGCCGCAGAAACCGTGCTGCCTTCTTCCTTATCCACCGGAACACTTTCTCCGGTCAATGCAGATTCATTGACAGCACTGTGTCCCTCTAGCACAACCCCGTCTACCGGGATCTGTTCTCCGGGACGAACAAGGAATACATCTTCCATCCGGACCTGTTCTACCGGAACTGTCACTTCCGCTCCATCCCGCACCACCGTCGCCGTCTTCGGCGCCAGCTTCATCAGGCCTTTCAGGGCATCTGTTGTTTTTCCTTTAGAACGTGCCTCCAGCATTTTCCCGACAGTGATCAGCGTCAGTATCATGGCAGCTGATTCAAAATAGAACTCATGCAGATAATGTTCTGCTGCCGCCGTATCTCCTGCCGTATAGGCCCCCGTCATTGCAAACAATGCATACGTGCTGTATACAAATGCAGCACTGGAGCCGAGAGCTACCAGCGTATCCATGTTTGGTGCTCCGTGAAACAGACTCCGGTATCCATGGATGAAAAATTTCTGGTTGATGACCATAACGATCCCGGCCAGCAAAAGCTGAAGCAGTCCGATCGCCATCGGATTCTCTGCCAAAGCCTGTGGCACCGGCCATCCCCACATGGAATGTCCCATGGAAATATACATTAATACTGCCAAAAATCCGATAGATGCTGTCAGTCTCTTTTTCAATATCGGGGTCTCTCTATCTGTAAGCGCTTCTTCTGCTTCTGATCTTGAACTGCTTTCCTTCCTTTCATTTCCCTTTCTGCTTGCTCCGTATCCGGCATCACGCACCGCCTGTTCAATTGCTTCCGGCGATGCCGTTCCTTCTACGCCCATGGAATTTGTCAGCAGACTGACTGAGCAGGAACTGACTCCTGGTACTTTTGACACTGCCTTTTCTACCCGGGCACTACATGCGGCACAGCTCATGCCTGTCACATTATACTGTTCCATCCGTATATCCTCTTCTTTCTTATTATAATATCATTATCCCATATATCATTGATTTTATTACAGATACCTGCTTTCGTCAATTAAGAATCCCAAAAAACTCCTTCGAACCGGATTCTCAAAAAGCTATTTCGAATAAAAATTAGATTTTTTTTAAAAAGGGCTTGCATTTTTACTTTTATAGTGATATATTATGCAACAGAAAGAATAAAAATACATTTTAAATAAAAAAGGAGACAAACTATGAAAAAAATTATTTCTTTATTAATGGTATCTTTACTCATCCTCAGCACTTTCGCTGCCTGTGGCAGTTCTGAAAAAGTCACGGCAAAGGTAATCGACATTGAACTGACCAGCGAAGAATACGCTTTCGGCGTGGACAAGACTCAGCCGGAACTTTTAGAAACTGTAAATACTTTCATTGCGCAGATCATGGATGACGGTACTTTCGCCGATATCTGCAATCACTACTTTGGCGACGGTACACCGGTTGCTGTTACTTCTGCAAAGCAGGACAGCAGCAAAGATCAGCTGATTGTTGCCACAAACGCAGAATTCGCTCCGTTTGAATACATGGAAGGTGATTCCTACTATGGCATCGATATGGAGATCGCAGCTGCTCTTGCTTCTTACCTCGGCAAAGAACTGGTGATCCTGAACATGGACTTTAATGCAGTATGTTTATCTGTCAGCCAGCAGAAATGTGACATTGCCATGGCCGGTCTTACCGTAACAGACGACCGTAAGGAACAGGTTACATTTACCACTTCTTATTATAATGCAGCTCAGAAGTTAGTTGTAAAAAGTTCCTGCACGGAATTTGACAATTGCAAGACTGCCGAAGACGTTGAAGCTATCTTAAATGCAAAGAATAAAAATACAAAGATCGGTGTACAGGACAGTACTACTTCCCAGTCTTATTGTGAAGGTTCTGAGGATTTCGGTTTTGCCGGACTCCCTGTAACATGCATTTCTTACCAGAACAGTGCTCTTGCTGTCCAGGATCTCTTGAACGGCAACCTGGATTATGTTATAATCGACGCAGCTCCGGCAGCACGTATTACCGAAGCGATCAATGCAATGCATTAATCAAACATTCCGTTTGATTGGAAAGAGGTCATAATGGGAGATTTTAGTCGTAAGATTGATAAATTTGTAGAAATACTCATACACCAGAATGGCTATGTCAAGGTTTTGGAGGGGTTGCAAAACACCCTCCTTATTGCCGTTTTAGGCTTAGTCATTGGAATCCTGATCGGAACGGTCATCGCCATCGTGCGTGTCCTTCCGAAATACAAACTGTTCCCACGTATTTTAAACGTACTCGCTTCCTTTTATGTCAGCCTGTTCCGTGGAACACCGATCGTTGCTCAGCTGCTCATTTTTTACTATGTACTGTTCCCTCTTTTAAACATCCGCATTACCGGGCTGAATGTCTCCATCCTGGTTTTCGGGTTAAACAGCGGTGCTTACATATCAGAGATCATGCGGAGCGGGATCCTTTCCGTCGACCACGGTCAGATGGAAGCAGGACGTGCCGTCGGTCTTAGTTTCCGGACTACTATGATACGCATCGTCATCCCTCAGGCCGTCAAAAACATCCTGCCTACCCTTGGCAACGAGTTTATCGCCCTGATCAAGGAAACTTCCGTTGTCAGTTTTGTCGGTGCCACAGACCTGTATAAAGCGTTCAACACCATCGGCAGCAACAGTTACGAGTTCATGGTGCCATATCTTGTCATGGCACTGATTTATATTCTTCTTGTGCTTATTATCAGCCTTGGGATCAAATGCATGGAAAGGAGCCTGAGAAAAAGTGATCGACGTCATTAATCTTGAAAAACACTTTGGTGATACCAAAGTATTAAACGATATCAGCATTCACATTGAAAAAGGGGACATTATGTGTGTCATTGGTCCTTCCGGTTCAGGAAAAAGCACCTTTCTGCGTTGTCTGAACTGTATGGAGGATCCTACCGGCGGACAGATCATCTTCAATGGCGTAGACATTGCCGATTTCAAAGTAGATATCAATATCCACCGCCGGCATATGGGCATGGTATTTCAGCATTTCAACCTGTTTACAAACAAAACCGTACTGCAGAACATCATGCTGGCTCCTGTTCTTGTCCGTAAACAGGAGCTCAGGGCTGCACACAAAAAAAATGCTGTACTGACTCTGACTAACCTTTTCCGCCGGTCGGAAAACAAACGTCCGCTGATCCCGATCACCGAAACATATGCCTCTATCCATGCAGACGCAAAGGCACAGGCATATGAGCTTCTGGACCGTATCGGATTAAGAGATAAGGCAGATGTGTATCCTTCTACCCTTTCCGGCGGTCAGAAACAGCGTGTCGCCATCGTTCGTGCTCTTGCCATGAACCCGGATGTCATCTTATTCGATGAACCGACTTCAGCCCTTGACCCGGAGATGGTCGGCGAAGTTCTGGATCTGATGAAGCAGCTGGCAAAAGAGGGTATGACCATGATCATTGTTACTCATGAAATGGGGTTTGCCAGAGAAGTTGCCAATAAAGTTCTTTTCATTGACGACGGACAGATTTTAGAATGTGCTCCTCCGGAAGAATTTTTTGGAGCGCCAAAGAATCCCCGTCTAAAAGAATTTTTATCTAAAGTTTTATAATCCGTTTTATTTAGAAAGCCCCTGAAACACAACATCATGTGTCTCAGGGGCTCCTGCTTTTTCTTCTGTTTCTTTATTTTTCTATGATCTGTCTTGCAACATAAACACCACTTGCCGAAGCATGAGAAAGGGAATGGGTTACGCCGCTTCCGTCTCCGATAACATACAGCCCCGGATACCGCGTTTCCAGATTCTCATCAATATCCACTTCCATGTTATAGAACTTAACTTCTACACCATATAATAAAGTATCATCATTTGCCGTACCGGGTGCGATCTTATCCAGTGCATAGATCATCTCTATAATACCGTCTAAAATACGTTTTGGAAGGACAAGACTCAGGTCCCCCGGCGTTGCCGCCAATGTCGGACGGACCAGACCTTCTTCAATACGTTTTGCATTGCTGCGTCTTCCACGGACCAGATCTCCAAAACGCTGTACAATGACACCTCCGCCCAGCATGTTGGAAAGCCTTGCAATGCTCTCTCCATACCCGTTGCTGTCCTTGAACGGCTCAGAGAAATGCTTTGCCACAAGAAGTGCAAAGTTCGTATTTTCCGTCTGCAACTCCGGATCTTCATAGCTGTGTCCGTTTACCGTTACAATACCGTTCGTATTTTCATTTACTACAATCCCATGCGGATTCATACAGAATGTTCTGACTCTGTCCTCAAACTTTTCCGTGCGGTATACGATCTTACTTTCATAAAGTTCATCCGTCAGATGTGAGAAAATAACTGCCGGAAGTTCTACTCGCACACCAATGTCCACACGGTTTGATTTGGTCGGAATGGAAAGTTCTTCGCATACATGCTCCATCCACTTGCTTCCGCTTCTTCCAACCGAAATCACACATTTTTCGCAGCCATAAACATCACTCTTTGTATAAATTCGATATCCGTCTTCTATTACTTCCAGTTTTTCCACCGGACAGTCAAAGAAGAAGTCCGCTCTGTCTTTCAAGCGGTTATAAAGATTTTCCAGTACCACATAGTTGATATCCGTACCAAGATGACGCACCGATGCAGACAAAAGCTTTAACTGGTTCTGCATACAGAGCTTATCAAACTTTGATCCGGCCGTTGAATACATCTTTGTACCCTCACCGCCGTATTTCATGTTGATCTCATCAACATAATTCATCAGATCCAATGCTTCTTTCTTTCCAATATGCTCAAACAGCGTACCGCCAAAGTCATTGGTAATGTTATATTTCCCGTCGGAGAATGCACCTGCACCGCCAAAACCGCTCATAATGGCACAGCTCTTACACTTAATACAGCTCTTTACTTTGTCTCCGTCGATCGGGCAACGACGTTTTTCCAATGCGTGTCCTGCTTCAAATACTGCAATCTTCAGATTTTCATTTTTTTCTGCCAGTTCATATGCAGTAAAAATACCGCCGGGACCTGCCCCTACAATAATCACATCATACTTCATTCGTTTTCTTTTCCTTTCTTACATAAGTTGGTACCAGTTTCTGGATCAACGGACGGATATCCTCCGGTTCCTCTAATACAGTCTGATATAATTCATTGAGATCACTTAAAAAAGTTTCCTCATCCATCTGGATCGGCTTCCCGATATGTATCATCTTATTTTCCGTATCCTGCATTCCTTCTTCATCCATCAGGAGCTCTTCATACAGCTTCTCTCCCGGACGCAGACCGGTAAATTTTATCTCGATATCTTCTCCCGGAACATACCCGGACAGCCGGATCAGATTGGTCGCAAGGTCCAGGATCTTTACCGGTTCTCCCATATCAAGCACAAAGATCTCTCCGCCTTTTGCGTAAGCCCCTGCCTGCAGTACAAGCGACACCGCCTCCGGAATCGTCATAAAGTAACGGATGATATCCGGGTGTGTTACCGTAACCGGACCGCCCTCGGCAATCTGCTTTTTAAACAGCGGGATAACGCTTCCATTGCTTCCCAATACATTTCCAAAACGTACCGCAACAAATTCTGTTGCAGAGTGCTTGTTATAGGTCTGTATGATCATTTCACAGATCCGTTTGGTCGCCCCCATGATATTGGTCGGATTTACCGCCTTATCTGTAGAGATCAGCACAAAGCGTTTTACTCCGTATCTGTCTGCTGCTTTTACTGTTTTCCATGTGCCAAAAACATTATTCTTTACTGCTTCGTTCGGCGAATCTTCCATCAACGGTACATGTTTATGAGCTGCTGCGTGATATACGATCTCCGGATGATACTTTTTAAATATATCATTCATACGCCGTGTATTTCTGACTGAAGCGATCAATACGACCAGATCCAGTCCTTCGTACTTACGTTTCAGTTCCTGCTGAATATCATAAGCATTATTTTCATAAATATCAACAATAATGAGCTGCTTCGGATGATGACCGGCAATCTGCCGGCACAATTCACTTCCTATGGAACCGCCCCCTCCGGTCACCATGACTACCTTATCCGTAACATAGCCCATAATGGATTCGATATCGATCCTGATCGGCTCTCTTCCAAGCAGATCTTCAATTTCCACATTCCTGAGCTTGCTTACATTAACTTCGCCATTCACAAGCTGATACAGGCCCGGCAGGATCTTTACTTCGCATTTCGTCTCTTTACAAATATTCAAAAGTTCTTTGATCGTCTTTTTAGACGCAGAAGGAATTGCAATATCAATTTCCTCAATGGCATATTTTTCTGCCATTTTCTTAATTTCCTTACGTGTTCCGACTACCTTTATGCCATCGATAAATTTCCCCTGTTTATCCGGTGCATCATCTATGATACATTTAACCCGCTGATTCAGGTAATTACTGTTCAGCATTTCCCGTATCAGCATGGAACCGGCCTGACCGGCTCCGATGATCATGACATTCCTGCCGCGCTTTGTAAAATAGTGTTGTTTTATCCTGCGCACAAAACGGTAAGAAAATCTTGTGATCGTAGTAAAAACAAAAAGCAACAGTGCATAGATGATATAACAGCTTCTCGGATACTCTGCTCCTGCCATATAAAATGCAACCGACTGCAGCAGTCCCGAAAGAACACTTGCCGCTGCAACGCTCTGCAATTCCACCACTCCCGCAAACTGCCATACACTCTGATATAAACGGAAGATCAAGAACAGCAGCAGCGTGATCACCAGATGATACGGAAGAAATCTCCACATGGTTTCTGCATATTTTTCATCTATCTTATCAAAATCCAGGTCAAATCTGAGCCACAGGGCAAATACATTTGCCAGTATGATACATCCTATATCACATACTGCAAAAAGGATGCGCCTGATCCACAATTTTTTATCTTTAAAATACAGTTTCATCCTATGATCCTCCTATTTAAGACATACCTATTCTATCATACTTTTCCTTGTTTGTTAAGTTTTTTCACCGTCGGTCCGGCAGACAAAATGCCGACCTTTTTAAGCCGGCATCTCCTCTTTTTTCTGTCCGTTTATTTTTTGTTTTTTTCATTCCCGTTCTTTTTATTTTCTTCCTGACCATCATAGGAACCGTAGTAATGTCCGTAATACCTGCCATAATATTTACCGTAATATTTTCCGTATCTTGCCTTACGTACTTTTACCTTGTTCAAAACGGTGCCGAGGATCCGTGCATTCGCAGCTTCCAGCTGTTCCTTTATCTTCAGTGCAAACTTATAGCTGATCTCCTCTGATGCGATCACCATAATAACCCCGTCACATTCTCTTGCAACGATGGCACTGTCTATGACCAGACCAAGCGGCGGAGTATCAATGATCACCATATCATACTCTTCTCTTACCGCTGTAATCATCTTTTTGAAATTTTCACTGCCCAACAGTGCAGATGGATTTGGTGCCGAA
The DNA here is from genome assembly GCA_964632165.1 of uncultured Lachnospiraceae bacterium. Taxonomy (GTDB): domain Bacteria; phylum Bacillota; class Clostridia; order Lachnospirales; family Lachnospiraceae; genus SIG299. Next base: position 13,896 of record CAZWCZ010000009.1, on the reverse strand, counting down.
GGACCGGTCAGTATCATATACAGTCCTTCTACGTTTGTACTGCAAACTACCTCTTCAAGCTTGTTCTGTCCGGACAGATAATGTGTCAGTCCTTTTGTCTGTTTTGCCTTGATCTTATGACGTCCCATCATGACAGATTTGCGGACATCCGCATCGATCAAAAGAACCTTTTTCCCATCTTCTGCCATGGAAAGAGCCAATTGGAATGCCACGCTGGATTTTCCCTCATTCGGCGTACAGCTGGTCAGCGCAATGACACGGATATCTTCCCCGCAAAAGCTGACATTGGTCCTTAAACTTTTATATTCTTCCCTGGTACTGTTATCCAGTTCCCCAAGTTCCATGATCTCAATTTCCTGCATCTTTTTGACTCCCTGCTTTCTATTCTGCTCTTTTCCCTATCCGGGACACCTTTTTTATTCAATGTATATCCGTCTTTTCCATTTTCTTATTATACGGTATGGTTGCAAGCACGCTCAGTTTCAGATACTTTTCGATATCATCCGGTGATTTAAGGGTATCGTCCAGTAAAAACAGTACCGTAAGTATTCCTGCTGCCAGGACACCTCCGATCAGCGCCCCAAGTACAGTGTACTTTGTAATGCTCGGAGCCGCCTTGTGTGTCGGAAGGTTTGCCGTTTCCGCCACATTGACTGCTTCTACATCCATAACCTTCATCGCATGCGCTGCTGCCGCTTCCCGTACCGCATCCGCGATCTTCTGTGCCATCACCGGATCCGTATGTGTCACTGTTATGTACATGATCCGCGTATCCGTTGCACTGGATACTCTAATGCAGTCTTGCAGTTCCTTGACACTCATCTCCAGATTGAGATTTTCTATGACTCTTTCCGCTACCGTACGGCTTGCCGCAAGTACCGAAAGATCCTTCATCAGCTGCGTCCCAAGCTGCATATCACTGTATGTCGTCGTATCTGCATTCTGTCTGCTGATGACGTAGACCGAAGTAGTAGATTCAAAGGTCGGTTCCTTAAAAAACCTTGCCCAGCAAAAGCCGGTTGCCGCCAAAAGTACGGCACAGATGCCCATGATCCACCATTTTTTCAATAATGCAAGTATCAGTTCTTTTAAATCAATCTCTATTTCTCCCTGTCGTTCCATCTCTTTACTCCTATATCTTGTTTTTATAAGCGCTTTCCCATGATAACGCTGCGTTGATTTTCAAAGAAACAGCGCATTGCCGTGTCTTCTCCGAATTTTTTCGCCACATGATCTGCACAGATTGAAAGCTGCGGCCGGCGGTTTTTACTGTCATGTGCATCAGTTGCCACGAAGCTGACCAGATCTTTCTGAAACAACTTCCGTATAAACCGCTTTGTCCGGAAACCGGCTCTTCCAAGCACTGCATCTGCATTGACCTGCAGATAAACACCGGCATTTGTAAGTTCCTCCGCAAGCTCCGGCTGCTTTAAAATGCACTGATACCTCTCTACATGAGCAAGTATCGGATAATAACCTTCCTGCAGGATCTTTAAAAGTGCCCCTCGGATCTTGCCGTATTCTGCTCCCGGCGAAAATTCCACTAAGACATACTCCGTTCCCGCAAGAGTGCAGACCGTACCCTCATTTAAACGATCACACAGATCATTATGATAATAAAGTTCATTGCCAAAATGCAGCTTCATTCCCGGACAGGCCTGCTCTATTGCTTCCCTTATCTCATGAAATACATGCTCTACCGTTTCACGCGGGGCCTGTCCCCTTTTATAGTGGAAATGCGGTGTGCATATGATCTCTGTGATCCCGTCTGCATAAGCGTCCAGAATCATCTGAATACTCTTTTCCTGATCCTCTGCTCCGTCGTCCACTCCCGGCAGGCAATGACAGTGTATATCAATAAAGTTTTTCACTTTGCCTCCTTTTTTTGCGAAACAGCTGTTCCTTAAAACCGACTCCATTAAAACCAAGTTCATTATACCACAATCATATTAGTCAGAAAACCTTTTTTTGTCAATGAAAAGCTTTTTAATTTTTTCACAAAAAAACACAGTCTTTGATTTTTTCTCAAAGGCTGTGCCGTTTTTTCTTTCCCTTGTTCTGTCTGATCTTACAGAACATCCTCTATTTTCTTTTCCAATGGAGTCTCCAGAACTTCCGGTGTTTTCATGATCTTTCGCAGTTCACGCAGGGCAAGTGCGAAATACAGACCGTCGCAGAAACGTTCATCCGCCGTCAGGCTGAATCCCATACGCTTTCTTACCTTCACTTCACCCTTTTCTGCTACCGGAATTTCTTTTTCCTTACCCATGGCAAAGAAAAGGCCGTTTGTGCCGAATTCACAAGTATGATGATAGACATGATTGATCCCGAGTGACTTCAGATTTGTGATATAAAATGAAGTATGGAACGGACTAAATTCGATCAATGACTTTGGCAGAATATTATGGCGGTCCATCCACATCAAAATGGATACCAGCACATTTAAGATACAGCTTGGCATTGCGGTGAAAAATCTTGCCAGCTTATCCGTATCATTTTCCTCGGTACGAAGAACTGTTTCTTTGCGGATCGCCGTATTGATCGCCTCTGCGATCTCAAGTATCGACTCTGTTCCTTCAAAGCAAAGCTTGATCGTTGTATCCGGAGAATCTATGGAAAGCTCCGGATGGATCGTAAAGCTGACCCAGATCTTCGGTCTGGCATAAATCTTTCCGTTCATTACAAAGCGGTTCAGACGCGGTCTTTGTGCGATCATGCGGACAATCCCGGCAATAAAGATATGCATGTACCCCATCTTGATTCCCTGTGCTTCTTTTTCTTTTATGTAACGGTCCCATGCTTCACAATCGAATGTATCTTCGTACATGATCATGGAATCATATCTCTTTTTCATTAAAAATCCTGTGATCAACTGCATTGGATCTACACCGCGGATCAGGCGGCCATCCGGTCTTTTGCCAAACATAATCTTCCCCACTTTTTCATTGAATTTTTTATCTTATCATACTGCTTGTTTTTTCTCTTGGAACTTCTTTATTCTACAGTAAATCTTGAAAAATGACAAGCATTATTATTAAAAATATATAAAATAATGAAATGGAACTTCTCATTCCGCATAATATTGTGGTATAATTTTTTTCTGAATGCAATAATCCAAAGAGAACAGGAGCTGCTAAATATGGAAGAGAAAAAAACCTCACCACTTTATAAATGTATTAAAACGGTCGTCCGGATGATCTATGGGAACATGGAGATTGCCGGTTTAGAAAACCTTCCATCTGAAAATGCCGTTTTAGTAGGAAACCACACCCAAATGAACGGACCGATCGCAGGAGAGTTATTTCTGCCGTCCAACTGCTATACCTGGTGTGCCGGCGAGATGATGAACCGCAAAGAAGTGCCTGCTTATGCATTTGCGGATTTCTGGTCCAACAAGCCAAAATATACAAAACCGTATTATAAAGCAGCCTCCTGTCTGATCGCCCCGCTGGCTTCCTTTCTGTTCAACAACGCGCGAACCATTGCCGTTTACCGTGATATGCGGATCATGTCTACTTTCAAAGGCAGCATCCGTCTGCTCAGTCAGGGTGCAAACCTTTTGATCTTCCCGGAAAAGAATGAAAAACATAACAACATCGTATATAAATTTCAGGAAAACTTTATCGATATTGCAAAACTGTATTATAAAAAAACCGGCATCTGCCTGACCTTTGTACCCCTCTATATCGCACCAAAGCTGAGAAAAATGTACATTGGCAAAGGAATCGTCTTTCAGAGTGAAAACTCCATAGAAGAAGAACGGGCCCGCATTTCTTCTTACCTTTCCGAAGAGATCACCGCCATTGCCCGCGCTCTTCCGGAGCACACCGTTGTTCCATACCGAAATATTCCAAAACGCTATTATCTTACAAACAAAGACATTACGGAGGTACCAAAGAAATGAGAAAACCCGTTGTAGATTATAAGACATTCCGATTTTCCAGATTAAACGATCCGCAGTTTAGGCATCTTCTTTATCTGCTTGGCTGGGTCGGTTACTTTTTACTTTATATCTTAACCGAAAACCTGATCCCGGAAGAAAGCTGCCGTCCGATGCATTGTCGGCTGGATGACATTGTTCCGTTCTGTGAATATTTTATCATTCCTTATGTCGGCTGGTACTTTCTGATCGCCGGCTCTCTTCTTTACTTTGCACTGTACAATCCGGATAATTTTAAGAACATGATGAAATTCATCATTGTAACTCAGGTCGTTGCCATGGCCATTTATATCATTTTCCCAAACCGCCAGGATCTGCGTCCTACTGAATTTACCAATTCAAATGTATTTACCTGGCTGGTCGGGCTGATCTATCATTTTGATACCAGCACTAACGTCTGCCCTTCCCTTCATGTGGCCTACTCCATCGGCATCGCCTCTACCTGGCTGAAAGAGGCATCTGCCTCTAAATGGAGCAAAGCAGGCATCACTGTGTTCTGCCTGCTTGTCTGTGTCTCCGTTATGTTTGTAAAACAGCATTCTGCAATAGATATCCTTGTAGCGCTCCCTGTCTGCATCCTTGCCGAGTGGATCGCATTTGGAAAGAACTACTGGCTGCCAAAGCTCTCTCTTCACAAGAACAGATAAAACTGTCACTTTTATAAGAATTTGTCCAATTCCCTTTCTACTGCCTTCTGCTTCTTTACCTTTGGATGATGCAGCAGGCTGCCCCGTGCCATGACCATCTTTACGTTGCGCAGCGCCGTCAGATCCTCCAACGGGTTCTTTTCCGTTACGATAAGGTCGGCACACTTTCCTGCTTCGATCGTTCCTGTCATATGATCGATCTTTGCGATCTCCGCGTTTCTCTTTGTCGCGGTATATAATGCAAAAGCATTGGAAACTTCACAGTATTTATGGAAATAGACCAGTTCTCTCCACATATCATAATGCGTGACAAACGGGCATCCGGTATCTGTACCAAGCCCTACCGGAATATCATTTTCCAGGCATTTTTTCGAACAGTCAATAATACCGTCAAACACAACCTTCCCGTTATACTGGGACAGCTCTGTTGCATGGCTGATCTCCCGGTCAAATAAAGCGTAAGGAAGTGCCGGTGAAAGGGTCGTGATCAGTGCGGCCTTTTTTTCTTTAAATAAAGAAAGGATCCGCTCATCCGTTTTTGCCCCGTGTTCGATCGTGTCTACTCCGTTTTCCAATGCCACGCGTACCCCTTCCGGGCTTTCTACATGAGCCGCCACCATCAGTCCCAGCTTATGAGCCTCTTCGCAGGCTGCCTGCACATACTCTGCAGGCATTTTAAGCACTCCCGGTTCCCCTCTTACCGTAGCATCCAGAACGCCTCCGGTTACCATCAGCTTGATCAGATCCGGTTTTCCTGCCGCGATCTTTCTGACAAGTTCCCTTGCTTCATCAGCACTTTGGGCAATGTAGGCAAGAGACCCTGCCATATGCCCGCCCGGAACCGACACTGCCTCGTTTGCCGCTAAAATTCTTGGCCCTACCGTCTTTCCCGCAAGAATGTCATCCCGGATCTGTGCATCCGCATCCAGCACGCCGCCTACCGTACGAACCGTCGTAACGCCACTGTACAGCTGCATTCTCGCTGTACTCTCACAAACTGCTTTCAATATATTTTTCGTCAGCCGGTTTTTCGTTACAAGCTTTACCAGTTTCTTTGGATCGGATTCTTTTTTCTTTGGTTTTCCCGTTGCCGGAAGATGCACATGCATGTTGATCAACCCCGGCATTACATATCCCCCGTCCAGATCAATGACTTCATATCCCGAAATATCCGTGCCCTCTTCTGCAATCGCTGTTATCTTTTCTCCGTCTACTAAGATTACCTTTCCGGAAACCGGAACCATATCCCGCTCTCCCGAAAGAAGATATCCGTTCTTTATCGCATATTTCATTACATTTCCCCCTCATCTGATATTGATATCACATGATATCCTGCGTGTTCCACTACACGTTTCAGTTCTTCCTCACTCACTTCACGGTCCATGGAAACAATGGCCTTTTTCTTTTTCAGATCAACCTTGCATGAGACTCCGGCAAGTTCGTTCAGTCGGCTCTCTACCCGGTTTTTGCAATGATTGCAGCTCATTCCTTCGATGCAGATCTCTTTTCTGTGGATCTTGCCCTTGAGGTGTTTTTTTCTTACCTTCACTGTAGAACCGCCTCCACAGCAGCCTCCTTCTCCCTTAAAATGCCGGATACCGGACCGCAGACCGCACCCGGTTGCGATCAGCAGCACCACCACGATCAGTATATCTGTCATTTTGTTTCACACTCCTTTTAGTTAGCTGTTTCTAACCCGATTGTAGCCCCATTTTACCCGCCTGTCAATCGATTTTCTCCCCGGCTGTCAAAAAACCTCAATAGCGGAGACATTCCCCTTGCATTGCATTCTCAACAGCAGTATACTGTATTCAGTTCAAATAAAAAGGAGGATTTTTTATGTGGTTGATCTTTGCCTTACTTTCCGCTGTGTTTGCTGCCCTAACTTCCATTCTTGCTAAAATCGGCATTGATGGTGTCAATTCCAATCTGGCAACCGCCATCCGTACTGTCGTTGTTGTTGTCATGGCATGGGGAATGGTATTTCTGACCAATACCCAGAGCGGACTTTTAGAAATCAGCAAAAAAAGCTGGATTTTTCTGATCCTGTCCGGTCTTGCCACGGGCGCATCCTGGCTTTGTTACTATCGTGCCCTACAGATTGGCGAAGCATCCAAAGTGGTTCCCATCGACAAGCTGAGTGTTGTCATTACGCTCATTCTCGCATTTGTCTTTTTGCACGAAAAATTCACTCCAAAATCATTTCTCGGCTGTATTCTGATCGCGGCAGGCACATTGATCATGGTACTGTAGTCCGTACAGTACCGCTCCGCTGTTCCGACTGCCTTGTCGTCCAAAAACAGCTCGATTGATCTCTATAAAAAAACAGAGAGGATACCTCCATATGAACTCAGAATTATACTTGGAACTTAACGATACCCAATGGCCGTATGAGTATACGGATCATGACCGTACGATTGCAAGAGCCATCGTTTATGACGAAGACAAACAATTCTATTTTGTCCGCGCGGAACGCGATGACATTTTTGGTAAAGCTACCATAATCGAAACTTCAGGAGGCGGTGTAGAAACCGGAGAGGATTTGGACACTGCGATCAAAAGAGAACTAAAAGAAGAATTGGGGATTGATGCAGAAATCATCTGCAAGCTTGGCGTAGTAAGTGATTACTATAATCTCATCCACCGTCACAACATCAATCACTATTTTTTATGTAAAGTATGCTCTTTCGGAGAAAAAAATCTGACACGTGAAGAACAGGACACGTTCCATCTGTCCACTTTAAAATTATCCTATGCCGATGCCGTCCGGGAATACAGGCTCCGATCTGCCACAAAGCTTGGAAACCTTGTGGCAGGCAGAGAGCTTCCGATCCTGTACCATGCCGGATCTCTTCTGCATCTTTTCTAAAAAAGCTTAAAAAAACTAAATTTAGGTCTTTACAAACCGATTTTTCTGTTGTATAATACCAAAGTACTCAGCGAACAGCTGAAATGCGGAAATGCTGGAATTGGCAGACAGGCATGACTAAGGATCATGTGGTCTACGACCGTGAGGGTTCAAGTCCCTTTTTCCGCATGAGAAGACCTTGATCTGTTGAAGCAGATTAAGGTCTTTTATTTTTTCCGGTATATCCTCGTTTGATTTCCGGCTCCGTTCTGATATCTCACAGAAAAGGTCATTTCATCTGCCCTTTCCGTTCTTCCTCTTCATAAATCAACTCCGGTCTGTATGTTTTTACGCCAAGCAGGAAATACACGATATGAAATACCCAGACGCATCCCAGAATGGCACATGGAATATATAAGTCTTTGCGGATCATCATGAAAAAGCCAAACGCCATAAGGAGTGTAACGGTGATCATCACTTTGATCTTAGTGTTCCGTGTCATTCCCTGCCCTCTTACATAGGATTCCAAATTGTTTTTATAAAGCTTTGTCCCGATAAACCAGGTATGCAGTCTCTCCGAACTTTTTCCAAAGCTAAACGCTGCCAGCAGCAAGAACGGAAAGGCAGGAAGCAGCGGAAGAACCGCTCCCAATGCTCCCAGTCCCAATCCGATAAATCCCATGGCAAGCCAAAAAATCTTTTTAATGTTCATCTCTTTTCTCCATTTGTTTTGCTTCTTTTTTGCTTTCTATTACATGTCGGATCGCCATCCACGGGGAATGAAGCAGCATCCTCGGTCCGGAAAAGCGCATGACCTCCCGGATTCTCTCCCGCATTTCCGGCTTGTAGCAGTGTACACGACAGTTGGAACAAAATGTTTTTGTCTCCATAAACGGGCATTTGTCGCTTCGCTGCATGGCATAGACGGAAAGTGCTTCGCAGTCAGGACAAAGATTTTTCTTTTCCCCATGTTTTTTCCTGCAGTAAAGGCGGATCATCAGCGCAACGGTTTCTTTTTCCCGTTGGCGTTTGCTCTCAACTTTGTTCATACATCTTTCCTCCCTCTACACGATAAATACGATCGGCAATCGCCATGGTGGACTCCCGGTGGGATACAAGAATAATACTCTTTTTCTTCTTCTGATCTTTTAGGGCTTTCAAAATAATCCCTTCGTTGATACTGTCTACATTGCTGGTAGGCTCGTCAAGCAGAATCAGCTCGCTGCCGCGTAAAAACGCCCGTGCCAGACCCAACCGCTGTTTTTCTCCTGCAGAAAGGTTATCCCCCAAAGCTCCTACACCGCTTTTATATCCGTCAGGTAAAGTCATGATAAAATCATGGATGGAAGCCATTTTGCAGGCACTTTCCAGTTCTTCCCGAGTAGCATCCGGCTTGGCAATGCGAAGATTTTCTTCAATGGTTTCATCGAAAAGATAGGTCGCCTGACTGACCATGGTCACATTCTCCAGCAAACTGTCAGTATTGATGTTGTCGATGTCGATTCCGTTATAGGCAATTTTGCCGTGACTTTTTTGCCAAAAGCGAAGCAGCAATTTAAGAAAGGTTGATTTCCCGCACCCGCTTTCTCCGACAATTCCAATGATTTCACCTTTTTCAGCATGCATACAAATATCAGAGAGTACCTGTGTCTGCCTATCATAAGAGAAGGAAAGATTTCGGACCTGCAAATTATCATATGCAAATTTTTCTCCATTCTCTACCGGCTTTACCGCCGGTTCTTCGTTAAGTAAATTCAAGACACGGTCACCGCTGGCAAACGTCTGGGTCAGATTCCCGGGCAGAGCAGAAACAGCAATCACCGGTCCAAAAGAGCCAAATACGGCAACCACACCGATGATCATTCGTCCGACGGTCAGCATATCATTTACCATCAGTGCGATTCCAACCGCAAGGGTTGTCAAAATGAACAGAGATACGCAAAGTTCCGTTGCCGCAGCCGCCTTGGTGGTGTTGTGCTTCATTTTCTTTGTTTCCTGCAGCAGGATGTCAGAACGTCTGTTGACCTCTTTTTCACGTGCCTTGCCTGCATTATTCAAAACTATATCTTTAATTCCCTTAATGCTGTCGAGAAAATAGGCATTGAAACCGGAAAATTCTGCACGATAGCGAACCCCGGATTCTTTTAATCCGGCAGAGGCAGTCAGCGGAACGAAAATGCCCACCGCAAGATAGCCTGCAAGAGCAATCAAAGCCAGATACCAGCCGGACACCACACCCACAAACACCACTACAATGGTGGATACAATTACCGCAATGCAGATTGGGGAAATTGTGTGGGCATAGAAAACCTCCAATGTTTCAATATCAGAAGTGATCATGGCAATAATGGCACCTTTCTGTTTGCTCTCTAATTTTGCAGGGCAAAGGGCTCGCAGAGCACGGAAAATCTTGTCCCGCAGAACGGCCAACAGCCGGAACGCGATATAGTGATTGCTGTATTGCTCAAAATAGCGAAGCAGACCACGAAGTACACCGCAGCCGACAGAAAGTCCGATAATCATTCCATAAGAAAGGGGAATACTTTCTCCCAGCGCTTTGGCAACGCCCACGGCGCCCATCAGTGTTACACCCATGGCACATAAAAATCCTAGCGATCCGTTGATAACGGCCAGTACCATAATATAAGCAAGACTGCCCAGCAGCAGAATCAGATTTGCCATGATTTTTGCACCGCTTCTGCGAAGGTTATTTTTCTTTTTCATGCGTTTACCTCCCCATAGCCTTCTTCCAGTCGTTTTTGTGTGATATAAAGTTTAGCGTAACCGCCGTTCTTTTGCATCAGTTCATTGTGTGTTCCGGTCTCTTTCCGTTCACCCGCTTCCATATAGTAAATCAGATCGGCATGAGTGACATTGGCCAGCCGATGGGAAATGACGATAACCGCTTTTTCTCTCGAAAGTTCTTTCACGTTCTCCATGATGATGGCTTCACTTTCGATATCGATGTTGCTGGTAGCCTCATCGAAAATATAAATGTTCTTATCGGCAACTAAATTTACCGCGAGTGCAAGGCGTTGCTTCTGGCCTCCGGAAATATTGGCGGCATCCTCGGTGATGACTTTATCAAGTCCACCGTTTTCCCGGATAAAAGCCGCAAGATTTACCTTTTCCAAAGCCATATAAATTTCTTCATCGCCTGCCGATCCATTTGCAAGCAGAAAGTTTTCCCGCACGGTTTCGTTAAAAAGATAGGTGTTATAACTGACAGCGGCAAGATTCGAATAATAACTCTCTCGAGAAAGACTTTCCAGCTTTTTCCCACCTATGGTCACAACCCCCTCTTTCGGTCTTAAACCACCAAGCAGCAGATTCACTATCGTAGATTTGCCACACCCGGATTCGCCCACGATGGCTGTCATCCCGGTTTTCGGAAAAGTCATGGATATCTGTTTCAGAACGTCCCTCCGTCCGTCATAGGAAAAGGTCACATTCCGGAGTCTGATTTCTGTATCGGCTACCGTTTCTTCTCCCCAAACCGGATCGGGTTGTTCAAGAAGCGAGAGTATTTTCCCACCTGCGCTTGCGCCATTCATTGCAATGTGAAACGCAGAACCAAAAGCACGCAGCGGCAAAAAGAATTCCACCGCCACAAGGATCAAAAAAAGTGCCCAGATCGGCTTCAGACAATAATTGGTAACCGAAAATATTGCCATGGCTATGCCAAACCCTGCACCGCCGTAGGCCACCAAATCCATAATGGTCGTACTGGCAAGCTGCATAACAAGAACTTTCATGGTGATTTTCCGAAATTCCTCACTAGTATCGTTCATTTTCCGATGCCTTACTTCATCGGCCTTGAATATTTTCAGTTCTTTTAACCCCTGCACACTATCGAGAAAGCTGTCGCCCATAGACGTATACTTTCCCCAATATTTTGCAAAAATCCTCTTTGCGTATTTCGATACGGCAATGATGGACACCGGGATCAGCGGCACGCAGCAAAGCAGAACCACCGCTACCCGCCACTGGATCCACACCGTAATGCCGAACAGAATAAACGGGGCAATCATGGCATAAAAGAACTGTGGAATGTAGGAACTATAATAGAGGTCCAGCTGTTCCACACCCTCCATTGCCACCTGAGTCAGACCTGCCATGCTCATACCGTCGGCAGAGCGGACACCCAGTTTGACAATCTTGTTATAAACCCGACAACGCAGGTCTTTTTTTACTTTTCTGCCCAGGATGTCTTTCAACTCACCTGCCAAACGAGAGCAGACATAGCGAACAGTAACACCAATCACGGCACATACAACGGGCCACAGGAATATCACGGCACCACTTCCGAATTCATTATAGTGAATGGCACGATCAATTGCCCAACAGATCGACGCTGTAACAGCAACATTGGCAAACAATCCTATCACCATCAGCATAACCGTGCAAAAAATGTATTTCTTGTTTCCTCCAAGCAAACGAAGCAGATTTTTATCTATCATTTGTTATTCTCCTACTATTATTATTGATTTGCTTTTGGTTAGTCTTTTCTAACCAGGCGGCTTTTTTATAGCAGTGGCATGTAATGCCACTGCTACTATTTCACAACACTTCCATACAATAGTTAGTCAGCTCTAACACAATGATGTATTGTACATTATTTTTTTCAAAATGTCAATAACAACGCAGGTAACATGCTATCAGACACCTATACACTTTTTGAACATAAATTACACCTCTCTCAATTGACACAATATCTTATATTGTGGTATACTATATCCGATACAGAACTACTTGTTCGATACAAGATATAGTATACTGATTTTAAGAGGAAAGACAAGAACCATTTCTTTTGTCTTGTTCGTTACGGAACATTTTTGAAAAATTATTCGGGAGGCAGCAATGGATCGCCGTCAAAAGAAAACAAGGGACGCTATTTTTACAGCGTTTACCACATTACTTTCGCAGAAAAATTATAATCAGATTTCTGTACAGGATATTATTGACACAGCCGATGTTGGCAGAACCACTTTCTACGCACATTTTGAAACAAAGGATTATCTGCTCAAAGATCTGTGTGAAGAATTGTTTGGTCATATTATAGATACTGCTATGGGACTTCCTCATGGACATTACCACTATTCCTGTGGCAGCAAAACGGATTCCGTGTTTTTACATCTGCTTCGGCATTTGCAGGAAAATGACCGCAACATTCTGGAACTGCTGTCATCACAGAATAACGAGATATTTCTGCGCTATTTCAAGAGCAATCTGAAAAAACTGATTGTGATACAATATGCGGAGAAAGGACTGCTGAAAAACAATACCTTACCGGAAGATTATCTGGTCAACCATATTTCCTCCTCGTATGTAGAAACGGTGGATTGGTGGATATCAAGGAACATGAAAGAAACCCCGGAAGAAATCACGGATTACTTTTTAGCGGTTATTGAACCAGTGCTGAAGTAATCCTTGCCATTTGTTATCAATCCTATCACTTCTCTCCATTATTTCCTTAATGACAGTTTCTTCCGCACGATTGCGAATCCTCCAAAGTCCATACCGGGATCCCGGTATGAATCAAAAACTCTTTTCGGCTCATATTGATACTTTCTCTTAATTTTCTTATCATTTTTTTCGCTTTCCATAAAATACTTTTCCGTTCCGATTTGTTTGAGGGTTTGTGTGTCGGTCATGCGCCGAGGTTATGCCCCATCTGCGGTAAGTAGTTTCTGACCACCGATGCAGGGCAGACCAAATACTGTGGAGGTCTTGCACCGGGGACAAGCGTTATTGAGAAATCGTAAACAGCGAATAGAAATATCCTTTCTCTGCAATCAATTTATCGAATGTACCTGTCTCAACAACGGAACCGTTCTTCAAAGTGATAATGCCATCGTATCGTTTTAGCAGAGCTTCATCAAGAGCGTGAGTAACAACGATACTTGTAACACCATCCAGATCAAGGATAGCACTTGAAACTTGATATGCAGTTTCAGCATCAAGAGCTGCCGTGGCTTCATCTACGAGAAGCACCTGCGATTTTTTCAACAAGCTACGGGCAATGGAAATGCGCTGTTTTTCCCCGCCGCTGAGGGGCTGAGGACATAGTTCATCAACTGAACAAATATCATCGTCGTACCTGCGGTAACACCTTTACCGGATAGTGCAAGATACGCTCCGAAAATAAATACGCCAAGCTGTGCTGTGATGCCTGCGACAGAGCCGAACATCTGAACAAGAATACGCATTTTGTGTTTTCCGCACTGTGCCTTTGCAAGCTCCCATACATTTTCTTTGAAAAGGCGAATCATCTGCGCTTCAGCATGAATTTGGAGTATTTTCTCTTAAATTTGGAGTGTTTTCTCTTAAATTCCTTGACAGCTACAATCAAAAAGAGTATACTATACAAAATTATTTAGGAGGTAGGGCAATGTTGAATCGTATTGACCGTTTTAATAATGTAGTCGTTATGCAGTCCGCAGTCCCTGCTTATTATTGGC
>CAZWCZ010000008.1:0-54650 GCA_964632165.1 uncultured Lachnospiraceae bacterium | reverse complement strand
GGACATTGGGTACTCAACGCTTCCAGCACTCAGAAGCCGGGCGTTGTTGACATTAGCAATATCAATGTTGACCTTGCACCTCAGGACATTTACAGCGGTATGTATGCCCGTGTTACCCTCAATTTCTACGGCTACAAGAACAGAAAGACCGGCGTAGGCTGTGGACTTGGTAACGTTATGAAAACTCGTGAGGGTGAACCTCTCGGCGGTGGTGCATCTGCTGCATCTGACTTTGCTGCTGTGGGACAGGCTGTTGCCAACACTCCTACTGCTAACGGACCTGCAATCAACCCTGTAACGGGACAGCCTGTAGGTGCAGCCCCTGCGATCAATCCTATCACAGGCTTGCCTATGTAATGGACTATCGAAAGATAGGTTATCTTGAGCAGTGCTGGTACATAGTCAGATATGCTATCAGCACTAAGCTCAAGGGCATAGTAAAGAAAAGGAGGCGCTGAGCTATGCTACACCATATAAACATAGACCTTGAAACCTATTCAAGTGTCAGTATCAAAAAGGCGGGCGCTCAGGCGTACATACGAAGTGCTGACTTTGAAATCTTGCTTTTTGCTTACAGTATTGATAAGGGACCTGTACAAATTGTTGATATGGCACAGGGAGAAAAACTACCGCCTGAGGTTGTAGAGGCAATCTACAGTCCTGACTATCTCAAACACGCATACAACGCACCGTTTGAGTGGGGCTGCCTCAGTAAACACTTTGGCTTTAAGCTCCCTCCGTCACAATGGAGAGATACAATGCTCCACGGTTTGTATTGTGGCTATACGGCAGGCTTGGAGGCTACAGGACGGGCTTTAGGACTGCCGGAGGATAAACAGAAGCTCAACACAGGTAAAGCTCTTATACGCTATTTCTGCGTACCGTGCAAGCCCTCAAAGGCAAACGGCGGTAGAACACGCAACTATCCGCACCATGATCCTGACCGTTGGAAACTCTTTAAGGAATACTGCGTACAGGACGTTGTTACGGAAATGGAAATTGATACACGGCTCTCTGCTTTCCCCGTACCCGACTTAGTACAGAAACAATGGGAAACGGATTTGATAATCAATGACAGAGGCGTTGCTGTTGATATGGACTTCGTACACGGTGCGTTAGAACTTGGAGAAACAGTAAGCACTTCACTCAAAGAGGAGGCTGTTCAACTCTCAGGACTTTATAACCCTAACAGCGTCAAGCAGCTTGCAGGTTGGCTTGAGGAACAGACAGGCGAAGAAATATCTAACCTTCGTAAGGAAACAGTTAGCAGTCTGTTAAACCGTGATGCCAACAGTGAAGAGGTAAACCGTATGCTTGAAATCAGGCAGGAACTCGGTAAGACCTCTATGAAAAAGTATGACGCTATCGAGGAGTGCGTTTGTCCTGACGGCAGAGTTAGAGGACTCCTTCAGTATTACGGTGCTAACCGTACCGGGCGTTGGGCTGGTCGATTGGTGCAGGTACAGAATTTGCCTCGCACCTACACAGAGCCGCTGGACCTTGCAAGACAGCTTGTAAAACACAGACAGCTTGACGGTCTGAAAGCCGTTTACGGCTCTGTGAACGATACACTCTCTCAGCTTATCCGTACAGCCTTTGTTGCACCTAAGGGACACGTTCTCATTGATGCTGACTTCTCAGCTATTGAGGCACGTGTTATATCGTGGCTTGCAGGCGAAGAATGGCGGCTTGAGGTTTTCAGAACTCACGGCAAGATCTATGAGGCTTCTGCCTCTCAGATGTTCAATGTACCATTTGAGCGCATCAAAAAAGGCAATCCTGAGTATTCACTTAGACAGCGTGGCAAGGTTGCTGAGCTTGCTCTTGGTTATCAAGGCGGCGTTGGTGCTATGCGTAACATGGACGTAGGAGGACTGCTTGCAGACCTGCCTGACGAAGAGGTACAGGACATTGTAAATCGTTGGCGTGATACTAACCCTAAAATCCGTGATTTATGGTACGCCTTTGACAGTGCTGCTGTTCAGGTTATTACCAACGGAGGCAGTGTTACAGTAAGGTGCTGTACATTCTCAAGAGAGTATGACAGCTCAAACGGCACTACCTGCTTAACAATATTACTGCCGTCCGGCAGAAAACTTTATTATATCAATCCTGACATTGGTGAGAACAGGTGGGGTAATCCCTCTATCTCCTATATGGGCATGGATCAGACAACAAAGAAGTGGAAACGCATTGAAACATACGGCGGTAAGCTGGTGGAGAACTGTGTACAGGCTATAGCCCGTGACTGTTTGGCTCAGGCTATAGACAATTTGGAAACAGCCGGTTATCCCGTAGTGTTCCACGTACACGATGAGGTTGTAATCGACATTGAGCCTTATGCTGATGAAGATACAATGCTCAATAATGTTTGTACTATCATGGCTAACCCTATCCCGTGGGCGTTCGGCTTACCGCTTAACGCTGAGGGTTGGGTAGGTAAATTCTTCAAAAAAGATTAAGGAGGCAATCTTTATGTTTATTAAAACTTTGGCAACTTTTGAAACAAGCTGGGAGGCACTGAAGGCTGCTGTTGCAGACGGCAGTATTAAAGAAATGCTACACAGCGGAGATAGAATCCCGGTAACTCTCAAGACCGGCGAAAATGTTATCTTTGAGGCAACCTATGACGAAAACGGCAAACTGTACTTCGTACTGCGTGACTGTCTTGAGGACGAACATTTTATGAATAAGAGCCGTACTAACGAGGGCGGCTGGGCTGCATCTGATATGCGCTGTTATCTCAATAAAATAATCTTTGCTCTGCTTCCTGACGATTTGCAGACAGTTATCGCACCTACGAAAATTGCACAGATCATTAACGGTGAGCGTGTTGAGTGCGAGGACAACCTTTTCCTCATTTCTAAAACACAGGCGCTTGGCAAAGGCAGTTGGACTGAATATGAGCCTGACGATACGCACCTTGATATTTTCAAGACTGAGCGTGACCGTGTAAAAGAATGTGGCAGCAACGGCACTTGGTTCTGGTGGTTGCGTTCTCCAATGGCCTCTTCGTCCACGAACTTCTGCATTGTCTACAACTACGGCTACAGCTACAGCATCGGCGCCCACTACAGCAGTGGCGTGGCGTTCGGCTTCTGCATTTAATCTAATATCTACCGCAATCAGGCCCCCTTGTGGGGCCTCACGGTAAAAATTCATTCAAAAAGATAATAACGGAGGAACATCTATTATGAATAAAAAAATCAACTATACAAATCTTTTAAGACTTTCAATCTGCATCGCAATGATTGTGGCTATTGCTGTAATCACGGTTGGTGTACTTGCTACACCGGTTATCATGGCATATATGTTTTCTTGGTACTGGTTGTTTCTTTATGTTGGCTATCTGATTGTGGTCCTTTATGTGGCTATTTATATTGATAGCAAAATTGGAGGCACTGCCAAATGAAGATTATAAAACCCGGTTTTGAAATTCTCACTGACCTCAGCTCTGAGGCAGTGTTGAAACACATTGAGCTTTGCGGACGTACCTGTTACAAGTCCGAAAAGAAAATAACGGACGAATCCTGCCGTGCTTTTGTAAAAAGCATTATCAGCAGAGGACACGAAGCCGTCCTTGAGCATTTCAATATCACGGTTAAGTTTATCTGTGATCGTGGTGTATCTCACGAAATCGTGAGGCACAGGTTAGCTTCCTACTGTCAGGAAAGCACACGCTACTGCAACTACTCTAAGGACGATTTTAATAGCGAAATTACCGTCATTGAGCCGTTTTACCTTCAGCCTGATACGTTTGGTTATGACGAATGGAAAGAGGCTTGCATGACGGCTGAGGGGGCTTACTTCAACCTTTTAGAGTGGGGCTGCACTCCTCAGGAGGCAAGAGCTGTTTTACCTAACAGCCTCAAAACAGAGGTTGTTATGACCGCTAACCTCAGAGAATGGCGTCACTTTTTCAAGCTCCGCTGTGCAAAGGCAGCCCACCCTCAAATGAGAGAGGTTGCTATTCCGCTTTGTGAAGCCCTGCAAAAAAAACTGCCTGTTGTGTTTGACGGCATTTTGGAGGATTAAGCGTATGAATATTGATGTTTCCAAAATTGTATCAGACAAACTTGAACAGCTTGACACTGACGGAGTAATAAAACGAAAAATCGAAGAAACGGTTGAAAAGACCGTTACGGACGCTATCACTACTGAACTCAGTAGCTACACATTCCGAAACGGTATCTCTAAGCAGGTACAGGACAGTGTAAGTAAAATTGCTGCTGATTGTGGATTTTCGGCATACAACGGTTTTATTGCACAGACGGTAAAAACAATTGTGCAGGACCTCTACTCAGCAGATATTGCCGAAAAAGTACAACAGTCACTCAATGATGTGCTTTTACAGAAACATGAAAATATCAGCTTGTCTGAGATATTCAAACGTTATCGTGATTGGGTACTTGAGAATACGGATGAATCCGAAAAGTACGAACGTCAGGAATACGCAGCGGACCTTGAGGTTAAAGAGGACGGTAATTTTACACTTTATACTTGCAGTTTTGCAGATCATCCGTTGGAAAGTGAGTACTTTGGCGGTAAAGAACGTGGCGAAATTGAGGTTAGATTTTGTGTTTACGGTAAAAAGAAAACCTCCACAATTTCAAGCCTTTACCTTAACAGCCACAATTTGAAGGACACTCTGAAGATTGGTACACTCTCCACCTTTGAGGCTTTTGTTGCCAACCTCTACTACAACAGCACAGAGATTTTACTTGATGTTGAGGAAGTGGATGACGATACCAGCTTTGATATTGATTATTAACGGAGGACTAACCAATGGCAATAGAACGAATTGCAGGATCATACATACCTGTATGTGATAACTGCTACAAAGAACTGTGCGAACAGGACGCATTTGAAGATGCTGTAGAACATTTACGCTCCTGTGGTTGGGCTACCGTTAAAGACGGATACGGAGATTGGCGTAACTACTGCCCTGAGTGTGAACACGAATTGTTAAAGAGCCGTTATCCTTCAGCCGCTAATGACTTTGAGGGAGTGGGCTTATGAAGCACTTAGGAGATATAACAAAAATCAATGGAGCTGAGGCTACACCTGTAAACGTGATAATCGGAGGCAGCCCATGTCAGGATTTAAGCGTTGCAGGTAAAAGAGCCGGTCTTGCCGGAGAACGCTCAGGCTTGTTTATGGAACAGCTCAGAATAATAAAGGAGATGAGAAAAGCAGATGCAGACAGAGGTAGAACAGGAAAAGATATTAGACCACGCTTCATGGTGTGGGAAAACGTCCCCGGAGCTTTCAGCTCAAATAAAGGAGCAGACTTCGGAGCAGTCCTGCAAGAAACGATACGTGTCATCTGCGAAGAAGTCCCCGTTGTTCCTATGCCTAACAAAGGCTGGCCTTTGGCAGGATGCCTCTACGGTGAGAGGGGGGGGGATTGGTCCCTCGCTTGGAGAGTTTTTGACGCTCAGTTTTGGGGAGTACCCCAGCGTAGGCGCAGAATCGCACTTGTCGCAGATTTTGGAGGACTTACCGCACCCGAAATACTCTTTGAGCGCAAAGGCGTGTCAGGGTATTATCCGCAGGGCAGAACGCCGTGGGAAACCGCTACCCGACCTGTTGAGGACTGTTTTAGAGAAGCAAGCTCAAGAGGATTAAGACCGCCAACATATTGTATTCAAGGCAACTGCATTGACAGAGCCGACACCGCAGGTTGTAACGGTAAAGGTTGGACTGAGGATGTGAGCTACACACTCAACACGGTTGACCGTCCTGCTGTTGCAAACGCCGTCAAAGAAGATTTTTACTGTATTGAGCAACAGGCAGGGAGAGGTATTTTCTACCACACCACTAATGGTATAAGCCCGTCTTTATGTGCTGATTCACACGTTCATGCTGTAATTTCAGGCTTTAAGTCCAACATCTGTTATAATTTCAAACATGATAAAACACGGCTGTTGGATGCTCTGAAAGCTACACACTCCACTGTCAAAGTGTATGAGGGTAAAGCTGAGGAGGACGAATGGAACGCCGGTAATATAGATTTGCTACTTGTACAACCTGCAAGCTGCGGTTATGGCCTCAACCTACAGGACGGAGGACACCACATAATTTGGTTTGGATTAACTGACAGCTTAGAACTGTATCAGCAGACAAATAAACGCTTGCACAGGCAGGGGCAGCCCTATCCTGTGATTATTCATCATCTTTTAGTACAGGGCGGCACTGATGAAGATGTGATTAAGTCTTTAGGTGGTAAAGCTGACGTTCAGGACAGCTTACTTGAGGCGTTGAAAGTCCGCATACAAAAAGTAAAGGAAGGTACAGCAGCATGACAGTAAAAGAATTATCTCAGCTATATTGGCTGAATCGTGAAATAGAATTAGATCAGGAGAGGCTTGCAGAGCTTGAGCAAAAAGCCTCAGGCGTTTCCTCTCCTAATCTCTCAGGTATGCCCGGAAGTCCTAACCGTTCCAACAGCAAAATTGAACGCTATGTTGCAGATATTATTGACTTGCAAATGATTATACAAGCCAAACAGCAACAGTGCTTACACGAACGTAACAGGCTTGAGTGCTATATCTCTACTATTCCCGACAGCCTTACAAGACAGATATTTACTCTGCGTTTTATCAACGGTTTACCGTGGTTGCAGGTTGCTTTACATATTGGGGGTAATAACACAGCAGACAGCGTAAAAAAGACCTGTTACAGGTACATAGATAAATCAAATATGGAGAACGAGTAACATTTGTCCCGAATGTCCCGTGTGTATATGCTATTATGATAGCGTGGATTTTTGGCTTTGGCAGGCGGCTTTAGGTATGCCTCCAGCCTCTGCCGCTTTTCGTGGCCCTATCCATAGCCCTTTACAGAGTGCCATCCACTGCTGTAAAGGGCTTAATTTAACCTGCGAAGGAATCGGCTGGGTTCTCGAATGAGAGTAGGTTTATGACTTAGAATCCTTTGCCCCTGAGGTTAGATTTATAAAGTACAGGGTGTGTGAACTTTTCGGATGATTTCTCTTTAGCGGTCTGAAGAAAACGGATCGTACCCTCTTTAGCAGATTATGAAAGGAGGCACAGCTATCATGTACCGACAGGGACGCAATTATGAAAATCTGAATAAAGGCATATTTGACGGTACGGGTACTTATGATATTCCGTGCCTTCTTCCTGAGAACGTAACAGCTAAACAGTTTATTGGTTTTAACTATGCAAAAACGTGTAAACAGCCTTATGACAAAGGGCTTCATTTCTTTGTGGACGATTATCAGTTTACAAGATGTTGGAGCAACCCGGATGCGTATCTTGATATGCTCCGAAAATTTAAGGTTGTCTGTACGCCTGATTTTTCCACATACACCGATTTTCCTAAGGCTGTACAAATATACAATCACTACCGTAAACATTGGCTCGGTGCTTATTGGCAGGCTAACGGGATCACTGTTATACCAACAATCAGTTGGAGTGACAGAGATAGTTTTAGTTGGTGCTTTGACGGTGAGCCGGTAGGCGGTACTGTGGCAATATCCTCTGTTGGCACTCAGCTCAGCAAGGAAAGCCGCAAGCTGTTTATAGACGGCTACAATGAAATGCTTGCAAGACTTCAGCCTTCACTTATTTACTTTTACGGCAATGTGCCGGTGGAGTGTAACGGTAATATAGTGAGGCTTACAGCTTATCAAGAAAAATTTCGTACCAAAACGGAGGCCCTGTAATATGGGCGGCAGAGGTGCTTCAAGTGGCTTTTCTACGAGTGGCAAGCCCTACGGCACGGAATATAAAACACTCTTAAAATCGGGCAACATTAAGTTCGTACAGCGTACAGACAACAGTGCAAACGCTCCTCTTGAAACCATGACTAAGGGGCGTGTATATGTCACAGTCAATAATGCAGGTGTTCCAAAATATGTGTCCTACTATGACACGGAAAACAAACGCACCAAAACCATTGATTTAGATAAACCGCACAGAGGAATGTTGCCACACGTTCACCACGGATATAATCACAATGAAAATGACGGTCCAAAAGGGGCTACAAATTTAACCGTGAAAGAACGCCGGATGATTGAAAAAGTCATAAATTTATGGCATAATAGAAACGGCAAGTAGTAATGTAGGAGGAGCAAGTGGTGTTAGCCGCTGCCCCGGTGCGAATCCGGGCGCTTGCTACAGGGTGCAGAAATGCGCCCTGTTTTCATATATTTTGTTTTATACCGTTGACTGTTCTACAGTTGGCGGTTTTTTATTGCACAAAAAAGATAGGTGGTGAAAACAATAATATGCGTATAGAAACATTCAAGCATGAATTTAAGCAACGCAACGGCGTTATGCTTACTGACAATATTATGCTTTTCCGCAAGCCTCTTGAACTATATGACATGGGAGGCTGATAACGCTTTTTATGTTGCACACGGGCTTGAATCCGTAAGCCTTGCACAATCAGAGTACATGATAAAGCTGCTTACAGATACTTACCAACGCACCAACGGAGAAATCCACAATTTTACCCGTACCACTGCAAAGGCAAGTCAGCAACAGCTTATCAACACCCTTGACACCGCACATTTTAAGGTTATGAGTGGCGCACAGTCATACACTCAGGCTGTAAAAGAAGCGGTAAACGATATTATCAGCACTCAGGCAAAGGTGCATTATCCTACGGGCCATGTTGACACCATAGAAACCGCTGTTTTACGTGCTGTGCGTACAGGCGTAGGACAGGCAAGCGGTAATATGGCTATGCAAGGCATGATTGAGAGGGATTGGGACTTGATACGCACCTCAGCCCACATAGGCGCTCGTTATGGTGATGGTGGAGAAACCCCCTCTAACCACTTTTGGTGGCAGGGCAAGCTGTTCTCCCGTACAGGCAAAACACCCGGCTATCTGTTATTCACAGAGGCTACAGGCTACGGCACAGGTGAGGGCTTGTGCGGTTGGAACTGCCGACACTCCTTCGGTCCCGGTGATCCTGAGCATAACCCCTACGCTGATTTTGATGCAGAGGAAAATAAAAAAGTTTATGACCTCTCACAAAAACAGAGGGCGGCTGAAGCACGAATCAGGAAACAGAAACTAAAGGTACTCGGTTTGCGTGAGTCTATAGACGCTGCGGAGGACGCAGAGGTTAAAGCTACACTGCAAGACGAATACAGCAAAGCAGCGTTGAAATTACAACAGCACAATAACGCCTACAACAATTTCTGTGAAAATAACAATCTTAAAAAACTAAATGACCGCATAACCGTTGCAAAATGGAATAGGTCTGAGGCGGCTAAGGCTACGGCTGCTGCCCGGAAACTTAACAATCAATAAACTACAGCAGAGCTTTCAAGACTGATGTTTCGGAGGCTCTGCTGTTTAATATGCCCTTTTCAGTATAGCCGGTGCAACTCCGGCAGGGGTACTTAAAATTGGACTACGCACGGTCCTAAGAATGTGCGGACGGAAGGACACGGCAACGTCCTAAAAAGCCTACCGGCATTGTTGTTGATGACGGTAGCGTCAGAGAGTCTATTCTTAATAAGCAAGGAGAGGAAATCGGCGTTTTCTATTTCCGTCCTACTGACGTTGGTATGATTGACCGTTACAATGAAAAGATTGCTGACTTTGACAAAATTACAGCGCCTCTTGAAAACGTAAATATCAATCCTGACGGTACTGTTGATGAAAAGAATGAGGCTGAAACTGCTGCTATGCAGGAAGCAGTCAGACGTCTGTATGAAGCCTGCAACTACATTTTTGACGGCAATTTCAGTGAGGCGTTTTTCGGTAAAATGCATCCGTTCTCTCCTGTCAATGGGCGTTTCTACTGTGAAAATGCACTTGATGCAGTAGGTAAATATATCTCCCGTCAGTTTGACCGTGAAACAACGAAGATTAACAACAGGGTTAACCGCTACACACACGGGTACAGAACGGGTAAGCATAAGGACGGCAAAAAGAAATGATTGGTGAACTCCCTAAGTCTTTGAGCGTAAACAATGTTGAGTATAATATTCGCTCGGATTTTCGGGATATTCTCAAAATTGTTTGTGCTTTTAACGATCCTGAACTTGAAAACGAAGAAAAGATTTATGTGTGTCTATATATTCTCTTTAAGGATTTTGACAGCATACCTAAATCACAATACGAAGCAGCTTTCAAAGTTGCTTTGGGCTTCATAGACCACGGTGCAACAGGTGACAACAAAAAGTCCCCTCGCACTATGGATTGGGAACAGGACGAAAACATCATGTTTCCGGCACTCAATAAGGTTGCAGGTTTTGAAACACGCACTGCTGATTATGTACATTGGTGGACCTTTATGGGCTACTTCATGGAAATATCAGAGGGCGTGTTTTCTCATGTTCTTAGCCTCAGAGGTAAAAAAGCAAAGAACAAAAAACTTGAGAAATGGGAACGTGAATACTGGAACGCAAACAAAGATATTTGCGTACTCAAGCCTAAATTAACGGCTGAGGAACAGGAAGCAAAGGATAGGCTCAACGCAATGCTCGGCTGATAAAGGAAGGTGATACTATGGCAGAACACGCTGACGGCTCGATTATCGTTGATACTGAGATAGATGCTCAAGGGTTTAAGGCTGGCAGCTCTGAATTACAAAGGGCCGTAAAATCACTGAATACCAAAATTCAATCTCTTGGCCCTACCTTTGAAAAAGCTTTATCCGGCAACGCAAACGCCATTGCAACTTTTGATGCTAAGGCTACGGCGTTGGAAAGCACTATCTCTGACATTGAGGCGAAAATGGAAAGCCTCGCAAATACAAAAGTGCCTACAGATGGTTATCAGTGGCTTACAACTGAAATCCAAAAGGCAAAAAACGAACTTGCAAAGCTGGAAGAAAAGCAAATCAAAATGGAGGATATGGGAGTAGCACAAAGCTCCCGTTCTTGGCAATCTTTACAGTACGATATTGACCTTGCAAAAAGGAAAATAGCGGAATATGAGGGCGAACAAGCCTCTATGAGAGCTGACGGTACAGCTTTTCAAATGGGATCAAGTACAGCAGAATATTCTCAGCTCAGCAGTGCTTTAGCTTCTGCAAGGGATCGTCTTGCAGAAATGCAGGGACAAGCTGAATCAGCAAGTAGCTCTACAAGTAGACTGGCACGGGTAGGCAACGCCGTAAAATCTGCCTTCAGTAAAATAGGCAGTGTTGGTAAAAAAGCCTTTTCAGGTTGCGTAAATGCAATCAAGGGTGGTATTTCCAAAATGCGGCAGTTTTCAAAATCGTCAACTGGTGCTGTAGGTGCTATTAACAAACTCGGTAAGAAAATCACAGGGCTTGGTAGTATGCTAAAGAGAATGGCAATCCGACAAATCATGTCGGGCATTATTACTGCTGTAAAAGAGGGATTCAATAATCTTGCACAGTATTCCTCTCAAACAAATGCAGACCTGTCCACTTTGAAATCAGCTTTGACACAGCTTAAAAACAGCTTTGCTACTGCGTTTGCTCCGATCTTAACGGTTGTAACGCCTATCCTTGCAAAATTGATAGGCTATATTTCTACCGCACTTACCTATATTGGTAAACTCTTTGCTGCTCTTTCCGGGGCAAAGACTTTTACTAAGGCAACTGCTGTACAAGAGGACTATGCGGCCTCTCTTGGTGCAACAGGTAGTGCTGCAAAAGAAGCCAAACGGAATAATTGTTCTTCATCAACGATATCAATACCATTCTTATATGTATATCCCATTTTTTTATAGAATTCACAAGCTGTAATTGAAGCAGGAATTTCTATACGTTTTGCTCTCAAAAAGTATTCATCATTCTCTAATGTTTCAATTATCTTTCTTCCAATGCCATTACTCTGATACTCTGGCAATACAAATATATTAAACAAACTACTTTCATCTTCTTTTCCCCAATATGAACCAATTGATCCACATCCTACAATACATTCTTTATCACAAACAACATAAAAATGTGTCCAGCCAGCACGTTCAATTACACCATTTGGAGTAAATTTTTTTACATCATTTTCAATATATTCCTCAGAATAATCTTTTATGTTTGTTGTTCTTAAAGTCTTGATGATTAATTTAGATACCTCATCTGCGTCACTATTTTGAAACTTTCTTACACTATAATTATCACTCATGTTAACCTCCGTCAAATTCAAATTCATCTAACATTTTGCATTCTTATATGAAATCAATATATGTGTAGGTGCAAATAACACTGCGGCAACAATCAATAATATAGACCTACTCATAATTCCACTAAATAAGAACAACATTGAAGGAATATCAGAATAAAGCATTACCAGTACGGTATCTACAATAAGATAGGTTGCAAATGCTTCGTCTGAACACCACACCGAAAATGTTTATCCATTCCATTGTTTTCTCACCGCCAAATTCAAAGTTTATACCTTTATGACTTTCCTATTCTTTTTAGAAACCTTTATTTCCTTAACCATCAAATACACTCCATATATGCCGCACACCAAAAGAATTATATCTTCATAGGCACTAAATATAACCGATTTAATTCCTGTTAATCCCCAAATAGTTAATAATGCCAATAGTACTCTGTTTTTTCGAGAATAGCTCGCATAAACCGTCAGACTTAAACTTACAACCGGACATGGCATAATATGTGTTACCATTCTTGGAAATTCATTTCCTAATGCCCACGAAATTATCGGATATAAAACATACAATAGAATCAATGAAAGTTGTATAAAATTGAACTTATTCGGTTGGTTCGTTTTGTTGTGAAATGCCTCGTACAAAAAGAGCATTCCACAAATAATATATAGTGGCAATGCAAAAAATTTCTGAATAGGCTCTGTTCCGTATACTCCAAAGAAAACAATACCTATAAACAAATTAGCAATACCCAACACCACTTTTTCCATCCACGCTATTTTTTTAGTGCGAGCAACTATGATTCCCCCCGCAATCACAAGCAATAAAGCAACTTGAATTACTACTGTGTCTTGATTATATTTTCCAATCACATCCCAAAAAACTTGTGCATCCATTTATCAATTCTCCAACTTCAAATTTTTAATCCCTATAACCTATGACAGCCACAGGCACACCGGCTCTCATCATATATACAACCTTTTTTCCTTCACTCAACAGTTCATTCTTACAATCAAACATATCTGTTCCTATGTTTTCCGGAATCTCATGTACTATCTCATAAGTATTATCGGCAACACCTTTGTAAGATTTTAAAAATATGTTTTCTATTCCTTCTATGTCTATTTCTTTTTCCGATAACCATGAAAAAACATCCAAAACTGTCATTCTCTTAAACCTCACATACAACCTCTATTTTTAAAAACTGATGGGGCAACAGCCCCACCAGCGTAAGTTTGGAACAGTTTTACACAAGTTGTCCCGGTAATTTTAATTTCTCTTTGTATGGAAATTGCTTATCAAACTCCTCTGCTTTCGCTTCATCCACAAAATATCCTTCCGGCGTAGTATACTCGCCTGTCACTCCATCTAAATATCCGGGAATCAGTTCTCTACACAAGAAGAAAGAAGCTTCTTCACCTTCCGGTAATCCATGATAGCGAATCCCATATTCAGACGCAAACTCAAATCCGCTTTTTCCATAAAAATCAATATTACCTTCAATACATAATGCTCCTGCACCCATTTCTTTTGCCTTTTCCATAGAATAATCCAAAAGAATCTTTCCATATCCCTTGCGTTTTAAATCATTTGCAATACAGATTGGACCCATGGTCATAATAGGAATTTCTCTCCCATCGTCTGTCTGAAGCTTTGCTCTCATAAAAATACTCTGTCCGATGATTCGACCATCTTTTTCCATCACAAAATCAAGTTCCGGCACAAAGTCTTTGTCATCTCGCAGACATCGTAACAAATAGTGTTCATAACAGCCCGGACGATACACATTCCAAAAAGATTCTCTTACCAGATTTTCTACATCTGCATGGTCTGCAGGTAATTCCAAACGTATTAAATAGCCATTTTTATTCATTAATTTTTCCTCCTGATGATTGTTGACTGCAATACTGGGAGGTTACGTTTTGATTGTTTTCATAACCTCCCGGCTATGCCACAATCTCCAAGGTGTTGTTTTTTCTCAAACAGCAATCTCCTTAAAATATAATATTTTTATAATCAAGCCTTGCGGCAGGATTAACAGAAATGAATTTTCACATATAAATCTCATCTCTCCACGCAAGAAGATTCTACCACTTTCATCCCTATTAATCTATCGGGATTTTACTTCTTCCTCTGTGGAAATTTCATCTTAAACTTATATTGTGTCCCTTGATTTCTTTCCCATAGAATTGTAATAAATACTATTAAATAACATAGCAATCGCAATGGCGGCAGATAACCAAAATCTGCCACCTATTTTATTTTCTTCTCTCTGATTTTTCTTTATATTGTCCTAAAGTTATGCAATATCAATATTTCATAGTCTCTTTACTTACACCAACCCAAAATATTCAAACGCTTCTCGGATTGCTTTCTCTTTCTCCGGTGGACACTGCGGTTGCCTGCTATCATCAGATTTCGGTAGATTGTAGTTTTTACCCACTTCCAATCCACATTTCCGCTTAATCTGCGAAATATACAGGTTAGAAACCTTTAATCCGCTATATTCCAGCACATAGTCCTTAATCTGTGTGTAGGTCGCACTATCCTGAAAATCTGACATATCCATATCTTCCAATGAGAACTCCACACGCACCTTTTTCGAGTCGACCTCTCCCTTGGAAAGAAGGACAACCGTCTCCACATTTGCTGTTCCAGGAAACATATCCACGCAGGCAACCTTTTCAACCTGATAACCACATCCCTTTAAAATCTCCAAATCTCTCGCCAGGCTGGTTGGTTTACAAGAAATGTATACCATCCTCTTTACTCCATAAGCAATGATTTTTTGTAAGGCCTTTGGATGAATTCCGTCTCTTGGCGGATCCAGGATAATATATTCCGGCTTATCTGCAATGGTATCTAATACTTTCAGTACATCACCGGCAATAAATTCACAATTAGACAACCCATTTGCATGTGCGTTTTCCTTAGCAGCAGCTACAGCCTCTTCTACAATTTCTACCCCGATCACTTTTTCTGCAACCGGCGCCATCAGTTGTGCGATTGTTCCCGTGCCACTATACAGATCAAATACAACTTTGCGTTCACCCTCTCCGATGAAATCACGTGCCAGACTGTAAAGTACCTCAGCCCCCAAAGAATTGGTCTGAAAAAATGAAAATGTAGAGATTCTGAATTTTAATCCCAGCAATTCCTCATAAAAAAATTCCTGCCCGTACAATATCCTCGTTTCATCACTCTTTACCACATCTGCAAGACTGTCATTGATACTATGCAAAATTCCCGCATATGTTCCTCTTAACGGAAGTTTGAATAACTGTTCCTTTAGTTCTGTGAAATCATGATTCTGCTGTGACGTTGTTACGATATTAATTAAAATTTCTCCTGTTTTTTCAGCACGACGTATTACAAGATGACGCAAGTACCCATCGTGTGACATCTTATGATAATATGGCAATCCCTTTGTCCTGCAGTACTCAGATACAGTATCCAAAATCTGCCGTACATCCGGATGTACCAGCCTGCAACTGCCTACCGGAACGATATCATAAAAACTTCCTCTCTTATGAAGTCCCAATGTCAATTCTCCGCCTTTGGTCTCATCTCCAAAAGAAAACTCCATTTTGTTCCGATACTCTTCCGATTTCGGACTTGGAAACATTCCAAGGAACGGAACTTCTCCGATGACCGGCTCCAACAGATCTTTTACCTGCATTTCCTTTATCTTTAATTGTTCTTCATACGGAAGCGTCTGATAAACACACCCGCCACACTTCCCTGCATGTGGGCATGCCGCCTCTTTTAATTCACACGGGGCATTCTCTACCGTTTCCAAAAGTGTTCCCTCACCCCGATCAGAACGCAGCTTCGTGATCCTGAACCTTACCTTTTGTCCGGGAATCGTGTTTTTTACAATGATTTTTCTTTCTTCCATCCGAATAATGCCTTTATTCGGGAACTCAACTTTCTCTACCAATCCAATATATTCTTCGCCCTTTTTCATTTTTCCTCCTGATCAAAAAACAATTCCTTCAAGCTGTCAAATTTTGTCATATAAGCATTGCTGTAATGTCTGTCAAACGTCACATCATCCTGAAACCAATCCGGCAGCGGATAATTTGCTGCTGCTTCTTCGCTTTCAAATTCAATTTCAGCAAATACAAGCCCTTCCAGATGCCCATGAAATATATCTAGCTCAATCTTATGCGCATCTTCTGTCGGGATCAAATACCTTGTTTTAGAAATGATATTTCCATCCGCCTTTTCCTTCAAATGAAAGTAACCCCCTTTTGTCAGGGGAAGTTCCACCTCTTCGCAGCATCTGGCATGATGTTTGGTATACTTTCCTTTTTCCTTCGATTTATAAGTTAAAATATAGTCTTCATTCATTTTTCGGATGCGCACCACAGGATTTGTACATAAATATCCTTGCTCTATTTCTCTTTTTTCATATTGTTCTAAATTCTCCGGCAATTTCATCACTGTAAATTTACGTTCAATCTCCATTTTCCCCTCCGAAAAAATTTTTAAATGATCTGTAATTTCATTTACCCGATTCATTCTACCAGTTTTTTTACCAAATGTCACTACTATTCCGAGTGAATAACTTTTTCCTCCGTGCAAATACTACCTGCAGACGATATTTCGTCACGAGCAAGCATCGAAAGGAGGATTTCTTATGAAAAAGCAGACCCTTTTACTGATTGTATGCTGTTTTCTTGTATTAAGCTTTGCCGCCTGTGCAAAAAACAGTGATAACAACAATTCAGTAACCGATGGTACCTATGGTCAGACCGGAATCCCTAATCCTACCGACCCGGCAGATCCGGATTCCGGAAATTTAGGGAATGATATCATCGATGGTGTAGATGATATCGGTACCGGCATTGGGGATGGTGTAGGTGATGTTTTAGACGGCGTAGGCGACGCAGTAGATGACCTTGGAAACAGCATGAAAGACGGAAGCCACGATTCCGAAGCAAACTAGTCAAAAGGCCTGGGATACTGCTCCCAAGCCTCTACATATCAAATTTGTATATCATTATGGAATCGGAAGCATTTTCCTCATTCCCAATTTCTCCCGATAGTACAAAACCACATTTTTCTGCAATATGTGCAGAAACAACGTTCTTTTTTGAGACTCTGGCTAAAATACACTCACACGCAATCTCTTCCGAGGCATACTGCAATAGTGCTTTGACTGTTTCTGTTGCATATCCCTTTCCCCATTGTGAGTGTTCTATCACATATCCGATTTCCGGAGGATAACTTCCTTCTAAAAATCCTGCACGTCCGATCAGTTTTCCTGTCTCCTTCGATATGATCACCCAATAACCATACTCAAAGAAAGAATAGACACAGGTACCGTAGGAAAAAAGCTTTTCCAGCTCTTCTCTGTTTTCAGATGTTTTCATGGAAAGTCTTTGTCCTTCTGTTTCTTTCAGTATTTCATATAAGGTTTCTATTTCGCTTTCTTCCTGTTCCTTCAAAAGAAGTCGTTCTGTTTCCAAAATGACCGCCGGATATCCCTTACTGTGGCAGAACGTACGGTCCAGATAACCCACATTGACTTCTTCCGGAGATTCCAACAAAACTTTTGTTTTCGGTGCCGAAAAATGTCCTTCTATACATCCGACTACCACCAGTCCGCACTCTCTCCCGATACGGGCATGCTCTTCCTGATTAGTGAGCAGCAGGCATTCTTCTCCTTTCCGGCATAATCGTGCAAGTTCTCTTTGCAGTCCTGTTTTTGCCTGAAATCCTAAAAAAGGAACTCCCACTTGAATTCCGGCATTCTGTAGTGATCTTTTTAATTCTTCGCATCCTGCCATAATATCAAATAAAACGGCTCTGACCCGGTACTCCATCTTCCGGTCCCTCCTTACCAAATTCCGTCATGTATTTTCTGAAATGGAGCGGAATGTTACTTTTCTGCAGTTCTCTGTTGTCCCTCTCCCGGATGCTGACCGCCTTTACAAAATCCTTCCAAAGCAGCTCGGCATCCAAATGTATTTCTCGATATGAAAGCAGGCGTTTCTTTTCCTCTTCAGTAAATGTTATCATCAGATACCTTTGCCCAGGTTTATATACACCTGCCTCATTTCTTCGAACATCCCATATGATAAATCTTTCCTCCGGATACCGCTCTGCAAAATGCGGCATGATAAGTTCGGTTACTCTGTTCTTCGGCTCATACTTTGCAAGCAGGATGCTTCCGGGAATTTCAATAAATCGTAGGAATCCCAAATAGTAATGACGCTCATTCTTTACCTCACGGCTCAATTCCATGATACGCACAACTTCCGGAGCTGTCAAATGATCTTGTATCATTTTCCCCATATCCAATGCTCTTTGAACATAACGATATATCGTATCCGCTTTATCCACTGCATCTGCATATGCCGCAAAGAACAAACTTTCATAAACTGCATATCCGCATGATCTGCGTATGGTTTCTAAAACTTTTTGCGCTTTCCGTGTATCCGGCACAAGCAAATGATATTCAGCAAACAGCTCCGGTGTGTCCATGTCTGCTTTTCTTATCAGTGCAATCACTGTATTCTCATGCCCGAATCGATATTCCCATGCACAATAAACAGCTGAAAAAATTCCTGCGATCGTATCTTCACACTGCAAAATATGCTTCATCCGTTTTACCCCTCATATCTTATCTTCAGATACCTCTCAACTGTGCTGAAAGTGCCGACAGATCCTGATAATTTCCATCAAACAGGGTCATTTGCCGATATACCGTTTCCTCTTGCATTTCCGGTTTTTCTCCCGCTAAAAGATTACTTAAAATCAAATTTGGTGTCATTCTGACGGAACCATATGTTTTTCCGTCACATGTAATAAAATAAACGGCACGTTTCAGTACTACTCCTATTTTCTTCAGATCAGAAAAATCCAGTTTTCCGGTACGGCGTGCAGCCATGATCCTGCGTGCGGATTTTACTCCGATTCCGGGGATCCGAAGCAATGTATCATAATCTGCCCGGTTAATCTCAACCGGAAACTTCTCCGGATGCCGCAATGCCCAGTCGCACTTCGGATCCAGAAATTCATTAAAATACGGGTGTTGCTCTGATAACAGTTCCTCTGCTTCAAAACCATAATATCGTAACAGCCAGTCTGCCTGATATAATCTGTGTTCCCGCCGCACAGGGGGTCCTCCCGGAAGTACCGGAAGGCTGCTGTCATCATTTACACGAACAAATGCAGAATAAAAAACTCTTTTAAGATCAAACTTTCGATAGAGTGCCTGTGTAACTGATAATATCTGATAATCACTCTCCTGCGTCGCGCCAATGATCATCTGCGTTGACTGCCCGGCCGGAACAAATCTTCCTCCGGTTCTGTTTGCCCAGGGTGCCTCTTTCTGCATATGCAATCCGAAAAGTTTGCCTTCTGTCTCTGGCATTGTCAGACTATTTTCGGCTGATGTTTCTGCTTTTGGTTTCACCGGAAAAGACCACGGCTCTGTCTTTCTCTTTTGCTGTTCCCACAAAAGCCCTGTTGTTTCTGCGGTCTTTCCCAGTTCTCTCTGCGTATACCAAAATCTCCCGTGACTGTCATTCGTACCAACCACAAGCATATTTTCTTCAATCCCAGCCTGGATCTGTCTCATGGGAAGTAAGATATTCTTTCTGGTTTTATGCGGAGCCAGAGCACGGAGTCCTTCAGCTGTCGGCAGTTCCATATTAACACTCATACGGTCGGCATACCACCCGGCAAGTTCAAGCAGATCAGGATCTGCCCCCGGAATTGCCTTGCAATGGATATATCCGTTAAAATGATACTTTTCTCTAAGAAGTATCAATATTGTTACAATTTCTGACATTGTTTCCGTCGGCGTATTTTTTATCCCGGAGCTTAAAAATAATCCTTCGATATAATTTCTCCGATAAAATTCTATCGTTAAGCGGCATACTTCCTCAGGTGTAAAAGAAGTCCTCACAATATCATTAGAAGAACGATTGATGCAATATTTGCAATCAAAGATACAATGGTTTGTATAAAGGATTTTCAAAAGAGAAATACATCTTCCGTCTGCAGAAAACGTATGACAGATACCGGGAGCGACCGAATTTCCGATCGCTCCTTTCCTGCCCTTTCTTTCAGAGCCGCTGGAAGTACATGCAACATCATATTTGGCTGCATCCGAAAGAATCTGAAGTTTTTCTGCAATATTCATAACTACGGCTCCTTTTTGTGGTGAGTCACACCACATGATCACAAACAAACCACTCTCCACAGTAATTCCGTTCTCTTTCAAAAAACAGAACATTTGTTTGTTCTAATCATAACACCATTTTCTCTATATGTCAACCTGTTTATCGAATATTTGTTCGATTTGTTGACTTCTTTCCGCCGGGGACGGTAATCTGTAAGCGGCTCCTCACAAATCCATCCGTTAATACTTTCTTCCTATTATAACACAAAAGGGCACTGATACTTTACATATCAGCGCCCTTGATCATTATTTAAACATTTTAATTTCTCAGCATGCTTGTTTTTACAGTAAAACTTTTGATAAAACAAACGATATCAGCAGGAAAACAGCTCCTACCACGATATAAGGCACATACGTTTTCTTCTGCTTCGCCTGCTTTTCCTGCTTTGCTTTTGTATACTCATAGAGATCCTTATACTTCCGTTCTGAGCGGAATGTAGAAAAAGCATATCCGAATGTAGAAAACGCTCCTACAGAAGTTACCCAGAGCAGCATACCAAACAGCACGGAAACTGCGCCTGCCACGCTGAATGCGTCCACGTAACAAAGCCAGCCGTTAAAATCTCTGAAATACATGACAAGTACAGTAAGAAACACATTGATCGCAGTTGCAATCCCGTAATGCACCGGGGAATGAAAAATATATTTCCTGAGAAAATTCATATTTATGCATTCACTTCTTTCTGATATCTTTCAAATTCCTCATTATTGCAGTATACAAAATGATCCTTACTTACCTCTCTTAAGCTAGGTGCGTCGCCGTCTTCATAATTATGAGCCTCTGCCGGATTATAGAGAATACGTTTTCTCGTTTTTTCCGACCTAGGATTCGGCTTAGGGATTGCAGAAAGAAGTGCCTGCGTATACGGATGCAACGGATGGGCAAACAGTTCAGCACTTGGTGCTTTTTCTACAACTCGTCCAAAATACATAACCACGATGGTATCGCAGAAATACTTAACTACCGAAAGGTCATGTGCAATAAAAATGATGGAAAGATTTAACTCTTCCTTCAGTTCATTTAAAAGATTGATCACCTGTGCACGGATGGAAACGTCCAATGCAGAAATCGGTTCATCACAGATCAGAAGCTTCGGATTCATCACAAGTGCTCTTGCAATACCGATTCTCTGTCTTTGACCACCAGAGAATTCATGAGGGTATCTGGATGCATGTTCTTCTACAAGACCAACCTTGTTTAACATCTCCACTACTTTCTGGTGGTTCTCTTTTTTATTGCGGAGTCCCTGAATTCTCAAGCCTTCCTGAATAATATCTTCTACTGTCATACGAGGATCAAGAGAATCGATCGGATCCTGGAAGATCATCTGGATCTCATTAGCAAGCTTTCGGCTGACGTGATTATTATCAAACTGGATCTGTTTGATCTCTTTCTTTTGTTCTGTCTCAACATCTGCCATACGCTTCTTGATATTCTGAATAGAGGCATGTGCTTTTTCCTTCAGACGTTTTACCTCATTCGCATAATCTTCACCGTTTTCATCCAGCTGTTCCAGACTGATCTTTAATTCGTCCTTGATCTTTCTGATCTCTGCGTTGCCGCGGATCTTTGTCCATTTGATCTCCTTCTTGTTCCATCTGTTACCGCCGCTCAGACGAACGCCTTTGTAATATACGGAACCGGAAGTAATATCATAAAGACGGATAATGCTTCGTCCTGTTGTTGTCTTACCACAGCCGCTCTCGCCAACGATACCCAGACATTCCCCTTCCTTAATGTCAAAAGAAATATCATGTACCGCTTTCAATTTTTGACGGTTTACACCTTTTCCGAAGAAGAAAAACTGCTTCAAATGGCGAACAGAAAGAATAATATTCTGTTCCCGAAGTTCCGGCTTCTGCTTTACCTTCGGATTAATATTATACTGCCTATTAAATTCCTGCAAATTGTCTTTATTCTCCATTTTTATTCCTCCTCCAGTGATAACCGAATTCGCTCACTAACGATTTTTGGCATTTCTACCTTTGGAGCATGTGAATCCAGAAGCCATGTAGCTGCATAGTGTGTATCCGAAATCTTAAACATCGGAGGTTCTTCACGAAAATCAATGTTCATCGCATACTTACTGCGTGCTGCAAAAGCGTCACCCTTTGGCGGGTAAATCATATTTGGCGGAGTACCCGGAATTGCATCCAGTCTTTCCGTACTGTCAACATCAGGAATACTGGAAAGCAGTGCCCAGGTATACGGATGCTTTGGATCATAGAAAATTTCCTCTGCCGTACCGTACTCCACGATCTTACCTGCATACATTACAGCTACACGGTCCGCCATGTTAGCCACGACACCCAGATCATGTGTAATGAAAATACAAGAGAGATTTCTCTCTGCTTTGATCTTATTAATCAATTCCAGGATCTGTGCCTGAATAGTAACGTCCAATGCTGTTGTAGGTTCATCACAGATCAGGATTTCCGGAGAAGCCGTTAATGCAATTGCAATTACGATACGCTGTCTCATACCGCCGGAGAATTCGAACGGGAACTGCTTAAACCGCTTTTCCGGTTCAGGAATACCAACTTCACGCATGATCTCCAGAGCACGCTTCTTTGCTTCCGCCTTTGTGATCCTTAAGTTATTCGTATAGCTCAGCTTCTCTGCTTCGATCTCTTCTTTCACAGAATTCTTTGCTTCTGTAGAACCTGCATTAGCAAGCTTCTTGTTCAATTCAGCAAGCTTCGCCTTATGCTCCTGAGTAACTTTTGCTTTATACTCATTTACCTGCTGCTTTGCCTTCTTTTCCGTTGCAGTAAGAACTTCTTTTAATTCCTTTGCCTTATCCTGATACTTTTTCTTCGTCTCAGCTTCAAATTCCTTAAAAGCACGTTTCTTTTCAGCAATCAGTTTCTTGTCTGCAGCACGTTCTGCAGCTGTCGTATTTTCTTTTGCCTTTGTTACCGCAATGAATTCTTCTAATTTTTTCTTTTCATTTGTGATCTCGATGTTCATCTTGGCAACCGTATTTTTATAACGGATCAAGTCTTCGCTGATAAGATCATCATACATGATCTTAAGTTTATCCGAATTGATCAGCATTGCTTCCGTGATCTGCTTACCGATACGAACGATAGGATTCAGCGAGGAAAGCGGATCCTGGAAGATCATTCCGATCCTGTGTCCTCTGATCTTATAAAACTGATCTTCTGAAATCTCTAACAGATTTTCTCCACGGTAAATGATATTTCCGCTTTCAATGATGGCATTGTTTGCAAGAATGCCCATGATCGCTTTTGACGTAACTGATTTGCCGGAGCCGGATTCTCCCACGATACAAAGTGTCTCACCACGGTTTAAATCGAAGGAAATATCACGGACCGCCTTTAAAATACCATTGTCCGTCTTGAAATTAATAGCAAGATGGTTTACTGATAATACTTTATCCTGTGACATTTTATTCACTTCCTTTCAACGCCGGGTTAAATGCATCTCTGAGTCCGTTTCCGAACAGATTGAACGAAATCATCATCAAAGCCATAACAACCGCAGGGAATATTACAAGGTTCGGATAGATTCCGAGATACTGCTGGTTGCTGGATAACATAACACCGAAAGACTGTTTTCCCTGAAGACCAAGGTTTAAATAAGCAAGTGTTGCTTCCGAATAAATACCGCTCGGAATCATCAATACACTCGAAGTAATGATAGTACCAAGAGAGTTTGGCAGGATATGCTTAAAGATCAGGCGGATATCCGATGAGCCAAGCGTTCTGGAAGCAAGAACGTATTCTCTTCCCTTAAAACGGTAAAACTGGGAACGCGTACGGCTTGCCGTGCCGATCCAACCGGTCATGCAAAGTGCCAGTACAAATGTTCCGAAATTATTACCCAGATGCAGGATACATAATGTCATAACTACGATCCACGGAACGCCACCCAGAATTTCACAGAAACGTTCCATATAAATATCCACATTACCTCCGAAATATCCGGAAATAGAACCCCAGATCAAACCAAAAGTAAAGCAGAATGCAGCCGAACAAAGTCCAAGTATCAAAGAGGTACGAAGGCCCGCAAAAGCACGTGTAAACGTATCAAATCCGGAAACATCCGTGCCGAATAAGAACTTTGGTGCCTTTTCATATCCATACTTTCTGTAGCCGTATCCTCTTGCTTCAATACTGGATAACTTCTTTGTTACGGATTTTATGGACTGACTCTCTACCTTGTCAATCGGGCAGTCATCCGTAAGACGTACAAACGATTCCGGCCCTACCGTATAATCATAGGAGCACCAGCCGGCATCGATCCAGCTCTGCAATTCTGTTGCAGAATAAGTAACCAGATCCGCATCCCCATAAATCAGAGCATACGTATCAATCACGTAGTCGCAATAATAAATTTCGGAATCATGGATACCTTTTCGACCGGTACATGCCCAGTATCCCAAATCTTTTGTATCCGAAATATTGATAAATGCTGTCGCATCACTAAAGGAAATCTCCTGCAGTTCTTCTGCATTGGATACTCCCTCCTTGGCAGAAAGCACAACGCTTTCCAGTAAAATATAACGTACGTCAGAAGCATCCGACTTTACTTCAAAGCACACTTTTCCCTGAAATTCCGTAAGTCCGGCTTCTTTTAATGCATTGCTTAAGTTCACAGATAACGTACTGTAATCTTCCGAAAAGTCACGAAGGAGGATCGTCTCATCTGCAGATTTCAGATATACTGCGTATTCTCCGAGTCTGGACGCACTTACCCCGTCTTCATCGCCAAATACCACATTCAGACAATACTCGCCATTGACATCCAATCTTACATTTTGTGAAGACATCACAGCATTCTTACCCTCTACTGCAGCATCTGTTGATATAACCGCGAAACCGCCTTCTCCATAAGGGCTCGCAGAATCAATCAGAGTAGGTTCACTGTCTACCTTAAGACTGATCAGGGCTGCCTTTACTGCTGCAACGGTATTTTTCCCGGAAAGCGCCGGGATCTCATTTTCCCGATCATATACAATATGTTCTTTCTTTCTTGTACCGTCCCAGAATCCGGTACCCGCTTCAAACAGCTTCGGAGCAAGGAATGATTCCGCAGAGCTTACATTTGTAATATTATACGGAGAAAGCATCGGAACTAAGATTGTAAGTAAGATCAATACTCCAAGGATGCCTGCCCCGACAACGGAAGCCTTATTTTTACGGAAGCGGCGTAACGCATCCTTAAAAAATGTTGTCGGCTTTGTATCCAGTTTCTTATCCGTAACTCTTTTGTCCTTCTGAACAAGGACAAAGTCATCATCACGGAAGGTTACCATATTCTTATTTTCTTCCATTATTTCTTTGCCCCCATTCTGATTCTAGGATCGATAAAGCCGTAGGAAAGATCCAAAAATACACCTGCCACCAGACTTAACGTGGTAAAAATAGCCATATCCACAAACAGGATATCATAATCTTTATAATTTAATGCAGTGATAAATAATTTTCCAATTCCAGGTATTCCATACAACGACTCCAGAATCATAGAACCGCCCAAAATCCCGATAAATTCTGCCAGGATTGATGGAAAGATCGGAACCATTGCGTTTTTCATTGCATGACGGACAATCGCCTGACGTCTTGTTAATCCTTTTGTACGTGCCAGAAGAAGATAATCACTCTCCATTACTTCGCAAAGCTCTGCTCTTACGAAACGGCAATATCCGCAGATAGAACCAAAGGACAAACAAAATACCGGGATAATATATCCTTTCACCTTTGTAGCAAGAGATGCCGTATCTGCCGGCCATGTAGATGGCAGCCATCCCAGATTATAGCAAAACAGACTCATGATAAACGAGATCAATACAAAGCTTGGAAGGGAAATAAATA
This sequence comes from uncultured Lachnospiraceae bacterium, assembly GCA_964632165.1. Taxonomy (GTDB): domain Bacteria; phylum Bacillota; class Clostridia; order Lachnospirales; family Lachnospiraceae; genus SIG299. Next base: position 28,538 of record CAZWCZ010000008.1, on the reverse strand, counting down.
CCATAACCAAAGTAGAGATCGTATGGTCTGTCATTGAATTCTTTTTTAAAGCAGCCCATATTCCAAGCAAAATTCCGATCGGCACGGAAAAAATAACCGATATGATGTTCAAACGAATCGAATATCCGATACGCGACATGATAATAACCGATGCAGATACATTCGGCTGAAATGTTTTACTGTAGCCCCAGTCCCATTTGGTTATGATGTTCTTGATCCACTTCACATACTGTGTCATAACCGGAACATTATAATAATAAATTGTGGATTCATAATCCGACGGTGTCTTATAAAGACACTCTCCCAAACCTTCTACTTCGTGATCAAAACGATACACATATCCTAAATTATACTGCTTATCATAATACGATACCTGCTGTGAAGTTCCACCCAGCTGTCTTTCCAATGGCAGTAACTTTACCAGAATAAACGTAAGCGACAGTATGATAAAGGCTGTCATAAATGCTAATAAAATTCTCTTAAAAACATATTTTCCCATTAGGTAATCCCCTTGCAAATTGAAAAGCAATGTGGTCAGCAACGCCAACCACATTACTTTCAATCATACCGTATTTTATTATTCTTGTAACAGATTATTCAGCTTCGCTCGTAACATTCTTACCATCAACAACGTTAGCTCCGGTATTTGCTGCTTTATAGAATGCATCATAAGAATATCTCTCGCCCTTATAAACGATCGGATATTCATCCGGATCATTGGTGTCCGGTCCAAAATTCAGAGTAAAGTTACCGGAAATCTCCATATCAGCGGAGAGAATACCCACGTAATCCAAAGGATTCAATGTATTACCGGAAATGGAACCATAACCAATGTCATACTGACCAACCAGCATCTTGTTGTAGTATACGTCAGACCACTCATTTCCTACCCAGAATTCTACATTCAGCTGATATACGCCGCCGCATACACTATCATCATTAAATGCTGTCTCAAGGAAGTTCTTTAATTCATTATGATAAGCTTCTTCTTGTGCAGCAGTCATCCAACCAATCTCAATCTTGATCTCTGTTGGATTTTCCTTTGTTCCCGGTGTATATGCACCGCTTGCTTCTAATTCAGCAAGTGCAATGCGGAAATAGTCACGTGCAAGTTCGATAGAATATCCATAACCGTCCGTATCTTCCAGAAGAGATGCTACAGCCTTTTCATGTGCTTCTGTAGTATTGTAAGAAATACCTTCTTCCGGATCACTCATATATGCGGAAGATAAGAAGTTTACAGATGGAACATAGCCTCTTGCATTTGCATAAGCAAGACGGTTGATTGCATAGCTTAAACCTTTTACAAAGTAAGAATTGGACAACGCAGGTTCCAGTTCCCAATAATCTTCTTTTGCGGTTTCTACGATAGAACCGGATTCACCAAACAGTTTTTCCCATACAGTAGCATTTGTAGCATTTACATTTAACTTAAAGTTGGTAGAACCTGTGGTCTGTCTTGTACGAGGGTCATTACGATAGTCATCCAGATATTCCTGCGGAATGCCGGAACCGTCAAAGTGCTCTGCAAGGAATTCCTTAAAGCCTGCTGTGCTGTCATCCTTTGCTGCTGTAAAGATCTTAATGTGAACACCTTCAATGCTGTACTTTGTATCAGCGTATACATAGTTCGGATTCTTCTTGAACACGATCTGCTGGTCAGCATTGTATGCTTCTAAGTAATAAGCACCAAGAGACAGGGAGTTGTCTACAGGTGTTTCTGTTGCATCCGTATTGTAGCCCAGATAGAACTGAGGTGTTACAAGGTCGATAAAGTCCTGAGGAATTGGTGCATACAGACTGGAAGTAATATAATATCTTGCATAGAATGCTGTCAAAGGAGTAGTAAATTCTACTTCAAAATAGTTCTTTCCGTCTTCTTCGTATACTTTAATACCCACATTCTGCCAAAGTTCTTCATCGTATCCGTTTTCTGTACCTTCATAATATGCCAGTGCACCTACGATGCTGGTATCGCTTGATGCAAGTTCAGAACCACGGAAATACTGGTTGGACTGTGTCAGTAATAACTTAAATGGTGTAACGTAATCTTCCAGGGCAACTTCTCTGCCGTTAAACGCAGCTCTGCTGTCCAAAGTAGAAGCTGTCGTGTATTTCAGACCGTCAGCACCGGTACGTACTTCAAAACGCCACTTGGTAGCCATGCCGTTTTCATCTTCGTTCAGTGCAACCGGCATTTCCTTAGCAAGTTCAGGAACCCAAGTATAACCATCCTTGGTCTCATTCATAAATGTAGTATAAAAGCCGGCAGCCATATAACTATACAGATCACTTACCTGAGAACCGGAATCATTCAGAGCGTTCAGAGTACCAGGATCCGAAGACTCATAAGTGTGATAATAACGCTTCCAGGCTGCGTTTGTCTCATAGTCAAGATCCGCCGTAATAGCACCCTCTGACAAAATGCCAAATCCGTATCCCGTGATGTAGTTTTCTGTACCGAGAGTGATACGAGGATTGTACATTACATAGGTACCGCTTTCAAAAAGAGAAATACCTGTCGTACCTTTCTTTACTGCATAAGTCTCGAGAATACCAAGCATCACTGCTCTTTCATCATTGTCTGCTGCTGCAAAATTCTTTTCGCCGTTTGCAAGCGGAATAGCCGCAAGGATTGCATTATATGCGTCGTCATAAGCAGCGTCCACTGTAGTAACCGTATCTGCTGCTTCGATTTTTTCCTTACCTGTTGTAATCAATGCAGTAATCGCAGTTTTCTGATCTTCTGTTAACTGATCCACGATATCTGCGTACATGAGATCCAAGGTGTGTTCCACATACGCCTTATAATCATCTTCACCGATATAAGTTGTGTCCCAATTGCTCACTTCCGGTTCCGGAGTCGGGGTTGGCGTTGGTGTTGTTCCACTCTCTCCACCATTGCCGCAACCTGTCAGTAACATGGAAGCAACTAGTGTAAGAGTAACTGCTTTCTTCAGATTTTTTTTGAACATAGATTTGTCCTCCTTTTTGTTAAGCTCCTCTTTCTCCCTATCGAATGCTTTATCAGCGCTTCCTTTTATAATCCGCCAAATCAACGCTTTAACCCATTGACGCGCGATTATAAAAAGAAATGCTGAATATATAAGGATAGCATACCGAGACTTCCATGCACTCCCCACGGAAGCTCCGCTCGCCTCAATAAACAGTCTTTGATAGATTTCCGATTCACTTTTCTTAACGATATCTATTATATTATTCTCGTATACGTTTTGTCAAGAGAAAATTTGCATTTATTTTTTTCGCATAAATAAGCCTTTTCCAGGCACTTGCATTGTACTGAAAAGTTCCCGGAAAAGGCTGTTGTATACAAAAATACAATTCATGCCGTTTACCTGCAGAATCTCTTTTCCAACCATGCGATTGTCCGGTACAGCAGGACAGAGATCACACACAAGACAAAAATACTCGTAATCACATAATCCAGTTTAAATACCTGACTGGCATAGATAATGAGATAACCCAGTCCCGCTTTAGCAGCCAGGAACTCTCCTATAATGACACCTACCAGAGAAAGTCCGAGATTTACTTTCATAAGGCTGAACATGGACGGAACATTTCCAGGCAGTATTACTTTTGTTAAAACATCTTTCTTTGTTCCTCCCAACGTATAGATCAGTTTGATCTTGTCTTCTTCTGTTTCCGAAAAGCTGTGATACAACGTCAGGATCGTTCCGAACACTGCCACGGAAACCGCCGCAACGATGATCGTTTTTTTATTGGCTCCAAGCCATACAATGAACACAGGTGCCAATGCAGATTTCGGCAGACTGTTCAGCATTACCAGATACGGTTCCAATATTTTGGAAAGTGTATCATTCCACCAAAGTACAACCGCTGCGGCAATCCCTGCCAGAAGTATGATAAAAAAGCTTACCATGGTTTCTGCCAGCGTTACTCCGGTGTGATGCCACAGACTTCCGTTCCCGGACATTTCTGCAATTGTCTCTGCCACACCGCCCGGAGAACTGAAAATAAAAGAATTAATGATCCCCGCATCTGCTCCTGCCTCCCATGCTCCAAGAAACAGCACCATTAAAAGCCATTGCCAGATCTTTACCCTTCGTTTTTCCTTTCGGCATCTCTCCAAATATTCCCTCTGCGCACCGGAAACCGACAATGTTTCTTTTCGGTTCAGACTCTGGAATAATACTTTTCTTGCATTCAGCATCACGTCACTCTCCCTCCTTCCCTTCCGCTTTTCCTGTCAAGCCCGCTTCTGTCTTCCATCAGTTCTTTCCAGATTTTCTGATAGTATCCTGTGAATTCCACAGCACTCCTTGCCTGTGACGGTGTACTCGGTCTCTCTCCCGACTCCGGAAGATGCAGACAGATCTTTTCTTCTTTTTTTATCCTCCCGGGTCTCTTTGAAAGCACCAGGACACGTTCTGACATGCTGATCGCCTCTGCGATATCGTGCGTGATCAGTACTGCTGTCTTCCCTTCTTGTTTTATGATTCCGTAAATATCATCCGCAACACTCAGTCTCGTCTGATAATCAAGTGCCGAAAACGGTTCATCCAGCAGCAGAAGTTCCGGCTCCATTACCAGTGTCCGAATCAGAGCCGCACGCTGCCGCATCCCCCCGGAAAGTTCACCCGGTCTGACATTTCGGAACTCATATAAACCGTAAGCTTTCAAAAGCCGTTCCGCTTTATCTTTTGTCGCTGCATTCAGACAATGATTGATCTCCAACCCCAGGATCACGTTTTCGTATGTGGTACGCCACGGGAGCAAATGGTCTTTTTGCAGCATATATCCGGCAAGTGATCTGTTTTCCGCAGCAGGTACTCCTTCTATCCGAATCATTCCTTCTTCCGGAACAAGCAATCCTGCGATCAGATTCAACAAAGTAGATTTTCCGCACCCGCTTGGTCCTACGATCGCAAGGAACTCTCCTTTTTCCACCTTCAGGTTAATGTCAGAGAGTGCTTTTGTCTCGCCGGTTTTTGTATGATAAGAATATTCCAGCCCGGAAATATCCAAAAAGCTCATACGCATTCTCCTTACCCGTTGATACCTTATTTTATGATTAATTTTCTGCTTTGTGCTGTTTTTATGCCAAAACAGCACACTTTGTTTCCCTGCTCTTGCATATCCCGCTGAAAATAAAAAAAGTTCCTTGGCTCACAGCCAGGAACTTTTTTATCATAATCCTATAAAAGAAGCTGAAAAAGGGACTTGAACCCTCGACCCCTTCATTACGAGTGAAGTGCTCTACCGACTGAGCTATTTCAGCAGCTTTTCTTCTGCAAAAGCAGAAAAAAAATCGAGGCGACGTGATTCGAACACGCGGCCTCTGCGTCCCGAACGCAGCGCTCTACCAAACTGAGCCACGCCTCGATATATATTCGCGGAACTTACCGACCAGATTATTATGCATCAAAACAATTCAAATGTCAATAGCCATTTTGCAAAAAAATGCTAATTTCAGAGTTCTTTTAAAAACTTTGAAATCAGCAGGCACGGTGCTGCATTTTTAGCGCCGTGCCTGCTGCCTTTCTTGCATCAATAACTCACAATGATTCCGCCGTCATTTGCATACAGTGTGCTGACTCCTGCAGTATCCACAATGATACATTCCTTAAACGGGATCCTTTTCAATATCTCATGCTTCACAAATTCTGCTCTTTCTCTGTTATTGCAGTGTGCAATCCCAAGAATTTTTGTAGTAACATCTTTTGCGTCTTCTTCCATATACTCAATCATACGGAGCAATGCTTTACGCATCCCCCTTGCCTGATCAAGCTTAATGATCTCTCCTTCTGCTGCGCCCATTACCGGTTTAATGTTAAGTACATTGCAAAGCACAGCTGCCATATTGGTCAGACGGCCGTTCTTGCGCAGATTTTCCAAAGACTCCAAAACAAACTTTGTCTGCATGCCGTCCCGAAAATGTGTAATCTTCTGCTTTACTTCTTCAAAAGAAAGTCCCTTTTCTTTCCACTCCCGGATCTTTAAGGCGATCAGCATCTGACCGCAGGAGGCCGACCGGGAATCTACAATTTCAATCTTTGTATCCGGATGTTCTTCCTCATACATGTTTTTTGCCAGAAGAGCGCTATTATAGGAGCCGCTGAGTTTTGAAGAAAGAGTGACGACAAAGCATTCTTCCTGTCCCTCAAACTCCCTCATATAACGTTCCGGCGACGGGCAGGCAGATTTTGGGCATTCCTCACTCTGCTGCATTTTTTCAATAAAGTCTTTCTGCTGAAATGTCTCATCATCAATGAAATCTTCCCCCTCAATCGTCAATGTCAAAGGTACAAGACTTACCATTCCTGACTCTTTCATTTCTTTTGTTAAATCCGTACAGCTGTCGCCAATAATTTTGTATGCCATATCCGCCTCCGACCAAAATAGTTTCTTCTGCTTTTTCATGTGGTTTTCATTACTACTTTCATCCTAGCACAGAATATTGCCAAAGTAAAGCCATTTTATTCAAATTTCACATTTTTTTCTTACTTTGTAAGCAGAAGCATGATCTCATTCGTTCTCTCCACAAATTTTGTCATAGCCTCAGGCTCCAGTGGCCGATGTGCCAACATGGCAAGATCATACAGCTGTTCACAGATCATGAAAGCATGTTCTTCTTCCTTATGTTCTCCGAGGAATCTGACCAGCGGATGGTTTACATTCAGTACCAGCGTTTCTTCTACCGGGAACATGCCTGCACCCATTCCGTTCATGTTATACATCTTCATCATATCCTGCATTCTGCGGCTTTCTTCCGAAAGTGTTATCATGGCAGAGATCTTTTCACTTTTCAACTTTTCTGCCTTAACTTCCAGATTTTCCATGTGCAGTGCATCCCGGAACAGATCTGACAGTCCCTTAGAAAGTTCGGAAATGTCTTCATTTTTATCCGTGAAGCTTTCTGACAGATCACTGTCGATCCGCTGGAATTTCACGTTCTGATTCTCATACTCCAGCTGACTGATAAACGGCTGATCAATGTTATGTGTCAGGATCAGAGCATCCATACCGTTTTCCTTAAACATGTTGATGTACTGACTCTGCTGCTTCTCATCCGTAACATAATATACCGTGGATTTTTCAGGTTCTTTATCCTGATCGTCTGCTGTTTCTACTGTCGTTTCTTCTTTCTCATCTTCCTGTGTTCCATCCCTTTTCGATGTTTCCACATACTCCGGAAGTGTCATATACGTTCCTTCCAGATTTTTGAAGATCACGTAATCTTTCATTTTTTCACGGAATTTTTCGTCCTTTAAGCAGCCAAACTTAATAAACGGAGAAATATCATCCCAGAATTTTTCATACTCGGCACGGTCAACCTTATACATACCGGAGAGCTTGTCTGCTACTTTTTTTGTAATGTAATCTGATATCTTTTTTACAAATCCGTCGTTCTGCAGTGCACTTCGCGAAACGTTCAACGGAAGATCCGGGCAATCGATGACACCCTTTAAAAGCATGAGGAATTCCGGGATCACTTCCTTGATATTGTCTGCAATAAATACCTGATTGCTGTAAAGCTTGATCGTACCTTCCAGGCTGTCATACTCGGTATTAAGTTTCGGGAAATACAAAATTCCCTTTAAATTGAACGGATAATCCATATTCAGATGGATCCAGAACAACGGTTCCTTATAATCATGGAATACTTCACGATAAAATGTTTTATATTCTTCTTCACTGCATTCATTCGGATGTTTATTCCAAAGAGGGTTTGGTGTATTTAACGGCTGGGGTTTCTTTTCCTCTGTTGTTTTACCATCCTCCGCGGATTCGACAGTTTCTGCAGATTCCTCCGCTTTTTCTGTTTCTTCTTCAGATGTTTCTTCTTCACCGGCAGCGTTATAAAAGAAGATCGGGATTGGCATAAAGGAACAATATTTTTCAATAACTTCCTTCGCACGGTATTCATTTGCAAATTCATAGCTGTCTTCGTTCAAATAAAGAGTAATGGTAGTTCCGCGCATGACACGGTCTCCATCCGTCATTTCAAATTCCATACCGCCTTCGGACTCCCAGTGTACTGCCGTAGTCCCTTCTTTATAAGAAAGTGTATCGATGGTTACCTTATCTGCCACCATGAAGGCAGAATAAAATCCAAGACCAAAATGACCGATGATCTGGTCCTCATTCGCCTTATCTTTATACTTTTCCAGGAAATCCTGTGCTCCGGAAAACGCAATCTGGTTAATGTACTCATTTACTTCCTCTGCAGTCATACCAATACCGTTATCGATAAAAGTCAGCGTCTTTTCCTCCGGATTTGCAATGACCTGGATTTTGTACTCGGTATCTTCCGGGAGCTTTGCTTCTCCCATCAGTTCCAGCTTTTTCAGTTTGGTAATGGCATCGCAGCCATTAGAGATCAGTTCACGGAAAAAGATATCATGATCAGAATATAACCATTTTTTGATGATAGGAAAAATATTTTCCGAATTAATAGAAAGATTGCCTTTTAATGTACTCATAGTAAATAATCTCCTTTCACTTTATGACTATGCTTTCTCTCTTCTCACTTATTATCCTCACTATAATACTCCCCCGCCAAAAAGTCAAGAAAAATTTAGCACTCAATCGAATTGAGTGCTAATAATTATCTTTTTATTCTTTTTCCACGACCAGTTCCATTCTGCGGAATCTTTCTTCTGCCTCTGCATCCCATGCCTCATCCAACGATCTGTCGAAAGAGAACCTGGTTCTTGCCGTTCCTGTCACAACCCTTCCGGTCCCACGTTCAAACCGTATCTGCAGATACAACGATGCCTTTTCTCCATCCATGGAGATATGATACTTTTCAATGAACGCTTCTGCTTCCGGTCCGGAAAGCAGTAAGGTAAAGGAAAACGCAAGCGGTGTCTTTTTCCCTTTTACCAGTTCAAAGACAAGTGGCTTTATTTCTGCCCAGGTAACATATTCTTCTGTTCTCTGCTCTCTTTCTTCCGTGTCAAAATATTCTGCAAAGATCCTTCCCGAAAAGCGGTATTCCATTGCTGTACGCACAAAACCTTCCTGCATCAGAAAAGCATCAAAGTCACTCCCTTTTAGCAGCTTTGTCATAAAGCGGTTCATCTCTGTTATTTTTAACGAAATCACCTTTTTACCCCCTGAAATACCATGATGCTTCTCTCTTCCGTTTCCTTGAGATCTTTTGTTTCCGTTCCGGTACAAAAGACAGGTTCCCAGATCATTCCCTCTGCCTGCGGAAGCTTAAACTCATGCTTCTCCCAATGCATATTATAAACCAGGCAAAAACTGTCTTCCACCGTCCGATCCGGTTTACGGATATACTCTCCGCAATAAAGGTATACCGCCAGACGATTATAAACAGATTCGTCTGACTGCCACGGACTGCATCCGTGCCTGGATACTTCCGGAAATCCGCAGGCAATAAAATCTGTCGTTTTGAGTTCCCGTTCTAACGTAAAGATCGGATGTGATTTTCTGAACGCGATCAGGTCTTTTGTAAATTCAAAAAACTCCCGGTTTTTCTTTAACAGGGACCAGTCCAGCCAGGAAACTTCATTGTCCTGGCAGTAACTGTTATTGTTTCCGTGCTTGGTACGTAAAAATTCATCTCCGGCAAGGATCATCGGCGTTCCTTGTGATAGCAGAAGCGTCAGCATCGCATTTTTCTGCATCTTTCTGCGTAAGCGGAGAACTTTCGTTTTTCTCGTTTCTCCTTCTTCCCCACAATTCCATCCGGCATTATACTCGGTTCCGTCCCGTCCCTGTTCTCCGTTCTTTTCATTATGCCGCACATCATAAGAATACAGATCTGCCAATGTAAAACCATTGTGGTCCGTTATGTAATGCAGGCGCGGTGCTCCCGGAATCCTCTCCTGCATATAACGGCTAAACGCAGGAACCTGTCCTTCCTCTCCTTTTAAATATCTGCGGCTGTCCATACAAAAACCGTCTCTGTATTCAATAAAACATCCGGTTTGCCCTTTGGGAAGCTTTTCAGGTATATTGGCCGTAAAAAAGACCGTGCGTTTCAGATAAGGATCCCCAACGGAAAGTGCAGGAGGAAAAACCGCATCATTAATATGAAACCCATCCACTGCATAAGTTTTTACCCAATAGCGAAGACAATCTGCCATATAGGTCATCGTGCACTCCGGGTCAAACATCATTTCCAGATAAACATCAATTCCCGCCGTATGTAATGAGTCAACCATTTTTTGAAATTCTTCGGTCGCCTTCGCAGGCTGTGCCGCATACGAAGACTTTGGTGCAAAATAATATGCACCGGATGTGTATCCCCAGTAATTCAGCTGAACCTGCGGAACATTCTCTTCTTTTGTTCCGGCTTTCCGTATATTTTTCCCTTGTCCTGCATACTCCCGCTTCGGTTCTCCGATTACCGCGGTACCTTTTTTTGTTTCCGCTTCCCTCTCATCAAATTCCGTTACCGGAAGCAAAAGTACTCCATTCACTCCGAGTTTTTTAAGATACGGGATTTTTTCCGTTATACCGGCATACGTCCCTTTCTTTTTTACACCGGAGTTTGGTGCTTTTGTAAAACCACGCACATGCAGTTTATATAAAACCAGTTCCTCTGTCGTATGACGGCAGTATCCGGTCTGCAATCCTGTCTGCTTTGGTACACATACTCCCGCCCGTACATATTCCGCTCTTTTTCCGAATGTATCCCGCCCGTTGATTTTCCTTGCATACGGATCGCAAAAACGTACTCCGTCCGCTTCATATAGATACTCATATTCTGTATTCCCATTTTTTTGCGGCAAAGAAATACCGGTCGTAAAAACACCAAAAGCAGAGGCATCCATTGGGATCACCTCTGCCGGCACAGTTTCACCTTTTTTAAATAAAACGAGATTACAGGATTTTGCCTGCGGCAAAGAAACCGCAAACCAAAAACAGCGATTCTGATACGACAGACCGAGCGGAAGATCCATTCCCTGTTTTACTGTAAACCCTTTTTGCATATTAATCCTCCGATTCTCCCTCGATCACAGTCATCATGGTTCTCTTACGTGCCATTTCATCACTGTCCAGATATTCATCGTACGTTGTTACCTTATCGATCAGACTGCCGCCCGGAACGATTTCCATGATACGGTTTGCCACTGTCTGAATAAACTGATGATCCAATGCGGTAAATAACAGAACACCCGGGAACTTCATCAGACCGTTATTAAGTGCAGTAATGGATTCCATGTCAAGATGGTTTGTCGGTTCATCCATAACAAGAACATTAGAACCCATGATCATCATTTTTGACAGCATAACACGAACTTTTTCACCACCGGACAATACGTTTACTTTCTTTACTCCTTCTTCCCCTGCAAAAAGCATTCTGCCAAGGAAACCGCGAACATACGTCACATCTTTTTCCGGCGAGAACGGCATCAGAAAATCTACAATAGTCTCATCCACGGAAAACATCTGCGTATTATCCTTCGGAAAATAAGCCTGCGTCGTTGTGATACCCCATTTATAAGAACCGGAATCCGGCTCCATTTCACCCATCAGTATCTTAAACAACGTAGTCGCAGCCAGTGTATTGCTTCCGACAAATGCAATCTTATCGTCTCTGTTTACTACAAATGAAATATTATCCAGTATTTTGACCCCGTTGATGCTCTTTGACAGATTCGTTACCGTCAGCACTTCATTACCGATCTCACGGAACGGGCGGAAGTCGATGTACGGATATTTTCTGGAAGAAGGACGGATATCATCCAGTTCAATCTTTTCCAAAGCTCTCTTTCTGGAAGTAGCCTGCTTGGATTTAGACGCATTTGCAGAGAATCTCTGGATAAATTCCTGCAGTTCCTTGATCTTTTCCTCTTTCTTTTTATTTGCTTCTTTCATCTGCTTTACCATGAGCTGACTGGACTCATACCAGAAGTCATAGTTGCCGGCATACAGCTGGATCTTTGCATAGTCAATATCTGCAATATGCGTGCAGACTTTATTTAAGAAATAACGGTCATGCGATACTACGATCACCGTATTTTCAAAATTGATCAAAAATTCCTCAAGCCAGCGGATCGCCTCTAAGTCCAAATGGTTCGTCGGCTCGTCCAGAAGCAGGATATCCGGATTGCCGAAAAGCGCCTGTGCCAACAATACTTTGACTTTCTGAGAACCGTTCAGTTCGCTCATTCCGACATAATGAAGAGACGTATCTATGCCAAGACCGTTTAATAAGGTGGCTGCATCTGACTCTGCTTCCCATCCGTTCAGATCAGCAAATTCAGCTTCCAGCTCACTGGCACGATTGCCGTCCTCTTCCGTAAAATCTTCTTTTGCATAGATGGCATCCTTTTCCTTCATGATGTCATACAGTCTCTGGTTCCCCATAATAACCGTACTAAGCACATCATACGCATCATATTTAAAGTGGTCCTGCTGCAAAAAGGAAAGTCTTTGTCCCGGTGTGATTACGACTTCTCCTTTGCTTGGCTCCAGCTGACCGTTCAAAATCTTTAAAAACGTGGATTTCCCGGCTCCGTTAGCACCGATCAGTCCATAGCAGTTTCCTTCGGTAAATTTAATATTCACATCTTCAAACAACGCGCGCTTACCGAGACGCAGTGTTACGTTACATGCCTGTATCATGTCATTCCTCCATGCTTTTTCTGCTTACTCTTTCTTTCCCTGTATAGCTCCAAATTAATATCTTACCCCATTCTGCAGAATTTGTAAAGACCTCCCTTTCCGGGTTTCACTTTTACCACGGAGAGCGCATCTGATACGTGGCATCTACGATCAATGAATTCAGCGTCTTCGGATGGATCACTACTTTCCCATCCCTAACTGCAGACTCCGTGACTAAAAGTGTTCCGTCATCCAGCCATCCGCAAAACAGCATAATGTGATTTCCCGGTGCTACCAGCATGTCCATCAGGGAAAGCTTCTTTACATCCGTCACCTTGCTCCCAAGATCAGACAATACGCTTGTGCTCAGTTTGGAATCGATCCCATACACCGTGCTGACATATCCGGAACAATCCAGTCCAGCCGTCAGCCACAAATAGTCCCCGGTACAATTAATATTCCCCGCCATATAATTCTTCTCGCTGATCAGACGTTCAAACTGGTTTGCCTTATTCCTATAAGGAGATGTGAATCCTCCCCAGCAATACGGAATCCCCGTCATTTCAACAGACCAACTGCTGTATCCTTTCTTTTCTTCAACAATTGCTGCAATATACCTTGGCAATACCGGAACCTTGGACTGGGAATGCTTTATGTTATTTTCCGTCAGCGTCCATTTGTACTCTGCCATGACCACGGCACGTTCATACGCTTCCTGTCTTGTCAGTGTCAGAGCTTTATCATAAGAAAGACCATATTTGACACGATAGCTTGTTTTCCAGTCATAATCTGCCTGTACCCGCTTAGCCTCTTTTTTTATACCGGTCAGTTCCGATTCTATTTCTTTTTCCAATTCCGCTTTCTGAACCGTAAATCCGTCTTCCGTAACAACAAGGAGATACACTTCTCCCTCTTTTGTTATCCGGATCGGTCGCTGTGGCAAATAAGAATACTCTTCCGTCTGCAGACGATACCCCCGAAGCCATTCTCCTTTAGCAGAAGATACACAGATCACAAGTTCACCCATCAGAACAGAATAACCGTCTGCCAATTTTGTATTAATGGAATAATGGTTTCCTGCCGCATCTTCCCCATAATAATCCGCAAAATCATAATTTTTCGTATACAGCTTCTGCGTTACTGCCGTTTCTTCTTTAAAATTTCCGCTTTTGCTGTCAAAGATCAGCCTTTTCCCGCCATATGTCAGTAAAGCAATATCTTCTGTGTCATCAAACCGTTTTACATAATCCGTTCCGGTAGGTACTCCGATCTGCAGCAGCAGTGTTCCACTCAGACTGTACTGACGGAGTTCATTCAGGCTTTCATCATAAACATAAAAAGTATCTTCATATAATACAAAATCCACCGGCAACACACAGCCTTTCAGTGTAATCCCGGTATATGTCCCATTTTTACATTTTATGATCGTCGGTCCGTAAGAATCAAGAACATATGTCGTGTCTCCATCGACCCAAAAAGAATTTGCATAAGAAGCTATCGGCGTCGGAGTAGGGGTCGGAAGAGACTCCACCAGATAATCCGCATGGATATATGCCGTCTTTCCCTGATAAATTACCCGATACCAGGAAACGTCTTTACACTTTCCGGTTACCTGTACGGAATCCTGCTTTTCTAAAAGTCCCAGCTTGTTTCCCGAAGTACTCGGGATATCACGGACATTCACATTGGCCTTTGCATACATTGTTTTATCCATCTCGGTAACTTCATACTGCCCGTTTGCAGGAGAAGGGGATGGTGTCGCACTCGGTGTCGGTGTTGCCTCCGGCGTCGGCTCCGGTGTTGGTGTCGGCTCCGGTGTTGGTGTCGGCTCCGGTATTGGTGTCGGAGTGTCGCTTGGCACCGGGCTTTCTGTCAGTTTCGGTGTCGGAGTATTACTCGGATCAGCTTCCGGATTTTTTCTTCCCATGCAACCGCACAACAGTACAACCGCTGTCAAAACAATATAAAGCATTTTACTCTTTTTATGTCTCATCCTGTTTCCTCTGTTACTTTCTGTCCTGTAACTTATACTTCATAAATCTTTTCATAACCTATACTTCATAAACCAGATCCCCATAAGACGGAACCGGCCATACTTTTTTATCCACAAGTCCCTCCAGTTCATCGATTGGAGCCCGAAGTGCTTCCATTGCCGGAACTACCTTTTTGCGATATGCTTCTGCTGCTTCCCTGGCACCTGAAATCCTGTGTGCAGCCGATCGCTCTTTTCGCAGTACCTCTACTGCATCTTCCGCCTGTGCCAGCAGCCGGGATATTTTTCTCAACAATTTCGTCTGCACTCCGACATCGTCCTCTCCTAACGCCATGCGTACCGCATTGACAGAAGTCGCCAATTCCGTCGTATAACGAATGATCGCCGGTATATAAAGTTTGGCAACCATATCAAGCATCGTCCTTGCTTCTATATTAATGGTCTTTGCATAATTCTCATAATTTATCTCTGCTCTTGCTTCCAGTTCTGTCTGGTTTAAGACATTCTGCCTTGCAAACACTTCCACGGTTTTTTCGTCCGTCAGTGCCCGGATGGAACCAACAACCGAATCTTCTTTCGGCAGCCCCCTTACCACTGCTTCTTTCGTCCAATCTTCTGAATAGCCGTTCCCGTTGAAAATGATCTTCTCATGTGCAGAAAGCTCTCTTTGCAGTAATTTCTTTACCTCAGCAGAAAAATTCTGCGGATCTGCCTTTTCCAACTCGTCCGCATATCCGTGCAATGTATCTGCCACGATCGTATTCAGAACCGTATTCGGTCCTGCAATCGACATCGAAGCACCTACCATGCGGAATTCAAACTTATTTCCGGTAAACGCAAACGGCGACGTCCGGTTCCGATCCGTTGCATCTTTTCTGATCTCCGGCAGAGTATGTACCCCGATATTCATATAGCTCTTTTGTTTACATTCCGTTGCATCCCCTTTTTCTATCAGTTGCCGGACAATGTCTTCCAGCTGTTCTCCGAGAAAAATGGAAATAATCGCAGGCGGAGCTTCATGTGCCCCAAGCCGTTGGTCATTTCCTGCTCCCGAGGAAGACCAACGCAGCAGTAACGCATGCTCATCCACTGCCTTGATCACTGCCGTCACAAATAACAAAAACTGCAGATTCTCATTTGGACGCTTTCCGGGATCGAGCAGATTTTTTCCTGTATTGGTCACCATAGACCAGTTATTATGCTTGCCGGAGCCATATAATCCCTGAAACGGTTTTTCATGAAGCAGACACTCCAATCCATGCCGTTTTGCCACTTTTTTCATTACTTCCATTACCAGCTGATTATGATCAACCGCAATATTTGCAGTTGAATAGATCGGGGCAAGTTCATGTTGTGCCGGTGCTCCTTCATTATGCTGTGTCTTTGCCAGCACACCGAGTTTCCAAAGTTCATGATTTACTTCTTTCATATAAGCAGAAACCCGTTCTTTTAAGGATCCGAAATAATGGTCATCCATTTCCGCTCCCTTTGGAGGGAGCGCACCAAATAAGGTTCTTCCGGTATATATGAGATCTTCTCTTTGCAAAAATTTTTCCTTGTCAATCAGAAAATACTCCTGCTCCGGTCCGACCGAACAGGAAACGTTCGTCACGTCCTCATGCCCAAACAGCTTTAAAATCCGAACTGCTTCTTTATCCAGTGCTTCCATGGAACGGAGCAGTGGCGTTTTTTTGTCCAGGGCATCTCCGGTATACGAGCAGAACGCGGTCGGGATACACAACGTCACACCGCCTGCATCTTCTTTGACAAATGCCGGTGAAGTGCAGTCCCAGGTAGTATATCCACGGGCTTCAAACGTAGCTCGGAGCCCTCCGGACGGAAAGGAAGAAGCATCCGGCTCTCCCTTAACCAGTTCTTTTCCCGAAAATTCCAGGATCACTTTTCCTTCTGCGGCAGGCGAAATAAAAGCATCGTGTTTTTCTGCCGTAATCCCGGTCATCGGCTGAAACCAGTGCGTATAGTGAGTGGCTCCCTTTTCAATGGCCCAGTCCTTCATAACACTGGCAACAACATCCGCAATCTGTGGGTCCAGTTCTTCCTTGTTTTCCATTGTCTTTTTTAATGCCTTGAATGTTGTTTTCGGAAGACGCTCCCTCATCACGGATTCATTAAAGACGTCTACTCCAAAAAAATCGGTTATCTTTTCTGTCATACGGTTATACACCTTTCCAAAGTTTCGTTTTTATGGTTCTGACTGACTGTTTTAATTTGTGATACTTTATTTTAATTTTTTTACTGTCTTTTTTCCTTTTTCGGTAACTGATTTTACACGGAAAACGGTTGCCGAAAGAGGCGCCAGCTTCATTTCAACCGAATATTCTCTTCCGTCACACGGTCTGTTCTTTGCGGTCAGCTGTCGAGGATTTACCATGCCGCTGCCGCCGAACTTTTCCGCATCGCTGTTAAAGATTTCTTTATATTTCCCAGGTCCCGGAACTGATTGTATAAATTTTTCATAGCTGACCGGTGTAAAGTTGCATACAAACAGCAACATGTCTTCCGTATTTTGGGCACGCCGCACAAAAGAAACAATACTTCTGTCAGCATCCAGGCAGCTCATCCACTCAAACCCTTCCGGAGCAAAATCCTGTTCATAAAGTGCCGGTTCTTCCTTGTATAAATGATATAATTCTTTACAGTATTCCTGGAATATGCGATGCATTTCATACTCTTTTGGCAGATTCCAATCCAGGCTCTTTGCTTCATTCCACTCCGCAAACTGTGCAAAATCCTGTCCCATAAACAAGGCTTTCTTTCCCGGATGCCCTGCCATAAACAAATATGCCGTCCGCAGATTTGCAAACTTCTGTTCGTATTCTCCCGGCATTTTGTTGATCAGAGAGCCTTTTCCATGCACCACCTCGTCATGTGAGAAAACAAGCAGAAATCTTTCGCTGTATGCATACATCAGGCTGAATGTAAGGTTATGATGCGCATGTTTGCGGAACAGTGGATCTGTCCTCATATAGGAAAGGAAATCATTCATCCATCCCATGTTCCATTTCAGATCAAAGCCGAGTCCGCCTTCTTCTACCGCTCCGGTTACCATTGGCCATGCCGTCGACTCTTCTGCTATCATCAGTACATTTTTATTTCTTTTATGCATAATAGAATTCAAATGTTTCAAAAGTTCGATCGCTTCCAGATTTTCTCTTCCGCCATAACGGTTTGCCACCCATTCCCCGTCATTCTTTCCGTAATCCAGATACAGCATGGAAGCTACTGCATCCATGCGGATACCGTCCGCATGGAACTGCTCGATCCAGTACAATGCATTTGCAATAAGGAAATTAGAAACCTGCGGTCTGCCATAATTGTAGATCAGCGTTCCCCAATGCGGATGCTCTCCCTGTCGCTTATCTGCGTGTTCATACAGACAGGTCCCATCAAACTTTGCCAGTCCGAATGCATCTTTCGGAAAATGAGCAGGTACCCAGTCCAAGATCACGCCAATCCCATTCTGATGCAGATAATCGATAAAATACCTGAAATCATCCGGTGTCCCATAACGGGCCGTCGGTGCATAATATCCGGTCACCTGATATCCCCAGGATCCGTCAAACGGATGTTCCATAACCGGCATCAGTTCCACATGAGTATATCCCATCTGTTTCACATATTCCGTCAGTTTCTTCGCAAGTTCCCGATAATTATAAAATTCATGATCTTCCGGTTTTTCCCATGATCCAAGATGAAGTTCATAAATGTTCATCGGTTCTGAAAGCAGCTTTGCTTTTTTCCTCTGATTCATGTAGCTTTTGTCATTCCATGTATATTTTGTCCCATCAAATACAACCGATGCGTTTTCCGGACGCATCTGCGCATGAGAGGCATACGGATCTGCCTTTAATACAGTCGCTCCGCCTTTCATAGTGACTTCGTACTTATATATGGCACCATTACCGAGTCCCGGAACAAACAAAGAAAATATACCGGACGCACTGTGCATTTCCATGATGTTCCTTCTGCCGTCCCACAGATTAAAGTCTCCTACCACGCTGACTTTCACTGCATTGGGAGCCCACACGGCAAACTGTACCCCTTCTACTCCGTTTATTTTCTTTTTATGCGCTCCAAGCAGCTGATAAATTTCGTAATGAATTCCCTGTGCAAACAACTCTAACTCTTCTTTCGGCAGAGACGGGAAAAATGCATATGCATCTTCCTGTTCCCACACGGTACCATCTTCATAAGAAATCACGTAGGTATATTTAAAAGTCTTATCTTTTGCAAGAAGAATGCCAAAAAATCCGGTCTCCTCCAATTTTTCCATTGGGAAAGTCGCTCCGGTCCTTTTCTCTTTTACGGACACTGCCTCAGCATCCGGATAAAAGCAGCAGATCCTCAAGCCGTCTTCCGTATCATGCGGTCCCAAAATCTGAAAAGGATACTTTGTGTCAGAATAAAGAATCCCTTCAACCTTTTCCCAATCCATCTTTTCTGCCAACAAGCCTGCCATAACGTTCTCCTTCCGCTCTCTACTCTAAATACCACTCATCCGCGTTTTCCGTATCTGCTTCCCCTGACACTCCTGCGTCTTCCGTTGCTGCTTTTTCTTCTGTTATTTTCTCTTTCTTAGGCATATATCGTTTGAATACTTTTTCTATCAGAAAGGATGCCAGCAATGTTCCTGCCACCGGTAAAATGAAAATGCCCGGAACCAGGATGTAGCTTCCTAATAATACCGCTGCCAGGATCAGGATCAGCCCTATCGTAGTCATAAGATGTCTCGCTGACATAAAAAATGCCGTTTTTAAAATCCCGCTGAATTTCATTTCAAACCTTGAAAGCACCGGACCCACATAACAGAATACTGCGATCAGACAGACAGCAATCACAAGAAAGATGCCAAAAAGCGTGCTTCCTGTCTCCTGTCCTTCTTTCATCAGCATGTATGCATACTGGAAATCGATATATTGTATTACAAAAAGGAGAACAAAAAGAACCGAAAAGCCGATCCCCTGTTTCAGATTTCTCTTAAAGGAGCGAAAAAATTCTCTCACCGCATAGCTGCGTTCTTTACGGATCACTTTTACCACGGTATAATACATCGCTGTTGTTGCTGGTATGATCGTTACTACCGGCAGACATAAAAGCAGCCATAAAATATTAACAATAAACATATCTACGAGTTTTCCTAACGCAGAAAAAAATGTGTTCTCCGGATTAAAAAAGTTATGCATGATACTGTTTCTCCTTTGTATAAGATGTAATAAGTTCCATGTTCCCGGTCAACAGACAGCTGTCATAACCGGAAGGAAGTATAAAATGGTCTCCCTTTTTTAATGGTGTTCCGTCCAGCGTACCTTCGCCGTCAATTACACTGAACAGCTGATATATCCCCTTTGTCTCTAAGTTTGCCTGTCCTCTCAGCATAATCTTCTTTACCGTATAAAACAGGCAGGAAACCATTGTCTGAATTCTTGCGCCCTCAAAGCATTCCACAGGATACTCTTCTTTTCTCTCTTCCTGCGGACACCGGATCACATCAATGCTCTTTTCAATATGTAATTCTCTCGGTTTCCCATTCTGCAAACGTCCGTAATCATAAAGACGATAAGTGATGTCACTGCTCTGCTGGGTTTCCAAAATCAGCGTTCCCGCTTTAATGGCGTGTACCGTTCCCGGCTCGATCTGAAAGAAATCTCCTTTGTGTATCGGACGTGTGTCGATCAAGTCATCCCAACGGTTTTCTTCGATCATCAGGCGCAGTTCTTCCTTATCCTTGGCATGATGTCCGACAACGATCGTTGCATTTTCCTCACAGTCAAGGATATACCAGCACTCTGTCTTCCCAAGGGAACCGTTTTCCTTTTCCGCTGCATATGCATCATCCGGATGCACCTGGATCGACAGATCTGCTTTTGCGTCAATGATCTTTACAAGAAGCGGAAAAACTTCTTCAGTGCTGTTTCCGAACAGTTCCCTGTGTTCCCGGTACAGCCGGCTCAGCTGCCATCCATCGTAAGTTCCGCCCTGTATTGTTCCGTCTCCGTTTGCATGTGCACTGATTGCCCAGCATTCACCGGTATCTTCTCCCGGAAGTTCATATCCATACTCTGCTGCCATGCGATTTCCGCCCCATATCATCTGTTTAAAAACGGGTTTTAAAAATAAGATTTCCTTCAACCTGCTACCTGCCCTTTCCAAACTCTGTTTCTCTGTTTTTAATACATAAATACTTATCCTATAGTATAGCACAACTTTCTTTCGTTGAGAAGTATCAGCTGCAGTTGATTTTCAAAACCGCACGCTGACTTCTCCTGAATTCAGCCATATCTTTTCTTCTCCTCTTTTCACAAGCAAATGTCCTTTGTCATCCAGATCCAATGCAGTTGCTTCATAAAGTTTTCCCTCTGCCTCATGGACGAAAATCTGTTTCCCGAGCAGTATGGAACGGTGCTTGCTTTCTTCCAGGAATCCTCCGTCCCATATCGTAGGATACCACTTTTCCAAAGACCGGAGTACTTCTGCTGCCAATTGATTTCTGTCAATTTCTTCTCCGCATTCATTTCCGATGGAAGTAGCGATTTTTCGTAATTCTTCGGGGAATTCCATTTTCCCGGTATTGATCCCTACCCCTATAACAACATAGGAAAGCATTCCTTTTTGTATGTCAATTCCCGACTCTGCCAAAATGCCGCATGCCTTTTTTCCGTTCAGAAATATATCATTAACCCACTTGATCTGTGTAGGAATCTTCCCGACTTTTTCTATAGCTTCGGCAACTGCCACTGCCGTCATGGAGGTTATCCGAACCGATTGCTCCAGTCCGATCTCCGGCCGAAGGAGTATACTCATATAAATTCCTTTTTGCTCCGGAGAAAAGAAGCTCCTTCCAAGTCTTCCTCTCCCCATATTCTGTTTTTCTGCAAATGTTACCAGTCCTTCCGGTGCTCCTTGTTCCGCCTGTTCTTTCAGATAACGGTTCGTAGAATCCAATTCTTCATATACTTTAATCTCTGTAACCAGCCTGTTTTCCCCAAGTCTCTTTCTTATTTTTTGTTCTGACAATTTCTGCTTCATTTTCTGTTTTCTTCCTCCGTCTCTTTAGCCAGTATATCACAAATCCCTGCACATGCAAATGAAGAACACACAAAAAGCACTTGCAAATATTTTTCAGTCAGCTATACTTATAAAACAACATACTAAAAAAACAGAAAAGGAAGTGAAGATAAATGGCACGAAGTATGGAATTTAAAATGGAACGTCCCGGGCTTGTAACCATAGGGCAGATTGTTGATATCAGAGAAGGTACGCTGCCAAACTCCGTATTTTACTATGTCATAGAACCTGCAGTTGCCATGTCCGGCAATTTTCCTCTCGGAAACCGCCTCTTTGCAAGAAAGGGGACCGTCACCGATATCATTGAAAATTCCAGAGGATTTTACGTGACAGTGCTTTTTGATGAATAAAAAATCGGCGAAGGCGCAGTGCCTTTGCCGATTTTTACATTATTCTTTCATTTTCAAAATTTTTTCCAATTCACTCTCTGCCGCCTCGGCTCCGATCACAACGGAAAATTCCTCTTTTAAACGTTCTTCTACGTTCTTTAAATAGCGTTCGTCTGTTGCCGTCACTTTTTTACCTGCGGCAATCCTTGCGTTTTTTCTGGCACATAAGGTTTTGAGCAATCCTACCCAACGATGACAGTCAATAGAATACAATTCCTCTTTATAAAGAGCTTCGCACTGCTTTTCATTTGCAATGGTAAGACATTCTATCTGTGGAGCATCTCCCATCAGTTTCTCTACTTCTTCACTTGACAGAATCCGACGCATTTTTACTTTTCCGCTGTCGACCGGGGAATAAATCCTGCAATCTCTTCCGCTTACCGGGATCAAGAGATAACATTTGGTGTCCTTTGGTAAACCAGGTACGTCCTGCACAAATTCTTCAATCCTGCATACACCACTGTTTCCGTATTGTACAAGTTCTCCTATCTGATACATTCGCTTTTCCTCCATCTCGTATAAGAAGCATTCGCTTTCTATACAATATCTATTTTAACACGAAACTTTCAGAATTGTAAGTACTTTTTTTAAAATTTCAACATCATAATGACGATACTCTAGTTTTTCTCCATGATAACCGCGTTCCGAATCACAAATTCGATCACAATATCATATAAAATTGCTTCTTCGATTTCTTCTTTTCCAAAGTCTGCCTCAAAATCTGCAATATCTGTATATCCGTATTCCTGCGCATACAAAAGAGCACGCTCCTCGTATTCTTCCGAAGTTACCTCAAGCTGTTCTTTCTTTGCTATACTGCTCATCACAAGATTGGATTTCAACAGATATTCTGCATAAGCATATGCATATTCTTCCAGTGCCTTTTTATCATCAAACCCAAGAATAGGCAGCATCCCTTCTGCATCCGTTCCGTAATATGCCGCATAATATCCTGCCACCGACATATATGCTTCTACCTGTTCTCCAGCCTTTTCTTTGATCTCTGTCTCCGGATAGCGGATAAATTCCGAAGAAGCAAAGAGCTGATCTGCAGCCTGTGCTGCCAGATTTTCTTCATTCAGCAGATCATATACCGTCTGACGGAATTCTGCTGCCGTAGTATCTTCAGAAACATTGGCTGCAACAAAAGCATCATCAAACTCCGGCAGAACCGCAACAAATACTTCATTGACCGTTACCGTAAACTCTGCTTCCTTTCCTGCAAGTTCCGGATTTCTTTCATAAGAATCCGGAAATGTAAGGGTAAGTACTCTCGTCTCACCTGCACATGCTCCGATGAGCCCTTCTTCAAATCCTTCAATAAATTCTCCGGTGCCAAGCTGCAGATCAGAACCTTCTTCCGTACCGTTAGTTCCGCCTTCAAATACTGCCCCGTCTATCGTTCCGACATAATTAATATTTACATAATCACCATATTCTGCCGGGCGGTCTACCACAACATAATCTGCATATCCTTCCAACCAGAGCCGGATCTCTTCATCTACCGTCTCTTCTGAAACATTGGTAAGGATCAGACCTTTATAATTTCCTACCCGTATGATATCATCCGCTTCTTCTGACGATGTTGCCGGAGTCGGCACTGCTTCTTTTGCAGGCTCCGGTGTCACTTCTGTTTCCGGCTCTGCTGTTGGAACCGATGGCGATTCTGCCGTCTGCGTTGGTGTCAGAGTTTCTGCCGGAGCTCCTTTGTCCTGTATTTCCCCACCGCATGATGCCACGCAAAAAACTGCCGCGCCAAGAAGTGCAAATACTGTTCCTTTTTTCATATGAATTCTCCTTCTTAAACAAACTTAGGAATCCGGGAACTCCCGGATTCCGTTTCTTATAGTATATCTTATTTTCTTTTTTTACGCAATCATAACTGAACCAATTTACAATGTAAAAATTCTCCCTCAAATGGATCATGCGTGATCAGCAATACGCTTTTCTCATACATACGTTCTTTTACCAGCTGCATTACCTGACGTTTTGTTTCCTCATCCAATCCCTGGAACGGTTCGTCCATCAAAAGCACCGAAGCATCATAAGCCAATGCCCTTCCGATGGCGGTTCTTCGTTTCATCCCTCCTGACAGGCAGGAAACTTTTTGTTTCCGGCACTCATACAGTCCCAATGCCTTTAAAAGATCATCTGTCTTTTTTCTGTTTTCACGCTGCCCGCAGACCATTTGCAGATTTTTTTCCACACTGACATTTTCTATCAGTCTGTTCTCCTGAAATACTGCCGCCACACGATTCCTGCCATTTTCCCAAATCACTTTTCCGCTATCCGGCTGCTCGATTCCAAGTATGATCTTTAGCAATGTTGTCTTCCCGATTCCTGAACTTCCCATAACCGCAATCGGAGTTTTCGGAGACAATACCATCGAGACATGACTCAGTACCTGTTTTTCTCCATATGCTTTTGAAATATCCTTTACCTGAAGTGCTGCTGTTTCTTCATCACTAACAGGCGCCTTACTCTCTCCACACACCGGATCCGGATCGTTCTCTTCCATAATTTTCACTGTCTTTTCATAAGATACCGTTTCTTCTGCCTTTCCAAGCATCAGTTTTTCCATGCCGCGGATCATCAGAAGGATCAGTTTTTCCGACAAAATGCTGATCACGACTGTTACCATTGTCCACGCGAACAATTCCGGCATCTCCATGTAAATCTTTGCCTGATACAAATGGTTTCCGATTGAATTTTTCGCCAGACCGATAACCTCGGCCGCAACACCCGATTTCCAAGCAAGTCCAATTGCTACGGATGACGCTGAAAACAGATACGGTATTGCCGAGGGGAGATAAAGATACCTGATCTTGTTCCACAAATGAAATTCAAATACCTCTGCCATTTCAAGAAGTTCTTTGTCTGTTTCCCTGATTCCGGCAAATACATTTGCATAGATCACCGGCATTACCATAAAGAACGATATCAGTACGGATAAATCCTCGGAATCCATCCAAAACAACGCAAGAATAGTAAACGAAGCTACCGGAGTCGCCTTAATGATCCGAATCGGTATTGAAAAGAACGTCTCCAAAAATCCAAAGGATGCTGCCAATGCCGCCAATGCACTTCCGGTAAAAACGCCAAGGAGAAAGCCCCTGGCGATATTGCCAAGGGAAACTCCGATGCTCTGATAAAATTCTGCCGATGCGAAAAGTTTTTGCAGGCTTTGCACCGTTTTTACCGGAGAAGGAAGGAAGATTGCATTATCTATCCAGACCGCTGCTGCCTGCCAGACAGCGATCCACAGGATTCCCGCCAGAATTCTTTCACCATTTTTTTTCTTTCTGCTCATATCAATCCTCATTCCGGGACATCATAAATATCCGGTGAGAAAAATCATCTCATCGGAGTGATCTTTCTCACTGTTTCGCCGTTTTATTTTTCAGAAGAATAGTAAAAATCATCTCCCGGCATTTTCCCGCCGACTGCTTCTGCTTTCTGTTCAAACAGTACATTCAGATAAGCAGATGCCAGTGTCTTCATCTCTCCCCCGTCAATAAAAGTTACATTGCAATAAGGAATTGCCTTTTTCGCAATTGCCGCTTTAAAGATATCAAAATGCTCCAGCTGTTCTGCTGTTTCCTCTATATGCTCCGTCGCATATGCAGCAGACACCTTATATTCTTCCAAAAACTTTTCAAATGCCTCTTCGTTTTCTTCAATAAAAGATTTTCTCGCAACAAGAACGCCGGTCACTACCGTGCTGTTCTCGCTTACTTTTTCCCATTCCTCCGTTACACTGAGTGCAATCCGAAGCGATGCGTTCTGATTCATTGCTGCTGTTACATAAGGCTGTGGAAGCATTGCCACTGCATCCGTCGCTTCTGCCAGTGCCGCTGCCACTTCTGCCGCTTCACTCTTATACTCGATCGTTACATCCTTATCCGGATCGATCCCTACCGAAGTTAACAGATGACGAAGCGTAAATTCCGGTGTAGTCCCCTGTCCCGTCGAATAGATCGTCTTTCCTCGTAAATCTTCTACCGTATTCACTGCATTTCCAGTTTCTACAATATAAAGAACACCAAGTGTATTGATCGCTGCCATAACGATCTCACCTTCTGTTTTATTGTAAAGAACCGCTGCCAGATTACAAGGAACGCAGGCTACATCCAGTTCTCCCTTGATCAGACGGGTAGATATCTCATCTGCTGTCCCGTATACACTGAAATTGTAATTATTGGCTGCTGTCTTTGCCTCTGCATCCGTCATCACTTTTGTCAATCCGATTGCCGTAGGACCTGTCATAACGGCAATATCGATATCTGCCGGTTCAAATTCGTCTTTTCCCCCGCATGCTGCTATGCTAAATACCATAATCGCAACCATAAGCAACGCAAACATTTTTTTCTTCATTTTGAAATTCCTCCCTGCTCTTACTTATTTTCTCGTAATACAACTATTTTTTAGAATACAATGTCTTTACCGATATTCCCGGAAGCATCCCTATCTTTCCGGAAAGCGTGCTTACCACATCATTTGGTGCATCTAAAACGACGCTGATGATGTTCACTCCCTTTTCGCGATACGGAATTCCCATTCTTCCAACGATATACGCACTGCATTCATGTAAAAGTGCATTTAACTTTTCTGTCTGGTTCATATCCTCTAAGACGATACCTAACAATGCAATTCTTGTTTCCATTCTCTTCCTCCTTTTCAAAATTGTAAAAAACGCAGATATGCCGATGGCACACCTGCGTTAAAAATGTCGCATTCGTATGTATCCATCGCCTTTCTTGTCCCATTCCCGGTTCCCGTCAGAACGATTCCTAAAGTTTATGTCTTTCCGTCAAGTTTCCTTTCCGAATCGACCAACAAAGTCAGTATATCATATTGTTAAAAATCAATCAATCTCTTTTCTTTTCTTCTTTCTCAAATTTACACAAAGTCCTGCTGCGGACAATCCGATCCCGACAGCAAAAATCACTCCTCGTACCACACGATTTCCAAATCCATACCCGGCATACGCACCTGCCTTTTTCGGTTCTGCAGATGTTGACATGGCAAACCTGAATTCACCCTCCGGCAGTCCGTCAAGAAACATACGATACCCATCTGACACCGCTGTAAGTCCATCTATGCTGCTGACCGTTACATAATACGGAGTCCTGATGACTACCTCCAACTCCCAAAATGCCTTCCATGTTTTTGCCGGAGACAAAAGATAGGTATAATAATATACTTCCGGATCATAGGTTGCATCAATGTTTGGATAAAGCGGTGCGGTAACCGTATTTACTATCCGTTCTTCCGGTTCTATCGTAATCTCATACTCATACCAACGCAGCAATGCCCCTTCGTAATTCCGCGCATAGCAATCCAGACAAAGAATGCCGCTGTTTTCGTTAATTTCCGTTTCTTTCATTTCTGCAATCACTGCATTATACCAATCGACTTCTCCTATTTCCCCTGACGCATCATAGTTTGCCATGGCAAATTCATATAAAGTCATCGTCCGGCTTTCTTTTAATGTCATTGTTCCGTCGATCTCTTCTGTGTCCTCTGCCCCACCGTTTTTGTAAAATTTCCAAGGCAATGACTCCTGCAACGGTTTACCGATCACATACACTGTATATTCATCCGCATTTTTTGTCCAGGCGCTAATGCGTTTTATTCCGTCATCCTGCATATGAAATCCGCTTTGCTCTACAAAATAAATCTTTCGTTCCGTTTCATCTCCAATATCAAATGCTGCATTTGCCGCCTTATATGTTGCACTGTCCACACCGCTTACTGTATAACGATACTCTGTTACGGTCATATCCGGTGCATAAAAATCATCTTCCATATGTCCGTCCTGCAATTTTGCAAGGCTCTGCTCCAGATCAAAAGATTGTGTCACAGATGCAAACAAATATCTTATCTTTTTTTCTATTGGCTTACCCTGCACCAAAATATCATATTTTTCTATATCATCTGCACCGTTTGCATACTCCGGTTCATTCCCGAACGGAAAAAACAGACTGGCTGTGACTTGATACTCCGAAGGATTATAAAATGTATATTCTGCTGTCACTTTTGCATCATAGGCAAGATATTCTTCCTCATCCGGATAGTACTGCTTCGGAAATTCCGGAATGTCAAAGGTTAATACCTCTTTTTCCACAATAATCGGGCTTTCCCCGTCTTTTATCACGGTTCCTGCCACATCGGTTCCTTCCCATTTCCTCTGTGCAGAATTCGCTTCTGCTAGAGCCGGAACACTTATCAGAACTGCAAAAACAGCTATCGTTAAAGAAATAACTCTTTTATAGTTTTTTTGACTTTTATCTTTCATTTTGAACCTCTCTCTCGGCGACCCATTATAAAAACAGCAAAAATATCGGATTTATGTCACCATCATGACCGCAATCTAATTATACCACTATTTTTCTTATATTGCAGCTAAAATGCACTTTTTTCAACTTATTTTATGTAGAACTTTTCCCGTCTTTTTTGTGAAACATGCACAAAACTTTTCCATGCTGTTTTTCCTCAAACCCGCA
>CAZWCZ010000007.1:0-60556 GCA_964632165.1 uncultured Lachnospiraceae bacterium | reverse complement strand
TCAGGAGGTCGGTCTGACATTCTTCCCGGAAGATATTCATGTTATGTCAAGGATGGTATTTTAAATGAAAAAGTTATCACAGCTTGCAATTCCATATCTTATCTGGGCTGCGCTGATGATCGTGATGCCGATGCTTCTGATCACATTGTATTCGTTTACAGAGCATGGCAACAGTATCATCTCGTTTTCCTTTACGTTAGAGCATTATGTCAAGTTCTTTTCCGACCCGGACTTTTTGCTGATTCTCTGGCGCTCCTTTGGAATTGCGGTAAAAACAACAGCAATCTGCCTGCTGCTCGGATATCCGATTGCCTATTTTATTGCACGCAGCAGCGAGAGGATGCAGAATATACTTGTGCTGATCATTACGGTGCCTACCTGGATCAATATGCTGGTGCGCACCTATGCGTGGATAGGTCTTTTAAGCGATGGAGGACTGTTTTCACAGATACTCGGACTGTTTGGCATTCATGAGGTGGAGATTTTGTATACCGAAGCTGCAGTACTGATCGGTATGGTGTATAATTTCCTGCCGTTCATGATCCTGCAGATCAACACCTCACTTTGCAAAATGGATCAGTCACTTTTGAATGCAAGTGCAGATCTTGGAGCAAATCCGGTGCAGACATTTTTAAAGGTAACGCTTCCGCTTTCCCTTCCGGGGGTTATCAACGGGATTACGCTTGTATTTCTTCCGGCGATCAGTTCTTTCTTTATTCCAAAGCTCCTTGGCGGCGGACAGTATTTCCTGATAGGAAATCTGATTGAAAATCAGTTTATTACCGTAGGCGAATGGAACTTCGGAAGTGCGATCTCCATGATCATGGCAGCGGTAATGATGCTGCTTATGATGCTGGTAGGAAAGCTGGAACGAAAGAATCAGGGCGGAAAGGAGGAAAACTGACCATGAAAAAAGGGAAGCGTCCTGTAGGGAAGATCCTGATGGGGTTATCTATCGTATTTTTCTATCTGCCGATCTTATATATGATCGTGTTTTCCTTCAACGAAGGAAAGTCGCTTACACATTTTACCGGCTTCTCCTTGAAATGGTACCGGCATATGTTAGAATCGCGGGATATGATGAGTGCGTTGTATACGACTTTTTCTGTGGCAATCCTTGCAACATTGATATCAACGGTTGCGGGAACCATTGCTGCCATTGGACTGAGCAAGTCGAAGAAAGTGGTACGGGATCTTGTTCAGCAGATCAATAATTTTCCGATCATGAATCCGGAGATCGTAACGGCGATCGGTTTTATGCTGTTATTCATCACTTTTAAAGTAGAGCGTGGATACGTGACCATGCTGCTGGCGCATATTGCTTTCTGCATCCCATATGTCATGCTTTCGGTCATGCCGAAGGTACGTTCTCTTGATCCGAACCTGGCAGATGCAGCCATGGACCTTGGTGCAAGACCGTGGACTGCACTGACGAGAGTGATCGTGCCGCAGATCACACCTGGGATCATTTCAGGAGCGCTGATTGCATTTACGATGTCGATTGATGATTTTATCATTTCGTATTTTGTGACAGGAGGCGGGGTAAAGAACCTGAGCATCATGGTATATACTATGAGCAAGCGTGTAAATCCGAGTATTAATGCTGTGTCCACTTTGGTCGTTGTGATCATTACCATTGGGCTTGTACTTGTGAACGTAGTCCCGATGATCCTGGCAGATCGTCCGAAGAAGACAGAAATAAAAAAGAGGAAGATCGTGGTTCCTGCCGTCGGTATTGCGGCGACAGCAGTGATTCTTATTATGGTGTTCGGAATGAACCGGAGTGACAGCACACTTCCGTATGCCGGAGAGACTCTTTATATCTATCTTCCGGGAGAATATATGGGAGATGACGTGATCCCGGGATTTGAAAAGCTGACCGGGGCTACGGTAATTCCGGAATATTTTGATTCCAATGAAGCAATGTACATCAAAGTCAGCAACGGTGAGCCGTATGACATCGTCATTCCAAGTGACTATATGGTGCAGCGCTTGATCGAGGAAGGATATCTGCAAAAACTGGATAAGTCGCGTCTGACCTGTTTTGATGAACTGAATACAGAAGTGCTGAGTCCGCCGTACGATGTAGAAAATGAATATTCTGTTTCCTATTTTTGGGGAACGGTAGGGATCGTCTATGACAAGACGATAGTATCGGAAAAAGATCTGGAGGAGCAGGGATTCAGCATTTTTCTGAATACAAAGTATAAGGGAGATATCTATTTATATGATTCGGAAAGAGACTCTTTTATGATGGCACTTAAGGCACTTGGATATTCGATGAATACAGAGGATGAAGAGGAACTGAATGAAGCATATCAGTGGCTGGTGCAGTGTGTGACAACAATGGATCCGGAGATCGTAACGGATGAGATCATTGACAACATGGCACAGGGAAGAAAAGCACTGGGGCTTTGCTACTCCGGTGATGCAGCCTACATTATGAGCGAAAATGAGGATATGGGATTTTATCAGCCGAAGGAAGGAACGAACCTTTGGTACGATTCCATGGTCATTCCGAAAAATGCGGAGCATGTGGAGCTGGCACATGAATTTATTAACTATATCAGTTCGTATGAAGTGGCATACGGAAATTCAGCGTACGTTGGATATACATCGCCAAACGACAAGGTAATGCTTGATCTGTCCGGGGAAGGCGGAGCTTATGAAGGGATCAATGCATATCTTCCGCGAACGGAATATGTCATGGATGAAGTATTTGAATTCAATGCCGTGACGAAAAAAATAATCGGGAATCTGTGGAGCAAAGTAAAAATTGCGGCAAGTAATGCCAAATAAAAAAATATAAGGGAAAATGCAAAGTTTTTTTCGGATACCTTTACAAAAAGGACGGAATGTTTTATAATGTGGTAATGAAAACTACATCATGCGGTTTTTGGACTGAGCGTATGGAGGTATCGAAGATGAATGATTTTGTACTTAGCTGTTGTTCTACAGCAGATTTAACCAAGGAGCATTTTGAAGAAAGAAACATAAAGTATATTTGTTATACGTATGAACTGGATGGGGTTGTCTATCCGGATGATCTTGGACAGAGCATGTCGAGTGAAGAATTTTATCGTGCCATGGCAAACGGTGCACAGACAAAGACATCTCAGATCAATGCAGCAGAATATGAAGCTTATTTTGAGCCGTTTCTGAAGGAAGGGAAAGACATCCTGCATATCAGTATGTCTTCAGGGATCACCGGTTCTGTCAATTCGGCGAGGATCGCAGGAAATACTTTGTTGGAACGGTATCCGGAACGCAAGCTTTATGTTGTGGATTCTTTGACGATCTCGTCGGGATACGGGCTGCTGATGGACAAATTGGCAGACCTGCGTGAGGAAGGAAGAACAATAGAAGAACTGAGGGACTGGGCAGAAGAAAATAAGCTGAAGGTGCATCATCGGTTCTTCTCATCCGATCTGACATTTTATATCAAGGGCGGAAGAGTGTCCAAAACGGCCGGTTTTTTCGGAACAGTGCTCAATATCTGTCCGGTATTGGATGTAAATAAGGACGGACAGCTTGTTCCAAGACAGAAGATCAGGACAAAGAAAAAGGCTATGGAATTGTTGGAAAAGCAGATGGAACAGGATGCAGACAACGGCACGGAATATGCCGATAAGTGTTATATGTGTCATTCTGCCTGCTATGAGGACGCAAGAGAAGTGGCAGACCGGATAGAAGAGCGTTTCCCGAATTTGAAGGGAAAAGTGGAGATTTATAACATCGGAACGACCATTGGCAGTCACAGCGGTCCCGGCACGGTAGCTGTGTTCTTCTGGGGAAAAAAGAGAGAAGAGTAGCGGTTACGGAAAAAAAGAAGAAATCGAGATGAAGTGGAATGCAGAATTTATTGATTTATAATCCGGTATCAGGAAGAAAAGAAGGAAGAAATGAGCGGCTGGGACGGATCGTAGGAGCTTTGACCAGAGACGGACAGGAACTTACCGTTTATCAGACCCAGGGAAAAAATGACGCCAGGGATTGTATCATAAAAAGAAAAGAGGCAGGATTTGACCGTGTGATCTGCTGCGGCGGCGATGGAACGTTGCATGAAGTGATCAACGGACTGATGATAAGCGGATGGGATGTGCCGGTTGGTTATATACCGATGGGTTCCACCAATGATTATGCAAAAAATCTCGGGATCACGCACCAGACAGCGATAAAATGTATTGAAGAAGGTGAAATGAGCCGGATCGACATTGGCTGCATGAATGGGGAATATTTTAATTATGTAGCGGCATTTGGAATTTTTACCGGTGTTGCATTTCATACCCCACAGGAAAAGAAAAATACATTGGGATACTTTGCCTATTTGTTGGAGGGAATCAAGCAGCTGGCAGATGTGTCTTCAAAACATATCAGGTTCTGCGTGGATGGCATATGGCAGGAAAGTGATGTTCTGGTTGGGATGATCACCAATACATTTTCGATTGCCGGGATCAAGAACTTTAACCGAAAGCAGGTACAGCTGGATGACGGCAGGATGGAGTATCTTTTTATTAAGCATCCGAAAAATCTGATCGAGCTGCAGACAGTCATCACGCTTTTGATGAACGAAAAGATTGATGAACGGTATATGTATTATGGTCAGTTCCACAAGATGCAGATGGAAACGGAATCCATGGAGTGGACGCTGGATGGAGAAGACGGCGGTATCCATGAAAAAGTGGAACTGGAAATTTACCCGGGCGCGGTTCGTATAATTCATAAAAAGTAAAAAAAGTTATTGGCAGATTGAACAAAGTTTTATTAGAAAGTTTGTAACTGATGCATAAAAAAGAAAGCCCTTAAATTTGCGGAAACCCGCATATTTAAAGGCTTTTTCTTATATTTTCATAAAACTCCGGAGAGAGTACGGCATGGTTGCCGAAACGAAAAGATTATGATACACTCCAGGCAGAGGCGTAAGATCAGTTTCTGTTTGCTCTCTTTCTGAGAAGCGGATCCAGGATTTTTTTGCGGATACGCAGGCTCTTTGGAGTTACTTCAAGGAGTTCATCCGTTTCAATGAAATCCAGTGCCTGTTCCAGACTCAGAATGCGAGGCGGGGTCAGGCGGAGTGCTTCGTCTGCACTGGAGGAACGCGTATTGGTCAGCTGCTTTTTCTTGCAGACATTGATCTCAACATCTTCGGCTTTGCCGTTTTGACCGACTACCATACCGGAATATACCTTTTCTCCCGGCCCGATAAATAAGGTACCGCGTTCCTGGGCATTGTACAGACCATAGGTGATCGCTTCCCCGCTTTCAAAAGCGATCAGGCTGCCCTGTTTGCGGTAGGCAATGTCACCCTTGTACGGGCCGTATCCGTCAAAAATGGTATTTAAGATGCCGTTTCCTTTGGTATCGGTCATGAACTCGCCGCGATAACCGATCAGACCTCTTGCAGGAATGGAAAACTCAAGACGTGTGTAACCGCCGCTCATGCCGGACATGCTGATCAGTTCGCCCTTGCGGCTGCTGAGTTTTTCAATGACGGTGCCGGAAAATTCTTCCGGAACATCAATATAAGCACGTTCCATAGGTTCTAACTTTTTGCCGTTTTCATCTGTTTTATATAATACCTCGGCTTTGCTTACGGCAAATTCATAACCTTCACGGCGCATGTTTTCGATCAATACGGATAAATGAAGTTCACCGCGGCCGGACACCTTAAAGCTTTCGGTTGTCTCGGTTTCTTCTACTCGGAGACTGACATCGGTGTTCAGTTCGCGGAAGAGACGTTCTCTTAAATGTCTGGATGTTACAAACTTCCCTTCTTTTCCGGCCAAAGGAGAATCATTGACCACAAAGTGCATGGCAATAGTCGGCTCGGAGATCTTCTGGAACGGGATCGGTTCCGGATGATCCGGAGCACATAAGGTATCACCGATGTGGATATCGGAAATTCCGGAGATAGCTACGATAGAGCCGATGCCGGCTTCTTCTACTTCTACCTTTTTGAGACCCTCAAATTCATACAGTTTGCTTACTTTTACCCTGCGGCGCTTTTCCGGCTCATGGGCATTGACCAGGACAACTTCCTGGTTGGTGCGGATGGTACCGTTATCCACTTTACCGACACCGATACGGCCAACATACTCATTATAATCGATCGTACTGACCAGTACCTGGGTACCGGCATCCGGGTCGCCTTCCGGTGCAGGAATGTAATCCAGGATCGTTTCAAATAATGGTTCCATGTTCTTAGGCGTATCAGAGAGCTCTAAAATGGCAACACCGGTTTTTGCGGAAGCAAAAACGAAAGGACAGTCTAATTGTTCATCGGAAGCATCCAGATCGATGAATAATTCAAGAACCTCGTCAATGACTTCGGCAGGGCGTGCTTCCGGGCGGTCGATCTTATTGATACAGACGATGACCGGCAGATTCAGTTCCAATGCTTTTTTTAATACGAATTTCGTCTGTGGCATAGCACCTTCAAACGCATCTACAACAAGGATAACACCGTTTACCATTTTCAGCACACGCTCTACTTCTCCTCCAAAGTCTGCGTGTCCCGGGGTATCGATGATATTGATCTTTGTGCCGTTATAATGTACGGCGGTATTTTTTGCAAGAATGGTAATGCCGCGTTCCCGTTCGATATCGTTGGAGTCCATAACGCGTTCTGCCACTTCCTGATTCTGACGAAATGTGCCGCTCTGTTTTAACAGTTCATCCACAAGCGTTGTTTTGCCGTGGTCAACATGGGCGATGATCGCGATATTACGAATGTCTTCGCGTTTTGTTTTCATAATGTTTTTCCGCCTTTCTAAAGTGAAACAATGTTTAACTCATCAATAATAGCACATTTTTTCCTATTTTCAAGGGCTTTTCGGACATTGTAAAAAAAAATGTAGAAAAAGAAACAACTTTGGCTTGAAAAAAAGGAAAAAAATTCAAAAAATACTTCTAAATAATTGGAAAATATTGTAGAATGTAAAAGCAAAAGAAATACCGGAGAAAACGAAGGGAGTAGTTACGATATGACAGATAAGGTATTTGATAATAACCAGGTGACGATAGCGGGAGAGATCATGGATAATTTCTCCTTCAGTCATGATGTATTTGGAGAAGGATTCTATCTGATGGAAATTTCGGTAGGACGCCTGAGTGAGTCACATGATGTGATCCCGATCATGGTATCAGAGCGACTGATCGATGTCAGACAGGATTATACCGGAATGTATGCGGTAGTGACAGGACAGTTCCGTTCTTATAATCGTCATGAGGAAACAAAAAACAGATTGGTGCTTTCCGTGTTTGCAAGGGAAATTGAGATCACGGAAGAACCGGCAGATGATGTGAGACCGAATTATATTTTTCTGGATGGTTATGTGTGCAAGCTGCCGATTTACAGAAGAACGCCACTGGGACGTGAGATCGCAGATGTCCTTTTGGCAGTAAACCGTCCTTACGGGAAATCGGATTATATTCCATGCATCTGTTGGGGAAGAAATGCAAGATACGCCGAGAATTTTCAGGTAGGGGAACATATCCAGATGTGGGGTAGGATACAGAGCCGGGAATATCAGAAAAAGTTAAGTGAGACTGAGTTTGAACGGAGAGTTGCCTACGAAGTCAGTGTAAGTAAGTTAGAATGCATTCCGGAAGAATCGGGAGGTTCTGCGGATATGATCCGGGAAGAATAGTGGAGAAAGTGATGGAAAGTGCTGTAAAAAAATGTGTTTACAGCACTTTTTTAAGGCAAGTTTCAAAAAAATTCCACAAAAAACTGCCATATATCTGCCATAACTCTTTTCTATTATCGTACCATGTGATAAAATAGTAAAAAGTCAGCAGTGCTGACCGGAGAAACATCAGAAGAAATCGCAGCTTACAGCGGTAGAATAGAGGAAAGATGAAGAAAGAAAGAAACAGAAGGAAAAAATATGTGACAGCGGCTGCAGTGATGCTGTTCCTGTTTTTATTGATCATGCAAGATTATGGGGAGCAGGCAAAAGCTGCAGTGAGCGGTACGATCACGGCAAGTACACTCTATATGAGAACGGGTCCGTCCACGGAATATGCAAAAGTGACATCCGACGGAGAAAATGTTTATTTATCCAGAGGAGACAGCGTTTATATTTCACACGGCTCGAATGGGTGGTATTATGTAACGGCAAGCTTTAAAGGAAAGAAAGTAACGGGATATGTCAGTGCTGCTTATGTAGTAGCAGGAGGAGCGGTTCCTACCGCGGCACCGAGCAATACTCCGACGCCGAAACCAACGGCAACCCCTACTCCGTTACCGTCATCCGGAACTTCATCTGAAGTACTTATGAGCGGATTCCCGCGTGCGGGAGCCGTAGCCGCCAGCTCATTGAATGTACGTGCAGCGGCAGGAGCTTCCTCGGAAAAAATTGCCGGACTCCCAAGAGGGACAATGGTTACCCTGCAGGGAGTGACGCTCAATGAGAGCGGAGAATACTGGTATCAGATTTCGTTTGCCATGAACGGAGTAACAAAGACGGGTTATGTCAGTAGTAAATATATTCAGGTAGCCATGCCGACGGCAACGCCTACACCGACTGCAACGCCGACTCCGACTCCGTCTCCGGTGCCGGACAGCGTGGAAAATGTTGTGGCAGGCAGTTTTCCGAGGACCGGAACGGTTACGGCAAGCTCCCTGAATGTCAGAAAAGATGCCGGGACTACGGCAGATGCGCTGACTTCCGTTACGCGCGGAACGCAGGTGTCTGTACTGTCGGCAAAAAAAGCAGCTTCTGGAGAGTATTGGTATCAGATCTCGTTTTCACAGAACGGGATAAAGCGGACAGGATATGTTCACAGCAGCTATGTGGCAGTGGCAAAGGCAGAGGCAACACCTACACCGACTGCAACACCTACACCGACTGCAACGCCGACCCCGACGCAGGAAGTGACACCAACGCCTACACCAATACCAACGCAGGAAGCGACACCAACGCCTACACCGGATCCTTCGCTGGAAGGAGAGCCGATCACAAAGGCAGATGTGATACAGAATAATGCAAAGTATTATTATCCGGCAAAAACGACGGCAAGTAAGCTGAACCTGAGGGAAAATCCGGATACATCTTCCGATAAGATCGCACAGGTAGTAAAGAACACGCAGATCCTGGTCATCAATGAAAAAATAACGGATGGTACCGTATGGTACCGCGTGGCAATGAAGACAGAAGGTGTGGTGATCTATGGATATATGTCATCAGCATATGTCAGCCTTCTGTTTACGGAACCGGTATACGGTGTAACGGAAACAGCAGAACGTCTGCGGCTGAGAGAAGAGGCATCGGATAGTGCGAGTTACGTAAAAACAAAAGAAAGTGCTATTTTAACACTGCATGACGGCGATACGGTAGCTGTTTTAGAAGAAACAACGGTAAACAAAGTAAAGTGGTTCAAGATCTGCATTGAAAAAAGCGGAAGTGAATATACAGGATATGTAAAAGCAGCGTATGTGCGTCTTGCAGATGCATCAGAAGTGCAGCCGACGGCAACGCCGACACCGACTGCGACCCCGGAACCGACCGGAACGCCGACCCCGACCCCGGAACTGGCCGGAACGCCGACACCGACACCGACTGCGATCCCGGAACTGACCGGAACGCCGACGCCGACACCGACTGCGACCCCGGAACTGACCGGAACGCCGACGCCAACGGCCACCCTGACACCGACGGCAACGCCAACACCGACGGCAACGCCAACACCGACGGCAACACCGAAACCAACGGCAACCCCGACTCCGGCACCGACCGGTCTGGCAACAACAGAGACCATTGATGTAAATGGTGAAAATTATCCGAAATATACACCGGGTACACTGACCGGATATGGGCAGTATTCTGAAAGTACAGGACTTATGCTTGTTTATGCAGGACCAGGAGTGTCATACGGACTGTTGTCGGATTACAGCGGTACGTTGATCGCAATTCCGCAGACCACGCCGCTTTATTTATACCACAAGTACCGTGCATCGGACAAACAGGTATATTGGCATATAGGATTCCGGTATAACGGGATTATGTATTACGGATATACAAAGGCAATGTGGATCACGGAAATTGATGAAGAGACAGCAAATTCGTCTCAGGGGAGCACCTATGGCAGTATGGCATCCTTTGAAGCTTATCTGACACAGCAGGGCTTCCCGGAAAGCTATAAGGAGTATCTGCGTGAATTGCATGTGAAGTATCCAAACTGGATTTTTCAGGCATATCATACAGGGCTTGACTGGAATACGGTCATTGAGCAGGAAAGTATTGTTGGGAAAAATCTGATTCCGAATACAAAAAGTGTGGAATGGAAGTCCACGGAAAGCGGAGCGTATGACTGGTCAACGGATACATTTGTATTGTATGATGGCTCTACATGGGTAACGGCATCTGAGGCGGCTGTTGAATATTATATGGATCCCAGAAACTTTTTGAACGAGAGCAATATTTTTATGTTTGAAGTGCTGAAGTATGAATCACAGTACCAGAATGTGTCCGGCGTTGAAAATATATTAAAGGGGACCCCGTTTTATCAGTCTTCTTTTGTATATGAAAATGAATACGGCAATAAGGAGAGCATTACGTATGCCGAAGCTTTTATAGAAGCAGCAAAATATTCAGGAGTCAGCCCGTACCATCTGGCATCCAGAGTAAAACAGGAAGTGGTCATCAGTTCCACAAAAGTAAGTAACAGTGTTACCGGTACGGTTTCCGGACTGGAAGGGCTGTATAACTTTTATAATATTGGAGCATACCATTCCACGGTTGCCGGAGGGAATATTGCTAACGGATTAAAGTATGCAAAGAATGGCGCAAGCAACAACGACGCATTAAATGATGCCTCTTTGATCCCTTGGACGGACCCGTATAAATCCATTGTGGGTGGCGGATATATCCTTGGTGTAAATTATATTAACCGCGGACAGGATACCATCTATCTGCAGAAATTCAATGTCACGGGAAATTCGACATATTATCATCAGTATATGGCAAATATAGAAGCTCCGTATTCAGAATCCCTGAAGACGGCAGCGGCTTATGCAAATGCGGATATGGCGGATCTTCCGATCGTATTCTCGATCCCTGTGTATTTGAATATGCCGGATTCTCCGGTGTCTGCACCGCAAAAGGAATACAATCCGAATAACTGGCTGAAGACACTCGAGATCTATGACATCAACGGAAAGAAACTTACGCTGACACCGACCTTTAATCTGAAGGCAGACTGGAACTATTATCTGGTTGTAGAGGAAGAAGATCCGATGATCCAGATTGAGGCAAAAGCGGTCAGCAGTAAGGCAACGGTTTCCGGTACAGGATTTTATGCGTTGCCGTATGGCAGCACGGATATTAAGATCAGGGTTACCGCAGAAAACGGAACGATCCGGGAGTATGTGATCACAGTGATCCGACCGACGGAATAACAGAAATTTTGTCAGCAGCCTCCTTGATCGGGGGCGCTGACGTTTTTCTTATTTTATAGAAAAATGAGGATGCAACAATGAATGAAAAATATACACCAAGTGTCCGGCAGGCGCTGGCTG
This sequence comes from uncultured Lachnospiraceae bacterium, assembly GCA_964632165.1. Taxonomy (GTDB): domain Bacteria; phylum Bacillota; class Clostridia; order Lachnospirales; family Lachnospiraceae; genus SIG299. Next base: position 49,035 of record CAZWCZ010000007.1, on the reverse strand, counting down.
TGGCATATCATTTTGCAGAGCAGATGGGACAGAGCTATATCGGTACAGAACATCTGTTAATCGCGCTGACAGAGTGTGACGGCGTGGCAAAGGATATTTTAGAGCAAAATGGCATAGAGGAAGAAAGTCTTGTGGAACTGGCAAAACAGTTGGTAGTGCTGGGCGGTTCGGAAGAACCGGACGGAAAAGACGGATTTTCGCCGCTTGCCCGCAAAGTGCTCCTGCAGAGTGAAGAAGAAGCTCATGCTTATGGCGAAAGACTGGTCGGAACGGAACATTTGCTGCTTGCTTTGCTGAAAGAAGCAACCGGACTTGCAGTACGGCTTCTGAATACGTTGGAGATCAATGTACAGAAGGTTTTTACGGATACGGTTTTGCTCCTTGGGGGTGACCTTGCCGGGGCAAAGGCGGAATATGCCTACAGCAGAGGAAAAGGAAAGAAGAATTCCATGACACCGACGGTAGACCAGTATAGCCGTGATCTGACATGGAGTGCAGAAGAACATAAACTGGATCCGGTCATCGGGAGAAAAAAGGAAATGGAACGGTTGATGCAGATATTATGCCGCCGCGCCAAAAACAATCCTTGTCTTATTGGGGAACCCGGTGTGGGAAAAACCGCGGTAGTAGAAGGTCTTGCAGAACTACTGGCAAGCGGAGAGGTTCCTTCCTTGTTAAAAGGAAAGAGAATCTTGAATCTGGATCTGTCTGCTATGGTTGCCGGCTCCAAATATCGCGGTGAATTTGAAGAGAGAATCAAACGTGTTATTGATGAAGTGATCCATGCAGGGAACATTATCCTGTTTATCGATGAGCTGCATACGATCATTGGAGCCGGAGGAGCCGAAGGAGCAATGGATGCTTCTAATATTTTGAAACCGGCACTGGCACGCGGAGAATTGCAGGTTATCGGAGCAACTACGAGGGAAGAGTATCGAAAACATATTGAAAAAGATGCGGCACTGGAACGCAGATTCCAGCCGGTAGTCGTTGAAGAACCAACACAGGAAGAAGCGGTCGAAGTTCTGCGCGGACTGAAAGACAGTTATGAAAGACACCATGAAGTGACGATTTCCGAAGAGGCGATTCAGGCGGCGGTTAAACTGACCGGAAGATATGTAAATGACCGCTTTTTGCCGGATAAAGCGATTGATGCCATGGACGAGGCAGCGGCAAGACTGCATCTGCATTCTTATGGAGGTTCAAAGAAGCAGAGAGAGTTAGAAAAGCTTCTGGAAGCTGAAAAAAGAGAAAAAGAGGCTGCTTTGACGGAAGGCAGATTGGAAGAAGCAAGAGAGCATTCCGCAGAACAGAAAAAGATCGAGAAAAAGCTTTTACGCATGAAGAAGGCAGAGGAAGAAAAACGGGAAAATGCAGACTATGTATTGGATGAAGAACAGATTGCACAAGTAGTATCTGCATGGACAGGGATCCCGCTTTCCCGTTTGCAGGAAGCAGAAAGCGAACGGCTGAAAAAGCTTCCGGAGGTAATGAAGAAGCGTGTGGTAGGTCAGGACGAAGCGGTAACGGCAATTGCAAAAGCGATCCGGAGGGCAAGGGTAGGACTGAAAGATCCAAACCGCCCGATCGGTTCTTTCCTTTTCCTTGGTCCGACAGGTGTCGGAAAAACAGAACTTTCCAAGGCATTGGCAGAAGCAATGTTCGGAGATGAAAATGCAATGATCCGTATCGATATGTCGGAATATATGGAAAAGCACAGCGTTTCCAAAATCATCGGTTCTCCGCCAGGTTACGTCGGACATGAAGAAGGCGGACAGCTTTCTGAGCAGGTACGCAGAAAACCATATTCGGTGCTGTTGTTTGATGAATTGGAAAAAGCACATCCGGATGTTTTCAATATCCTGCTGCAGGTATTGGAAGACGGACACATCACGGATTCCCAGGGGCGAAAAGTAAATTTCAAAAATACGATCATTATAATGACGTCAAATACCGGTGCTGCCAGGATCCAGTCGCCGAAACAGCTCGGGTTTATCCATAAAAAGGATGAAAACGAAGACTATGAAAAGATGAAAAATAATGTGATGGAAGAATTGAAACGATCGTTCAAGCCGGAGTTCTTAAATCGAATTGATGAAACGATCGTATTCCGGCCGCTGGATAGAGAAACCTTGCGAAAGATTGCAGGGATCCAGCTTGATATTCTGGCCGGCCGCTGCAAGGAGCAACTGGGGATTAAACTTAATGTACAGGAATCCATGGTGGATTTTATCCTGGAAAAAGGATTTGATGATAAGTACGGAGCAAGACCGATCCGGCGGGCCGTACAGATGTATCTGGAAGATGCACTCGCAGAAGAGCTGATCTTAAAGAAAATTAAAGAAGGTGACACGGTTACCGCCATGGCAAAAGACGGGAAACCGGTACTGCGGACAAGAAGCAAAAAGGTCACAGAAGAATAAGGAGGATAATTATGGAACTGATTCGTATTGCAGAGGGAACATTAGGATTTGGAGACTATACGCTGCTTGAAAAGGAGAAACTTTCGGATGTGCCGTACCAGGGAGACCTGTATAAGGTAAAGACGTTTGAAGGAATCACAAAGCTTGAGAAGAACGGGGCTTTTTTGTATGAATCCGTGCCGGGAACCTGCGTGGAAAACTTTAAAGAAGAAAGCGGGAAGATATCCTTTGCCGTGGAAGGTATGGCAAATACCCAGATCACCATCGGGGTAGAAGAAGAAAAGGAATATCGTGTCAGCGTTGATGGGAAAGAACTTGGCACAATGTTAACCAATCTCAGCGGTAAACTGGTGATCAGCCTGGAACTTGTGACGGGTGAACCTCAGAAAGTTGTGATCGAACGTATCTGATCGAAAGGAAGCGTATGGCAAAAGCAAAGACAGTATTTTTTTGTAAAGAATGCGGATTTGAATCGGCAAAGTGGCTGGGACAGTGTCCCGGCTGTCATGCCTGGAATTCTTTTTCAGAGGAGCCTTCTGTGCCGACAAAGGCAAAATATGGAGTGCGGACAACAAATGCAGCCAGACCGGTGCCGCTGAAAGAAGTTTCATCTGACCGGGAAGAAAGAGTAACGATCGGTATCCGTGAATTTGACCGGGTGCTCGGCGGAGGCATCGTCAAAGGATCGCTTGTTTTAGTAGGAGGTGATCCGGGGATCGGAAAATCCACGCTGTTGCTTCAGATGTGCAGAGAAGTCAGCAGACAGCACAAAGTCCTTTATATTTCCGGTGAGGAATCAGCACAGCAGATCAAGATGCGTGCGGACAGGCTGGGGGTATTTGACGGAGAAGTGCTTTTGCTGGCAGAAACAAACCTGGAACTGATAGAAACAGTGCTGGAGGCGGAAAAACCGGAGATCGTAGTGATCGATTCCATTCAGACAATGTATCGGGAAGAAGTGGGTGCAGCCCCGGGAAGCGTCAGTCAGGTGCGTGAGGCAACAGCGAGTCTGATGCGGATGGCAAAAGATAAGGAAATTTCCATTTTCATCGTAGGACATGTAACAAAAGAAGGAACGGTAGCCGGACCAAGAATGCTGGAGCATATGGTAGATACCGTATTGTATTTTGAAGGAGATAATTCAGCAGCATATCGGATACTGCGTGCCGTGAAAAATCGTTTCGGTTCTACAAACGAGATCGGGATTTTTGAAATGTCGGGCAGTGGTCTTTCGGAGGTTGCCAATCCTTCGGAATATATGTTGGAGGGTCGTCCCGAGGAAGAACCGGGTTCGGTCATTACAACAGTGATGGAAGGGACCAGACCGCTTCTTGTAGAAGTACAGGCACTTGTCTGCCAGACAAATTTCAATATGCCGCGCCGTACGGCGGCAGGGGTGGATTATAACCGTGTCAATCTCCTGATGGCTGTCATGGAAAAAAGGCTCGGGATATCGCTGGCAGGATGTGATGCCTACGTAAACATTGCCGGAGGTATGCGGATTTCGGAACCCGGGATCGATCTTGCCATTGTACTTGCATTGTTGTCCAGTTATAAAAATAAGGCTGTGGACAACAAAACGATTGCTTTTGGTGAAATCGGACTGACCGGTGAAATACGGAATGTCAGTATGCTGATGCAGCGGATTCGCGAAGCGGAAAAACTCGGATATGAGACCTGTATTGTGCCGAAAGCGCATTCTGCGAGGAACATAGAGGGGAAACCGCTTCGGGTAAAGCTGGTCGAAGTGGGAAATATCAGAGAATTAGCAGCTCTTTTATGAGAAAAAAAGAGGTGTTTTGGAAAATACACTGTCTTTCTTCGAAAAAATACTTGACAGTCAGTGCTGTTATGGTGTATGATAGCAAGGCAGTGTTGCAAAGGGGATTGGTCAAATGGTATGACAAGGGTCTCCAAAACCTTTAGCGGGAGTTCGATTCTCTCATCCCCTGTTTTCAAAAGCCTTGAGATATACTTCAAGGCTTTTTGTTCTATCATAGGAAAGATGATCAGCAGCGTGAGCTTCTGAAAAAAAGAAAGGAACAGACTATGTATCGTTTGATATGCAGAGACGGAAATGCAAAGCGCGGCGAAGTGACTACCGTACACGGCACCATTCAGACACCGGTATTTATGAATGTAGGCACGGCAGCAGCGATCAAAGGTGCAGTTTCCACAATGGATTTGAAAGAGATCGGCACACAGGTGGAATTATCCAATACGTATCATCTGCATGTGCGTCCGGGAGACAAAGTTGTAAAACAGCTGGGTGGTCTGCATAAGTTTATGAACTGGGACCGACCGATTCTGACCGATTCCGGCGGATTTCAGGTATTTTCTCTTGCCGGACTGAGAAAGATCAAAGAAGAAGGTGTTACGTTCCAGTCCCACGTGGACGGAAGGCGTATTTTCATGGGACCGGAGGAGAGCATGCAGATTCAGTCGAATCTGGCATCTACGATCGCGATGGCATTTGATGAATGCCCTCCGCATCCGGCAACCAGAAAATATATGGAGGATTCTGTTGCAAGAACAACCAGATGGCTCTATCGCTGTAAAACAGAGATGGATCGTCTGAATTCTCTGGAAGACACCATTAATAAGCAGCAGATGCTGTTTGGTATCAATCAGGGCGGTACGTTTGCAGATATCCGGAAAGAACATGCCAAAGTGATTTCCGAGCTGAATCTGGACGGCTATGCATTAGGAGGACTTGCAGTAGGCGAATCTCATGAAGAAATGTACGATATCATTGAGCAGACCGTGCCGTATCTGCCGTTGGAAAAGCCGACATACCTGATGGGAGTCGGAACTCCGGCCAATATTCTGGAGGCAGTAGAACGCGGGGTGGATTTTTTTGACTGCGTATATCCGGCAAGGAACGGGCGTCATGGCAATGCATATACCAACCATGGGAAGATGACACTGCTAAATGCAAAATATGAGCTGGATGACAGACCGTTAGATGAAACCTGCCAGTGCCCGACCTGCAGAAATTACAGCAGGGCCTATATCCGGCACTTATTAAAGGCAAAAGAGATGCTCGGGCTCAGGCTTCTGGTAACGCATAATCTTTATTTTTATAATAAGATGATGGAGGAGATCAGAGAGGCGATTGAGGAACAGCGTTTTGCAGAGTACAAAAAACAAAAATTAAAAGGCTTTGAAGAAGGCGACAAATAATAAGGAGGATTTTACATGAACACATTTTCCGTAATCTTAACTGATGCAACTTCCAACGCCAGCAGCGGCGGTGCAATGCTGGCAACTTTAGTAGGCTATGTGATTTTCTTTGGTCTGCTCATTTACTTTATGATGATCCGTCCGCAGAAGAAACAGCAGAAAAAGCAGGATGAACTGATGAATTCCATTGAACTTGGTGACAGTGTCCTGACGACCAGCGGCTTTTACGGTGTAGTCATTGATATCGTAGATGAGGATGTCGTTATTGTGGAATTTGGTAATAATAAAAATTGCCGCATTCCAATGAAGAAAGCGGCAATCGTTGAAGTAGAAAAGCAGACAAAGGAAAATTGATCATCAGACTTTTAAAGCGAGCAGATGCTGCAGCACAGAGTAGGGAACCTTCAGGTTCCCTTTTCCTTTTCCAAGTTCTATGGAAGGTTTGATGGAACCGTGAAAATCTGAGCCGCCGGACGGAGTCAGTGAAAAATAAGCAGCAAGAGCTTTTAAGACCGATTCGTCATCGGCATGGTTAGAGGAATGAAAAACCTCAAGACCTTTCAGTCCGGCATCTTTTAAACGGCTGATCAAAGCGGTAAGTTCCTCGTGTGGCAGCTGATAGAGCAGCGGGTGTGCCAAAACAGGGACACCGCCGGCTTTTAAGATCAGGCGGACTGCCTGTTCCGGATCAAGGTAATCCCGTGCTACATAGCAGGGACCGTCTTCTCCGATGTATTTTTCAAAAGCTTCCTGAACGGAAGAAATGACTCCTTTTTTCATCAGTGCACGTCCGAAGTGTCCCCGGGTTACTACGGTATCCGGGTCGCCCTCTGTCAGTTCTTCCATGGTCAGATGGATGCCGAGAGCTTCAAATTTTTCAATGATACGAAGATTTCTGGATTCGCGGTTTTTGCGTGCCTCAGAAAGAGTGCGGTTTAAAAGTTCATTTGATTCATCCACAAAGAGGCCTAAAATGTGAATGTCTCTTTTTTTGTATGCGGCAGAAATTTCCACGCCGGAATATACTTCAATTTTTTTTCCTTGTGCAGTCAGCCTGTCGGCACAGGCTTTTGCTTCGGCAACGCCTGCGGTAGTGTCGTGGTCCGTCAGCACAATGGCAGCAAGAGAGAGGTCCGCAGCCCGCGTAACGACTTCAGATGGGGTCAGTGTGCCGTCGGAGGCTGTAGAATGTACATGAAGATCAACATATTTCATAAAAGTTCCTTCTTTCTTTTATCTTTTGTCCAGTATAACACAAGGACGAGAAAATTTCCAAGTATCGCGGGAAATTTATTTATTGCCGGAGCATTCCGCCCGCCATACCGGAAATCAGGGCAAAGGCGAGATAAGTGAAGATGCGGTCAAGACTTACGGAAGAAAAGCCGTTAAGGATCAGCAAGGCAGTAAGAAAGACAAGAAAAAATGCGGAACCGAACCAAAGCCCCCACAAAAATTTTTTGGCAGGTGCTTTCCCGGTAAAGAAAAAGCTGCCAAGGAAAACGGAAAGGCAGAATGCGACAGAAAGGATCGGGAACATGAGAGAAGTACCCCAATTATTTCGGAACATAAGAAAAGCCAGAAAGAAAAACAGGGCAGTAAAAGTAAGAGAGGAAAATGCGATTCCTTTTATGAGGGACAGGAAATTTTGCTTCATATGGAAGATACCTCCGATACGGATAAATGCGTGTTATTTATAATTATGTCTCCAAAATGGGATTTAGTACGGTGGCTTTTACAGAAAAAAATCTGTTGCGAAAAAAGTGTTCTTGCGGTAAGATAGATGTGCTGAAAAATAAATAGCAGAGAGGAAATAGGATATGAATAGAAAATCATTTCTTGCAGTAGTTTCCGTATTTGCCCTGATTGTACTTTGTGGCTGCAAAGACGGTACAGGGAACGGAACTGTTTCTTCCGGAAACGCTGCCACAAATTCGATCGTGGTAGGAATCACACAGGATCTTGACAGTCTTGACCCACACATTGCAGTAGCGGCAGGAACCGATGAAGTTCTGTTTAACGTATTTGAAGGGCTTGTAAAGCCGGACAAAGACGGCAATTTCGTAGAAGCAGTAGCTGAAAGTTACGAAATCTCTGAGGATGCAACATGTTATACATTCACAATCAGGGAAAACGTAAAATTCCACAATGGAAAAACAGTTACCGCCGAAGATGTTGTATACTCGCTGAAAAGGTGCGCCGGTCTGTTGGACGTTCAGGATCCGAATGTTGTAACAGAGTCGGCGCTTTCTGTTATAACGGAGATCGTTGCGGAAGGAGAACGCACGGTAATACTGAAACTGAGTCAGCCCAATACGGAGCTTCTGCCGTATCTGACCTGTGCGGTCATTCCGTGTGATTATACGGATCAGAAGACGCATCCGATAGGGACGGGACCGTTTCGTTTTGTTTCCTATGCACCACTGGAAAGCTTTGTCATAGAACGGTTTGAAGACTATTATGGAGAACCGGCGTATCTTTCTAAAGTGACTTTTAAGATCTATTCCGGTACAGATGCGGCATTTTTGGAACTTTTGGCAGGAAAAATCGACATTTTCCCGTATCTGACACAGGAACAGGCAGAACAGCTTTCGGGAAAATATGAGATAGAAGTCGGCGGCATGAACATGGTACAGGCAATGTTCTTAAACAACAAGAAAGCACCGTTTGATAAAGAAGAAGTACGGCAGGCACTCTGTTATGCCATAGACCGTACGGAACTTCTTGCCATGTTATCTGATGGAAACGGTTCTGTCATCGGAACCAACATGTTTCCGGGAATGGGAAAATTTTATAATGAGGAAACGGAAACATGGTATGAGTACGATCCGGAGTATGCAAAAGAACTTCTTGCCCGTGCAGGGTACAAAGACGGACTGACGTTTACCATTACGGTTCCGTCCAATTATCAGTATCATATGGATACGGCGCAGATCCTTGTCGATCAGTTGGAAAAAGTGGGGATCCACGCGGTGATCAAACCGGTAGAATGGGCAACCTGGCTTTCGGAGGTTTATAGTGCGAGGGAATATCAGGCAACGATAGTAGGACTGGATTCCAATCTGTCACCGAGCGATATCCTGAAGCGTTATGTTTCGGATGCAAAAAATAATTTTATTAATTATGAAAGCGCCCGGTTTGATCTTCTGTTTGAGGATGCAGTATCTGCGATCGAGGAAAGCGTCAAGGTAGATAAGTACAGAGAACTGCAGCAGATTCTTGCAGAGGATGCGGCTTCTGTTTATCTGCAGGATCCGGCACTTCTGACAGCAGTAAATAAAAACCTGGAAGGGTATGTATTTTATCCGGTATTTGCGCAGGATATGTCAAAGATCCGTTACAAAAACCTGAATAAATAAGAAGGGAGAGGCAGAGGATGCAAAGGACAGTAAAAAAGATCGGCGGCCTGCTTTTGACACTTCTGCTGATCTCAATGCTCAGCTTCCTGGCATTTTCCATAATACCGGGCGATGCGGCACTGAGCAGTCTTGGGGTGGATGCGGAGGAAGAGTCACTGGAAGCACTGAGGGAAGAACTTGGATTAAACCGGCCGGTATACGAAAGATATGCAGACTGGCTGTTTAAGGCACTGCGGGGAGACTTTGGGGAATCCCTGCAATATCATATGCCGGTTTCAAAACTGGTAGGGGAGAGACTTCCTGCCACGGTAATGCTGGCAGTGTATGCCATGATTTTTGTTGTCCTGTTTTCATTCCCACTCGGTCTTCTGGGAACAAAGCGGCCTGGGGGAGCACTCGATACGGGTATCACGGTGTTCGCTCAGATTGGGATGGCGGTTCCGCAGTTTTTCCTTGGAATCCTGCTGACTTTTTTCTTTGGAATTGTACTGCAGTGGTTTTCAGTGGGAGGCTACGTCAGCTGGAGAGAAGATCCGGGCGGCTTCTTTTCTTTTCTCATTCTTCCGGCGGTTTCGGTGGCAGTTCCGAAAATTGCTTCCATGACCCGGTATATACGGAATTCCGTAGTGGAAGAAAAAAAGGCAGATTATGTCCGCACTGCAAGGGCGAAAGGAAATTCAGAGGGGCGGATATTAATAGTTCATGTATTGAAAAATTCATTCCTTCCGGTCATTACAATGCTTGCCATGATGGCAGCAGATGTTTTGGCAGGGAGTATTGTAGTAGAGCAGGTATTTAACATTCCGGGACTGGGGCGTCTGCTGATCTCGTCCATTGCTGTCAGAGATTATCCGGTGGTACAGGCAATTGTTCTTTATATTGCTTTTGCTGTTGTACTGATGAATACGATTGCTGAGATTCTATATCATAAGATAGATCCAAGGATGCGGTGCGAATGAAACAGAGAGGAAAGAAAAATTATAATTTTATCATCGGGAGCGTTCTGGTACTGCTGGTCGTTTTAATGGCACTGACAGGACTGTTTTATACGCCGTACCCGCCAAATGAAATGAATGCGGAACTGAAAAAACAGGCGCCGTCTTTGCTGCATCTGTTTGGAACGGATCCGTTTGGCAGGGATATTTTCAGCCGGGTGCTGGAAGGGGCATCGACAAGTTTTCTGATCGCGGCTTTTGTTGTGGCGGCAGGAACGGCAATAGGAACTGTGCTGGGAATGCTTACGGCATATTACGGAGGAGTGACAGATGCCGTTATTATGCGATGCAATGATATTTTGGCAGCATTTCCGAATGTACTCCTGGCGATCTGCCTTGTGGCGGTCATCGGTCCTGGAAAATGGAACCTGATGCTGGCATTGGGGATTGTATACATCCCGAGTTATACACGCATTGTACGGAGCGAAGTGCTGGTACAAAAAGAACTTGACTATGTAAAGAATGCAAAACTTGCGGGGGCAGGAGATTTCCGCATTCTTTTTTATCATATTCTGCCGAATATCCGACCGGTGCTCCTGACTTCGATTTTGGTTGGATTTCAAAACGCGGTTCTTTCGGAAGCCGGCATGAGTTATTTAGGACTTGGTGTTACACAGCCGGATCCGAGTCTTGGAAGAATGCTTTCCGAGGCACAGGGATATTTGTGGTCGGCACCCTGGTATGCACTGGCACCGGGGCTTACCATCCTGGCACTGACACTCGGACTCGGTTTGATGAGCACAGGAAGAGGAGAATGATAAAACGGAACAGAAACGTGATAGGGTAGGAGAATTTGCCGTATGTCTTTTATTACAGTAAAAAATTTGAAAGTAACATTTCCCAAAGACGATGCACAAAAGGAAGTGCTGCACGGAATCAGCTTTTCTTTGGAAAAAGGGGAAATCCTTGGAATGGTCGGATCCTCCGGCTCCGGAAAGAGTATGACTTCCCTTGCTCTGATGCATCTGCTCCCACAGGGCAGTGTATTGGAAGCAGAAGAAATGACATTGGATGGAGAAGATCTTTTGGGTCTTTGCGAAAAGGATTGGCAAAAGCTGAGGGGAAAGAAAATGGCGATGGTGTTTCAGGAACCGATGACTTCTTTGAATCCGGTGCTGACCGTACAGGCACAACTGGAAGAGGTGCTCCTGCTTCATGGAGGGAAGACTTACAAAAAGCAGAAAGAAAAAAGAAAAGAAAGAGCAGCAGAAGCTCTGAAAGAAGCAGGTTTATCCAATCCGGAGGAACTGTTGGAATGCTATCCGCATCAGCTGTCCGGAGGGATGAGGCAGCGTGTCATGATCGCGATGGCAATGATGTCAAAACCGGAGCTGCTCATTGCGGATGAACCGACAACGGCTCTGGATGCAGAAACACAGGAAGTGATCTTACAGTTATTTGAATATTACAGGAAAACATACGGAACTTCCATTTTGTTCATTTCCCACGATTTGAAACTGGTGGAGCGGTTTTGCGACCGTGTGATCGCCATAAAGGATGGGAAACTGACCGGGGAAATTCCGGTGGCAGAGAGGTTCCAAAAAGGATCCGGGCAGTACGGAGAAGAAATATTACAGGTTTCTCATTTGCAGGTTTCTTTTAAGGAAACTTCTTTTTTTGGGAAAGATACGGCAAAAGAAGTAATTGCTGATGTTTCCTTTTCCCTGCATCGCGGAGAAACCCTTGGTCTGGTCGGCGCCTCCGGCTCCGGAAAAACTACGATTTCCAAGGCGGTTGCCGGTCTGATCCCGACAGAAAAGGGATGCGTGATGAGGCAAAAAGGGATCGGCAGACCGCAGATGGTATTTCAGGATCCGTATGGCAGTCTGAATCCGGCGAGGACGATAGGATGGATTTTGGAAGAACCGTTGAAGATTCGAGGGAAAATTGAAAAAAAAGAGAGAAAAAGACTTGTCACGGAAGCATTAAAAGAGGTAGAATTAACGGAAGAATATGCTAAACGGTATGTAAGAGAACTGTCCGGTGGACAGAGACAGCGGGCGGCAATTGCGCTTGCTTTGATTAATCGTCCGGATATCGTGATACTGGACGAACCGGTTTCGGCATTGGATATTACAATACAGGAACAGATACTGCGTCTGCTTGAAAGATTGAAAAAAGAGCATGGGATGTCGTATCTGTTCATTTCGCATGACAAGGATGTGGTAAGCAGATTCTGTGATCGTGTACTCATATTAAAAGACGGTACCGTAAAAGAACTGTAAACAGCAAGGGACAGGAGGACAAGATGCAAAAAAAAGAAAAGAGACAGTTTCCGACAAAGATACTGTATTACATCGGAAGACACAAATGGGCCTATATCGGCGGTATTGTAACGCTGTTCATGGTGGATTTTTTAAATTTATATATTCCGGAATTTACCGGTGATATTGCAGACGGATTATTATACGGGACGATAGATCTGAATGGAGTGCTTTATTATGTCGGTATGATTTTTCTTGTGGCACTTGCTTTGATGGTCGGCCGTTTCTTCTGGAGATTCTTTATTTTTGGAAGCTGCCGTAAGATCGAGTGTGAGATCAGGGAAGATCTGTTTTCTCATCTGACCGGACTTTCCATGGATTATTACAATACGCATAAAACAGGTGATCTGATGTCACATTTTACCAATGATCTGGGCGCGGTGCGTATGTCGGTGGGATCTGCAGTCATTTCGACATTTGATGCCATACTTATGACGGTCATGGTGCTTGCAAAAATGATCATCCACGTCAATGTGAAACTTACACTGCTTGCGGTGCTTCCGCTCCTGGTTATATTATTTGGCGGGATTTTTTATGGACGTGCCATGAAGAACCGTTATGAAGAGAAGCAGCAGGCATTTTCAAGACTGACGGATGAAGTGCAGGAGAGTATATCCGGTATCCGCGTGATCAAGGCATTTGTACAGGAACGTCAGGAATTAAAGGCATTTGCAAAAACAAATCAGAACAACAAGGATAAAAATATGAAGGTTGTGCGGCTGCAGGCGATCGTAATGCCGCTTTTGGATGCTCTGGTCGGACTTGCAGGCGTGATAACGCTTTTGTACGGCGGCTATCTTGTAGTTGAAGGAGAAATTTCCGGCGGTCAGTTTGTTGCATTCAATCAATACATTACCATACTTGTTTGGCCGATGATCGCTGTTGGTGACAGTATCAATACGTTCTCACAGGGGCTGGCATCTATGAGCCGCATCCAGAGTATTTTTGATGCAGAACCGGAGATCAGGGATACCGGGAAAACGGACACTTCCATCCAAAATCTGGAAGGGGAGATCTGTATTTCAGGATTAAATTTCCGTTATAAAGAAACATTGCCGGAAGTATTGCAGGATATTTCCGTTGCAGTACCGAAAGGGAGCACACTTGCAATTTTGGGAAGAACGGGAAGCGGAAAGACAACGATCGCAAACTTACTGTTACATATGTATAACGTAAAAGACGGCATGATTTCTTTTGACGGGAGAGACATCAATGAAATCCCGCTTGGTGTGCTCAGAGAGCAGATCGCCTATGTTCCGCAGGATAATTTCCTGTTTTCGGATACACTGCAGACGAATATTGCGTTTGGTGTGAGAAAACATAGAGTATTGCCGAAAAAACAGGTAAAACATAAACTGTTTCTGACAAGAAAAGAAAGTCTGGATGCTTATATGGAACAGGAACTGGCAGACAGAGAGAGCGTTGCTGATAAGATATATGATGATCTGGAAGGGGTACAGGAAGCTGCCAAAATGGCCTGCATCCATGACAATATCATGGATTTTCCAAAGCAGTATGCTACGATGGTCGGAGAACGCGGCGTAACGATCTCCGGCGGACAGAAGCAGCGAAGCTCCATTGCACGGGCACTGATGAAGGATGCTCCGATTCTGATCCTGGACGATTCTCTGTCTGCGGTAGACACAGATACGGAAGAACAGATTCTGCATAATCTGAGAGAAAACCGTGCCGGAAAGACGACCATCATCATTGCCCACAGAATTTCCACAATCCAGAATGCGGATCACATTCTTGTTCTGGATGACGGAAGGATGGAAGAATACGGTACGCATGATGAACTGCTGAAAAAAGGCGGGATCTATGCGAAACTTTATGAGAAACAACAGCTGGAACAGCAGTTGGAGACAGAGTAGGAAAGGAGTGGGAAGAAGATGAAAAAGAAACATTTAAAGGAAGATTCTTCCGTACAGGGCTCGGTATTTTTGCGTCTGTTAAAGTATGCGGCTCCGTATTGGTGGCAGATGATGATCTGCCTGCTCCTGGTACTTGGGATTACTGCACTTGAAATTTATAAACCGGTTCTGACCGGACAGGCGATCGACCTTTTTGCGGAATCGGCAGAGTTTTCACAGATTGCGGACATTGCAGTAAAATATGGTATTGTACTGGTACTTTTGTTTGTATTTAACTTTTTGAACACCTGGATCCTGCAGCTGACCGGACAGACGATCATTTATAACATCCGCCAGGAATTATTTGAACATATCCATAATCTTTCCATGCGGTATTTTGACATTACACCTGTCGGTAGGATCGTAACCCGTGTTACAAATGACGTAGAGGCTCTGAACGAACTTTACACACAGATCCTTGTGCGTCTGATAAAAAATGTAGCGAAGATCATCGGGCTGGCAGTGGTAATGCTGACACTTAATGTAAAGCTCGCGCTGCTGGCATTCTGCCTGCTTCCGCTGGTAGCGTTCCTGACGATCGTATTCAAGAGGATTTCAAAGACAACATACCGTATCGTGCGGACAAAGCTGACAGCGATCAATACCTATCTGTCCGAACACATTTCGGGAATGAAGGTTATTCAGATCTTTTCCAGAGAATATGAAAAGGATATGGAATTTAAAGACCGTTCGCAGGACATGTATCATGCAAGTTATCGTGAAATGATGGTATTTGCCATTTTTCGTCCTCTGATGTATATTCTTTCCATTGTGGCACTCTGCATTATTCTGGGTGTCGGAGGATACACCGTGTTAGAGGGAACGATCACATATGGTGTCCTTTACATGTTCAGCAGTTATATCAGCTCGTTTTTTGAACCGATTCAGGAACTTGCAGAACAGTTCAGCACACTGCAATCGGCAATGGCTTCTGCTGAAAAGATTTTTGCCGTTCTGGATGAAGAACCGCAGGTTATCAATCCGGAACATCCGGTAATGCTCGGAAATATCAAGGGGAAGATTGAATTTGACCATGTTTGGTTTGCTTACCAGGGAGAAGACTGGGTGTTACGGGACGTTTCCTTTACGATCGAGCCGGGACAGAGCGTTGCTTTTGTTGGTGCAACAGGTGCAGGAAAGTCTTCTGTTCTGAATTTGATAGGAAGATACTATGATGTACAGAAAGGTCGCATTACGATAGATGGTGTTGATATCAAAGAAATGAGCACGGATGAACTGCGCAGTGCCATTGGTCAGGTTCAGCAGGATGTATTTGTGTTTACCGGTGATATCAGAAGCAATATCCGGTTAAAGAATGAAACGATCACGGAGGAAGCAGTGAAGGAAGCGGCACGTTATGTGAATGCCGATACTTTTATTGAAAAGCTTGAGCATGCCTATGAGGAAGAGGTAACGGAACGAGGGGCAACATTTTCTGCCGGACAGAGACAGCTCCTTTCGTTTGCAAGAACACTGGCATATGACCCTGCCATCCTTGTACTGGATGAAGCAACGGCAAATATCGATACGGAAACGGAACTTTTGATCCAGGAAGCACTGCAGAAACTGATGAAAGGAAGAACGACCATTATGGTAGCCCACAGACTGTCTACGATTCAGCATGCGGACAGGATCATGGTAATGCACAAGGGAAAACTTCGTGAAAGCGGTACTCATCAGGAACTTTTGAACCAGAACGGCATTTACAAAAAATTATATGAACTTCAGCTTGCCGGAGGGAACTGAGGAAAATGGGAGAACCGGAAACTTACTTGTCAGGAAGTTTGACAAAGCAGGAGCATCAGTGGTAAAATGATAAAGTAATGTGGCGGTTTTTTCTGAAATCCGGAATGGTACAGAAAACAGGTCCATAACAGGAAGGGGATATAGCATGGCAATTTTTACAGGTGCCGGTGTGGCGATTATTACACCATTTAAGGAAAATGGAGAAGTGAATTATGATAAGCTCGGTGAACTTATTGATTTCCAGATTGAAAACGGAACGGACAGTATTGTTATTGTTGGTACGACCGGAGAAGCTTCTACCCTGACACACGAGGAGCATATTGAGTGCATTCGTTACGCAGTGGCAAAAGCAGCCAAACGGGTTCCGGTAGTGGCAGGAACAGGATCCAACTGTACGGAAACAGCGGTTTATCTTACAAAAGAAGCAGAAAAGGCCGGTGCAGATGCAGCTTTGGTTGTAACACCATATTATAATAAAGCAACTCAGAAGGGGTTGATCAGTCATTTTGGGACGATAGCAGGATCTACCGACCTTCCGATCATCTTATACAATATTCCGGGAAGGACCGGCTGCAATATTTTACCAAAGACTGCAGCAACCATGATAAAAGAATTTGACAACATTGTTGGGATGAAGGATGCCACCGGAAATCTGGCACAGTCAATTGAAACAGTGGAACGTTGTCAGGGAGAGATCGATATGTATTCCGGCGAGGACGGTTTGATCGTTCCGATGCTCTCCATTGGCGGCAAGGGTGTTATTTCTGTATTATCTAATGTAGCTCCAAGAGATACGCATGAGATTTGTGCAAAGTATATGGCAGGCGATGTAAAAGGCAGTCTGGATCTCCAGTTGAAGTATTTGCCGTTAGTACGTGCATTGTTCAGCGAAGTAAATCCGATCCCTGTCAAGAAGGCACTGAACCTGATGGGTATGGAAGTTGGGCCGATGCGTCTTCCGCTTACGGAAATGGAACCGGAAAATGCTGCGGTGCTTTTAGAAGAATTAAAGAAAGTTGGTCTCGTAAAATGACAAGGATCTTAATGTGCGGCTGCAATGGTAAGATGGGACGTGTGATCAGTGATCTGGTAAAACAGGATGAAAAAGCAGAGATCGTTGCCGGCATCGATATTTCGGGAGAATGCCTGGATGACTATCCGGTGTTCCGTTCTATTGAGGAATGTGAGGTACAGGCAGATGTCGTGATCGATTTTTCTTCTCCGGCAGTACTTTCTGAACTGTTGGATATGGGGATAAAAAAGCAGATTCCTCTGGTACTTTGTACGACCGGATACAGTGAGGAAGAACTGCAGCAGATTTCGAAAGCCTCAAAACAGACTGCAATTCTCCGATCAGCTAATATGTCGCTTGGCATCAACCTGCTGCTGGATCTTGTTTCAGCTGCGGCGAAAGTACTTGCTGCTGCGGATTTTGATATTGAACTTATAGAAAAGCATCATAATCAGAAAGTAGATGCTCCTTCCGGTACGGCATTGGCATTGGCTGATGCTGTAAATAAAGGGTTGGATGAAGAGTATACATATTGCTATGACCGCTCAAAAGAACGTGTAAAACGTGGGAAAAAAGAAATTGGCATCAGTGCCGTGCGTGGAGGTACCATTGTCGGAGAACATGAAGTGATCTTTGCAGGAACGGATGAAGTGATTGAGTTTAAGCATACAGCATATTCAAAAGCAATCTTTGGAAAGGGAGCGGTTGCTGCAGCTAAATTCTTACATGGAAAGAGCGCAGGAATGTACAGCATGAAAGATGTGATCGCGTAAGATCATCAAAACATCAAACATAAAATATAAGAAGAGCGGTGCCGCCCGGCACCGCTCTTTTGGTATACCGTGTATAAAGAGATACACGGTTTCTTTTGTTGCGCTAAGATTAGTTAGTACTTGTATTGCCCGAAGACAGTACACTTTCGGAAGCCTTGCTCACAGCATTTAACTTCTTTAAGAATGCTTCAAAACTCATACCCTGTAAATCCTTTAAAAGAGGGTCAGTAATGACTTCTTTTTCTTCGGAATCTTTTTCCTCCGGATCTGAGGAGGTTTCAGTTTCTGCAGAAAGCTCTGTTTCTGCGGCTAAAGCAGCCGCTTCTGCTTCTTCTGCTTCAAAAGTCCCCTTTGGAACAACGGTAACTTTACATACGGCAAAATTTCCGTTGCTGATCTGTGCGAATATGTACGTTTCACCTACGGTTTTTGCGGAAACACGGCCTCCGGCACTAACGGAAGCAATGGTCTTATTGTAACTGGAGAACTGAGGATCTTCTGTGGTAATGAGCGGCTGCACGATGCGTTTAATCGTATAGCTCTCACCCACTTCCAATGTGATCTGTAATTTAGTGAACTGCACGCTGATGGCAGGCGGTCCGATGGTAATTTTGCAGGTCAGCATGGTAACAACAGAATCCCCTTCCGTTACAGTAACGACGATGGTAGCCATACCCACCTGATTGGCAGATACAACTCCTTTTTCATTCACAGAAGCGGTAGTAGGAGAAGTAGAACGGAAAGAAACCGTCTGATTCTCTGCGAGATTGTACACTTTGATGGAAAAAGATTTTCCTTTTACAAGTTTCTGGTTATTTACATTCAATTTGATTTCTCGAGCTTCTTCTGCGTGGGCTACAGTTGTAGTACCCGGGAGCGGAAGAAAAATCCCAAGGAAAAGAAGTAAGCTGAAAATAAGTATTCCTTTTAAATAACCTTTCAGCCTCATGGCTTTTCCTCCTAACTCTGTAATCTTGCGTCACATCCTGCCCTTATTTTACCATTTCTTTTTGTCAGAACAATGGCAAAACATTGGCTTTGTCATGACAATTGTTACAAAGTTGTTTCGTTTTTAAAATAAGATTTCTGCATGAAACTCAAGCTTGTCTTATTTGAAATTTTACGTTAAAATAGGATAGGAAGAAATCTGAAGGAAGGGAGATTTTTATGCAGTATATATTGATTGCAGATGATAATCCTGACATTACAAGTATTTTATCTTTGTATGCACAGAAAGAAGGCTTTGAGCCGGTAGTTGCCGCGGATGGAGAAGAAGCGGTACGGCTGTTTGATAAATATGATCCTGTGGTTGTTCTGCTGGATGTGATGATGCCGAAGGAGGACGGTTATGAGGTGTGCCGTAAGATCCGGGCAAAGTCGGATGTTCCGGTCATTCTCGTCACGGCAAGAGGAGAAGATTTTGAAAAGATCATGGGACTGGACATCGGTGCGGATGATTATATCGTAAAGCCGTTTTCACCGAGTGAAGTAATGGCTCGCGTGCGTGCTGTTCTCCGACGCATGACAAAAAATGAAAAAGAGGTCAATTCCAATATTCTCCGTGTGGCAAATCTGGAGATCAATCTGGAAGAATATACATTGTCGATCGCTGGAAAACGAATGTCTTTGACAAAAAAAGAGATTGAGACGATGTGGACACTGGCAAGCAATCCGAATAAAGTTTTTACAAGAGACAATCTGCTGGACAGTCTCTGGGGATTTGACTATTTCGGCGATCCGCGGACCGTGGATTCTCATATTAAACGTCTGAGGGCAAAACTGGATACGGTAGAGCATCCGGGGTGGAACATTAAGACGATCTGGGGTGTCGGATATAAGTTTGAGATTGCAGAGAACTAGACGGCGGAAGACATCTTCTGCACGGGGGAGAAAATGTAATGGAACAGGAAAATACCGGAACGCCGAAATATAATCGGCTGTTTGTAAAAACCTATCTGAGTTTTGCAGCGATCACTGCCGTATTTGCCATTTTGCTTGGTGTGCTTTACATGAGGATGTATGAAAGTGCGACCATTCGGAATTATGAAGATGATCTGAAAGCAAAAGCAGTCAGGATCTCTTCGAGATGTTCGGAATACTTTTTGATCCAGGATACGGAAAAAGCACTGGAGGGCTGGAGAAATTATCTTGTGACGATCAGCGAGGAAGGAACGGAAATCTGGTCGGTGGCCAATCCGGATGCCAAGTATCCGCTGACTTCCGCACTGGCGATCGGCCTGGATCTTTCGGTATTGACGCAGACTTATGTCGAAGTAGCGCAGACGGCGTTTCTTGATAAAACGGAGATACGGACGGAGTATAGTAAATATCACGACTGTACGGTGGTTACGGTCGGTGTTCCTGTCCGGGGTTATAACGGAGAAGTGGCAGGAGCCATTCTGTTAAATGCGCTGGTAGAAACGCAGAAAGAAATTGTATCCAACAGCTGGTCCATGATCCTGATCAGCGGAATGGTGGCACTTTTGATCGCATTTGCCCTGGCGATCCCGTTTGCACGGAATCTTACAAAACCGATCGGCATCATGCGATCCACAGCACTGCGTCTTGCTGCCGGAGAGTATGAAGCAAAGACGGGGATCGTCTCTTATGATGAGATCGGAGAACTGGCATCCACCATGGATTTTCTGGCGGATAAGCTGGCAGAAAATGAGATAGAAAGAAAAAATATCGAGCAGATGCGGTTTGACTTTTTTGCGAACGTATCGCATGAACTTCGGACACCGATTACCGTTGTCCGCGCTTATACGGAATCTTTAGTAGACGGGATGGTAAAGGATGAAGAGCAGGCACAGCAGTATTATGCAAGAATGCTGACGGAATGTCAGAGCATGGAACGGCTGGTAGGAGACCTGCTGCTGTTGTCCAAGATGCAGAATCCGGAGTTTATGGTGGAAAAAGAACCGGTAAATCTGCAGCAGGTATTCCATGATCTGAAACGTACGGCAAAAGCAATGTCGGATGAAAAAAATATTGAGATCGTGGTAAAACAGCCGATCATGCCATGTACAATGCTTGCGGATTACGTGCGTCTGCGGCAGATGTTTCTTGTCATTGTGGATAATGCGATCAAGTTTTCCTATGAAAATTCACAGGTTTACATTACCATGGAAGAAGAAGGGAACAGAATCCGCGTCAGCATACGGGATGAAGGAGTAGGAATTTCTGAAGAAGAGCTGCCGTATATTTTTGACAAGTTTTACAAATCCAAACTCCGTCAGAATGCAAAAGGTTCCGGACTTGGGCTTTCCATTGCAAGGCAGATATGCTTAAAGCATGATGGTACGCTGGAAGTTGAGAGCAAACAAGGGGAGGGAACCACATTTATTTTTACTTTCCCGAAAATGGAAGAATTAAATACTTGATTATCTGCATACGATATAGTAAAATAGCAATAGACAGAAACGCATTATCCTAGGGTGTTCGACACTCCCTGTCATTTTGAACCTACATTTTACTAAAAGGGATTCCAATATTTTTAAGCCGATGTCAGGCCTCCTTTGTCAGTGGAAGGCAGAAGTTTAAGTGAGGTTACCCACCTAGCTTTGCTAGGAGTCAAAATACGGGAAACGGCATTTTGGGATAATGCAAAAGAAGACAACAAAGGAAAAGGCTGCAAAGGAAAAGGACAATCAAAAGACATAAGACAAATAGAGTACATACACAAGAAAAAGGGAAGTCGTTTTCGCGACTTCCTTTGTTCAATTTAGTCTTTGATTTCTGCTTTGTTCAATGTCTGTTCGATCACTTCCAGTAAAAGAGTCTGTGTATAACGGCTGCCTTCGGTCAGGGTAAGTTCCTGCAAAGGAATGTCGTTTGCCAATTGGAGTTCCAGGTCGGACAGAGCCGGACTGAGCAGCGGATACATGGTTTCCACGGCTTCATCCAGATGGATAAGCCGCACGGAACGGATGTGGTTTTTGTCACAGACCAGTTCTAAATGGATGGTCGTGTCATTTAAAGTCATGGAAGAAGTGTAAACTCCCGGGTAGTAAAGGGCAGAGGCCGGGGTGTCGGAAACCTGGGTACTGCCACCTTTGAGGGAAGAAAGAAGAAGAAACAGGACTAGCATCGCGATGCCGGCAAGCACAAAAGCTGCGGTCAGCACAAGTTCTTTCAGCCTTACAACGACAATTTTTGTATTTGACATGAGTACCTCCAAACTGATTTTTACGCTACTAATATATGAAGGAGAAGGGTATGGCATTACAGTTTATTTTAGGTGCATCCGGCACGGGGAAAACAAAATATCTCTATGAGCAGGTAATACGTTCGGCCAAAGAACGGGAGAAGGATACCTTTTACTTTATCGTGCCGGAGCAGTTTACCCTTCAGACGCAGAAGGAATTGGTAGAATACCATCCGGACGGAGGGATTTTTAACATAGATGTTCTCAGCATGGCGAGGCTGGCACATAAAGTATTTGCGGAACTGGCAAAGGAACAGAGAAAAATTTTAAAAGACACCGGAAAGAGCATGGTGGTAAAAAAAGCATTGAATGAGTGCCGGGCAGAGCTGGAACTGTTTGGTTCAAATGCCGGGCAGGCAGGGTTTACGGAAGAAATGAAATCTCTGTTTTCTGAATTGCTCCAGTATGGAGTGAATGCAGAAAAGCTTGAGAAATTGAAAGAGGAGCAGAGAGAAAATGAACTGCTTTATAAAAAACTGCAGGATGTAACAATGGTTTATCGGAAATTTGAAGAACTGATGGGCGAGCGTTATATGACATCAGAGGGGTTGTACGATGCATTGGCAGACTGTATTGAGGAATCTTCCGTCTTAAAAAACTGCGAGATCGTTCTGGAAGGATTTACCGGATTTACACCGTCACAGGATGCTTTATTGAAAAAATTTATGACAGGGGCAAAAAAGGTATCCGTATCACTGACATGGGAAGAGGAGAACGGAGAAATGTTTTCCATGAGCAGGAAAACAATACAGAAATTAAAGAATCTGGCACAGGAAGTCCAATGTGAAGTGTTGCCGGACATCAGGATGGGGAGCAGGGATTTACGACATTCGGAAAAAAGTGACCTGGAATTTTTGCGGAGCCGTCTTTTCCGTTATCCGGTACGGAAAAAAGAAGGAACAGCGGGAGAAGAAATCACGCTGTTTGCAGGACAGGATGCCGGTGCGGAATGCCGGTTTGCAGTGACGAAGATCCAGGAACTGCTGCAGGAAAAAGAATATCGCTATAGAGATATTGCCGTAATTGTAAGTGATATGGAGCAATATGGCGAAAAAATGGCACAGGAGTTGAGCCGGGCATCCATCCCATGCTTTTTGGATTATAAAAAGACAATGTCTGAGAATACGTTTGCGGAATATCTAAAGGCGCTCCTGCAGCTGACACAGACCGGACTTACGACAGAGGGGATTTTGTCATATGTTAAGAACAGTTTGTCCGGCTTTGAAAAAGAACAGGTCTGCGATCTGGAAAATTATTGCTTTGCTCTTGGGATCAAGGGATATCAGTTTGAGCGGGAATGGAAGAAAACTTATCGCACGAGGACAGAGATCCCGTTAGAAGCATTGAACCGGATGAGGGAGCGGATCCTGAAAGAACTGTGTCCGCTGCTGGAAGTATTCCGCAAAAAAGACAGGACCGTAGCAGAATGGACGGAAACACTGTTTTATTTTTTGCAGGAGCACAAAATAGAACAGAAACTCGGAGAACTGGAAGAAAAATTCCGGGAAGCCGGAGACTGGCTTCGGGTGCGGGAGTATGCGCAGGTATATTCTGTGGTTCTGGATCTGTTTGATCAGCTGGTGGAACTTCTTGGAGAACAGGTAATGACACCGGGGGAATACAGGGAACTGGTAGAAACCGGATTAAGAGAAGCGAAAGTCGGCCTGATCCCGGCAGGTGCAGAACAGATTCTGATCGGAGATATGGAACGGACCAGATTAAGAGAAATCAAAGCGCTGTTTTTTCTTGGTGTCAATGAAGGTAAGGTGCCGTCTGCAGGGGAAGATCAGGGTATCTTAAGCGAAAAAGACAGGGAAATATTGAGCAGTGAAACATTGGAACTGACACCGGATGCCATTACACGGAGAAATCAGGAACAGTTTTACCTTTATCTGAACCTGACAAAACCTTCCGAACGGCTTTATCTGACCTATGCCTGCCTGAACGAAGAAGGAAAAACGGTAAGGACTTCGTATCTGATCGGAAAGATACGGGCTTTGTTCAGGGATCTTTCCGTGCAGACTTCTTATACAACGAAAGCGGAAAGCCTGGTGCAGAATGACATCGGGAAAACTGCTTTTTTGAACGGACTTCGGGCATTTGCACAAGAGGAAGCAGAGGAAGAGTTTGCAGAACTTTATCGGTTTTATGAAAGACGCATGGATAAAGAAAAAATGAAGGCATTGATTGCGGCTGCGATTTATGAACCGAAAGAAGAAAAACTGGAAGAAGAGACGGCACACCGTCTGTATGGCGAGCTGGTCAGCGGAAGCGTTACACGCATGGAATTGTATTCCAGATGCGCCTTTGCACATTTTCTGGAGCATGGACTGAAGCTGGAGGAACGCATGGAATATGAAGTTTCGGCACCGGATATCGGAAATCTGTACCACGACGGACTGCGCCGCTTTGGAGAGGTTTTGCTGGCACAGGGGAAAAAGTGGCAGCAGATTTCCGTGGAAGAAAGAAATGAACTTGCGGAGCGGTGTGCAAAAGAGGCAGTGGAGGCATATTCCAGTGATGTTTTCCTGAGTTCGGCAAGGAATCATTATCTGACAGAGCAGATGCTCCGGGTGTTAAAAAAGACGGTAAATGTTATGGCAGTGCAGCTGGCAGAAAGTGATTTTTCACCGGTGGCATTGGAACAGGAGTTTCTGCATACGGATCGGAGTCTGAAACTCAGGGGGATCATTGACCGTGTGGATGTGTCAGAGGAGAACGGCAGAGAATACATTAAGATCGTAGATTATAAATCGGGCAACAGGGATTTTTCTTTAGAAGAACTGTATTACGGACTGTCGATGCAGCTGGCGGTCTATATGGCAGCGGTACTTCGCGAAAAATCGGAAGCGGCAGTGCCGGCAGGAATGTTTTATTATCATCTGGACGATCCGTTTGTGGACAAGACAGGAGATGTTGACGAAAAAGTGTTGAGAAAACTCTGCGTGAAAGGTTTGGTCAATAAAGACATGGAAGTGATCCGGAGACTTGACCATGAATTTAAAACAGAAGCCGGTGGACTGGCAGAATCTGTAAAGTCATATCGGATCCCGGTAGAAACGGGGAAAAACGGAGAATTAAAAAAGTCTTCCAAGGTGGTAGAACGGGAACAGTTTGACAAGATCACAGACTTTGTTTATGAAAAGCTGCAGGAAGAAACAAAAGAAATCTTATCCGGTGCGGCAGCGATTGCTCCGTATAAGTTAAGGAAAAAAACAGGATGCGACTATTGTGCTTATGCTTCTGTGTGTGGTTTTGATAAAAAGAACGGGGACCGTTACCGGGTATTGGAACCGCTTTCGGAAGAAGAGGTTTTTTTAGCACTTTGCAGATCGACCGGGAATGGAGAGTAGCGTGAAAATACGCTTCGGAATGGAGAGTAACATGGCAGAGATCAGACTGACAACAGAACAACAAAAAGTTGTAGATGCAAGAGAATGTAATCTTTTGGTGGCTGCAGCGGCAGGCTCCGGAAAGACGGCAGTATTGGTACAGAGGATCATAAAAAAACTTCTGGATCCGGAACATCCGCAGGATATTGACCGCCTGCTGATCGTTACGTTTACGAATGCTGCAGCCGCAGAGATGCGGGAGAGGATTGGTGCCGCAGTAGAAGAAGCGCTGGAACAGGATCCGGAAAACGGGCATCTGCAACGGCAGCTGATGCTGCTTCACAGTGCCAGGATAACAACGATCCACAGTTTCTGCCTGTCGGTGATCCGGGAATTTTTTCATGTGATACCATTGGACCCGGGATTTCGGATCGGGGATGAAGCAGAACTTTCCCTGCTCCGTTCCGATGTTTTTAATGAAGTGCTGGAAAAATGTTACGAGGACGGCTCGAAAGAATTTTTAAAGTTTTCCGAAAGCTTTGGCGGTGTTGGAAAGGATGCTCAGCTGATTGCATATGCAAAAAGTCTGTATGAGCTTTCCATCAGCCAGCTGATGCCGGAGGAATGGCTTGATTCTTTGGAAAAACAGTTTAACTTTTCTGAAGAAGAAGGGAATCATCATCCGGTATTTTCCGAAGTGATGCATTTGGTAAAAGAGACGATAAAAAACTGTCGGACGCTGAATGAGCAGATGCACGCCTTGTGTCTGGAACCGGATGGGCCGGCTGCGTATATGGATGCTGTGGAAAGTGACAGGGAACTGTTGGATGAACTGTGGGAGAGAACAGATTCTTATGATGCGTTTTCAGAAAAGATCGTGGAGCTTTCTTTTGCACGCCTTTCGACAAAAAAGCAGGAAACATCGGAAGAAAAGAAACAGCTCCTGAAAGATTTGCGCGATACGCTGAAAAAACTGTTGAAAGGCATTTCGGAAAACTATTTTTACGCACCGAAGGAAGAACTGATCGCTGATATACAGAGTATGGCACCGGCAATGAAAGGATTGCTTTTTCTGACCCGTGCCTTCAGAGAACGGTATGCACAGGCAAAGCGAGAAAAAAATCTGTTGGATTTTTCGGATTTAGAGCAGATGGCATTGCGTATTCTGGTATGCAAAGAGGGAGAAAACCTGGTGCCGACCAGGGAGGCGCGGATCCTGGCCGGGCGATTTGATGAAATTATGATCGATGAATATCAGGACAGCAACCGGATCCAGGAGGCGGTGCTTGGAAGTATCTCCGGTATCTGGGAAGAACGGCCGAATATTTTTATGGTAGGCGATGTTAAGCAGAGCATTTATCGTTTCCGTATGGCATGTCCGGAACTGTTTATGGAAAAGTACAGGACATATCAGGAGGAAGGAGCTTATCGGAAGATAGATCTTCACAAAAATTTTCGAAGCAGATCTGGTGTACTTGGGGCGATCAATGTGCTGTTTTCCGGCTTGATGAAGGAGAAATCGACAGAAGTAGAGTATGATGAAGCGGCAGCACTCTACTATGGTGCGGATTATCCGGAGGAAACAAAGGAAAACGAAACAGAACTCTGGATCGTCCCGACAAAAGCTGCGGAGGATGCTGCAGAAAGTGAAGAAGAGGAATTTATAGAAGAGGAAACGGCAGAAGAAGCAGAAGAACTGAGCCATGAAGAAAAAACACTTGCCCAGGCAGAAGCGATGGCGGTTGCTGCACGTGTGAAGCAATGGGAAAAAGACGGATTTTTGATTGGAGGAAAAGGGAAACAGCATCGTGCAGAGTATCGGGATATGGTAATTTTGCTCCGTACCATGAGCGGATGGTCAGAACAGTTTCTGGAGGTACTTTCCGAACAAGGGATCCCGGCATATGCAGATACGAGTTCCGGGTATTTTAAAAGCTTTGAAATAAGAAAAACCCTGGATTTCCTGCGGATCCTTGACAATCCGAAGCAGGATATCCCGTTTGCCGCTGTACTGCATTCACCAATCGCCGGGATGAACGCGGAAGAAATAGCAACGCTGAAAACAGGATACGGTTTTTCAGCCGAAGGAAAACCGGTGTGTCTGTATACTGCAGCAAGAAAAGCGGCACAGGAAGAACCGGAAGGGAAGGCAGCCGGATTTTTTGCTCTGTATGACCGGCTTGCGGAAGAAGCAGCGTACCTGAGCATTCATGAACTTCTGGAACATTTTTACCGGTACAGCGGTTTTTTGGATGTGGTCACGGTCATGCCGGGCGGGGATAAACGCAGAGGCAATCTTGAAATGCTGATTGTAAAAGCAAAACAGTATGAGAACACAAGTTTTAACGGTTTGTATGATTTTATCCGTTACATAGACAAACTGATCAAATATGAAGTGGATTTTGGCGAGGCACAGACCGGGGACGGCGGCAACATGGTTCGCATCATGAGTATCCACAAGAGCAAAGGGCTGGAGTTTCCAATCGTATTTTTATGCGGTATGGAGAAAAAGTTCAATCGGAGAGATATGCAGAACCGTCTGATCTTTCACGCGGAGAGCGGTCTGGGAACCGATTTTATAGATCCGGAACTGCGGATAAAAGCACCGACACTGATGAAAAAAGTAATGGCGGCAAAAAAGAATGAAGAGATGATCGCCGAAGAATTGAGAGTGCTGTATGTTGCCATGACGCGTGCCAAGGAAAAACTGATCATGGTCGGTGCAGCAAAACAGCCGGAAAAACGGTTGGAAAAATGGCAGATGCAGGCGATGAGTGCAAAAGACGGACTGCTTTCTTCCTATATAAAAAAAGCATCCACGTATTTTGATTTTGTGTGTCCGCTTGTTTTTTCAGGAGACGGAGATGAAAACGAACGCACTCTTGTTTTTCGCAGAGGGGATACGGAGTTCTGCGGAGCGTTTCTGATCCGGAAAACGGAAAAGGAAATACAGATGCAGACAGAGCTTTTTAAGGAGTCCGGCAGAAAAACAAAGCAGGAAATCCTGCAGATCCTTTCCGAACTGACAGAGGAGGAAGCTTCCGGAGGAGAAACGGTAAAAGAAATCAGGCGTCTGTTAAAAAGGCAGACAGAGTTTTCGTATCGCTATGAAAAAGAAGCAGAACTTCCGGTAAAGGTTACGGTTTCCGAACTCAAGAGACTTCATCCGGAAGAATCCGAAGAAGAAACCGGAGCATGGAGCGGACAGGTAAAACACATTGTCCGGGCGGAAGAAACGGAAGATTCCTATCCGGAATTTTTGAAGGAAAAGAAGAAACTGTCAGGAAGTGACCGTGGTACACTGTATCACCGTGTGCTGGAACTCCTTCCGCTTGCAAACCGGATGACAAAAAAAGAGATCACAGAGTTTCTGGACAGGCTTGAGGCAGACGGAAAACTGAGCAGGGAAGAACGGATGACGGTATTGCCGGGGAAAATCTATGGATTTGTGCAGTCAGAACTCGGAAAGCGGATGCAGCATGCGGCGCAGGCAGGAAAACTTCACAGGGAGCAACCGTTTGTATTTGGAATCCCGGCATGTGAAGTATATCCGGAGAGTGAAACTGAAGAACTTCTTTTGGTGCAGGGGATCATGGATGCCTATTTTGAAGAAGAGGACGGGCTGGTACTTGTGGATTACAAAACCGATTTTATTAAAGAAGATGCGGAAAAAGAACTGTCGGCGAAATACCGGGTACAGCTGCAATATTACCGAAAAGCGTTGGAAAAGCTGAAGCATAAACCGGTAAAAGAAGTATGGATCTATTCGCTTTATGCAGAAACAGGTTTTTTGTGTGGGACGGGAAAATACGATTAAAATAAAAGGCTTTTGTACATACTATGGAAAAGAAATCCATGGGAGGGAACTTTGCGTGAAAAAGAGAAAGCCAATCGTATTGAGTGAAGTAAAGCCGGAAGAACGCAGAAAGTATGAGATCGCTGAAGAACTCGGACTGCTGGATCGGGTATTGGAAGAAGGCTGGCAGTCACTTTCGGCAAAAGAAACCGGAAAGATCGGTGGGATGCTGTCCGGAATGACAAAGAAAAATGCACAAAAAAAGGGACTGTAAATACAGCCCCGATCCGTGGGGGATATGACTACATGTCATATCCCTTTAATAATTTGGCTCTGCTCGGATGTCTTAACTTGCGGAGTGCTTTCGCCTCAATCTGGCGGATGCGTTCTCTGGTTACATTAAACTCTTTGCCGACTTCTTCTAAAGTACGGCTTCTGCCGTCCTGAAGACCAAAACGGAGAGTGAGAACACGCTGTTCTCTTTCTGTCAGGGTTTCTAACAGCTTCCGGATCTGATCCTGCAGCATGGAATAGGCGGCTGCTTCTTCCGGACCTACAATACGGTCGTCTTTAATGAAGTCGCCGAGGTGGCTGTCATCTTCTTCGCCGATAGGGGAATCCAGGGAAATCGGATCTGCGGAAATCTTTAAGATCTCACGTACTTTTTCGATCGGAAGGTTCATAACATTGGCAATTTCCTGTTCGGAAGGTTCTCTGCCAAGCTCCTGCATCAGAGTACGGGAAACGCGGTAAGTCTTATTGATGACTTCCGACATATGTACCGGAATACGGATGGTACGTGACTGGTCGGCGATCGCCCTTGTGATCGCCTGACGGATCCACCAGGTGGCATAAGTGGAAAATTTATATCCTTTATTATAATCAAATTTTTCTACTGCTTTGATCAGACCTAAGTTTCCTTCCTGGATCAGGTCAAGGAAAGAAAGACCGCGGCCGACATAACGCTTTGCAATGCTGACAACCAGACGCAGGTTGGATTCGGCAAGTGTTTTCTTGGCTGTCTCATCGCCGGCACAGATGCGCTGTGCCAGTTCAATCTCTTCTTCCAGTGTGAGAAGAGGATAATCACCGATTTCTTTTAAATATTGTTTTACCGGATCGTCGGACATTACATTTGCCAGCGCGTTCAGATCCTCTGTTTCCAAAAGGATTTCGTCCTCACGGTCCATATCAAGTAAGATGTCTTCGGTTGGTTCGTCTTCTTCCGGGGCGGAAAGGACAACGATACCGTTGGCTTCCAGATATTCGTACAGTTTGTCGATCTGGGAAGAAGAAAGGTCGAATCCTTTAAAAAAGTCATTTATCTTATCCATTTCAAGAACATCCTTCTGTGCACGTCCGAGTGCAAGGAGTTCCTTTAACTTTGCTTCAAAAGAAGCCTGCAATTCGTTCATTCTGAGTTCCTCTGTTCTTTCTATTTGGCATTGAAGCCAGACTAAGCGACATTATAGCACAGAAGTGATGGAATTGAAAAGGGGGAATTTTTTGAAGTTTTCTTAGCTTTTTTGAAGTTTTCTTAGCTTGCAATTGACAATAAATATCGAAAATACTATAATTTAAGTAAGTGTCCCTAAAACAAAAGGGAATGAGAATGAATGGTTGGATGATGCCTCATCCAAGGAAAGAGGACGTTATGGAGAAAATAAGAACCAGATATGCACCAAGCCCGACCGGACGTATGCATGTCGGAAATTTAAGAACCGCACTGTATGAGTATTTGATCGCAAAACATGACGGAGGGGATTTTGTATTCCGTATTGAAGATACTGACCAGGAGCGTTATGTAGAAGGCGCTACGGAGATCATTTACCGGACAATGGCTGCCTGTGGGATGGAATATGACGAGGGACCGGATAAGGACAAAGGATATGGTCCTTACGTTCAGAGTGAGCGTATGAAGACCGGCGTTTATATGGAATACGCAAAGAAACTGGTAGAGATGGGAGAGGCTTATTACTGTTTCTGTACCAAAGAACGCCTGGAGAGCCTGCGCACTTCGGTATCAGACAGTGATGATTCTAAAGAGATCGTAAAGTATGATAAGCATTGTCTGCACCTGAGCAAGGAAGAGATTGAAGCAAAACTGGCAGCAGGGGAACCGTTTGTTATCCGTCAGAATATGCCGACGACAGGAACAACATCTTTTACGGATGCAGTCTACGGAACGATCACGGTAGAAAATGAAGAACTGGACGATATGATCCTGATCAAATCGGACGGTTATCCGACTTACAATTTTGCCAACGTTATCGATGACCATCTGATGAAGATCACTCATGTCGTGCGTGGAAATGAATATCTGTCATCCACACCGAAGTATACAAGACTGTATCATGCTTTCGGATGGGAAGAGCCGGTATACGTTCATTGCCCGCTCATTACAAATGAGGAGCATCAGAAGCTTTCCAAGAGAAGCGGACATTCTTCTTTTGAAGATCTGGTAGAGCAGGGATTCCTTCCGGAGGCGATCGTGAACTTTATGGTGCTGCTTGGATGGAGCTCCGGCACGGACCGTGAGATTTATTCCCTTCCGGAACTGGTAGAGGTGTTTGACTATCATCACATCAACAAATCTCCTTCTGTATTTGATATGAATAAACTGCGCTGGATGAATGGCGAGTATATCAAGGCACTTCCGGAAGAAAAGTATCTGGAACTGGCTGTTCCGTATGTAAAACAGACCGTAAAGGCAGAACTTGACCATGCAAAGATAGCAATGCTGGTAAAAACACGTATTGAGACATTCTGTGACATTGCAGAAAAGATTGATTTCTTTGATGCACTTCCGGATTATGACACGGAAATGTATGTTCATAAAAAGATGAAGACAACAAAGGAAAGCTCGTTGGAGGTTCTGAAGGAGCTTCTTCCGGAATTGGAAACCCTGAAAGATTATTCTGTTGCCGGAGTAGAAAAGGTTCTGATGGGTTACATTGAGAAAAAGGGGATCAAGAACGGACAGGGCTTATGGCCGGTCCGTACGGCAGTATCCGGAAAGCAGTCAACTCCGGGCGGCGCGTATGAGATCATGGAGATCCTCGGGAAAGAGGAATCGCTTCGCCGTATCCGTAAGGCGATCGAGATGCTTTCTGCTTAAAAACGGGGACCTGAAAAGGAAAAGAATGAAGTTTAACGAAGCACAACAAAAAGCAATTGCACATGGAACGGGACCGATGCTTGTTTTAGCCGGTCCCGGTTCCGGAAAAACAGCCGTGATCACAAGAAGAGTCTGGGAACTGGTAAAAAAAGGAGCAGCCCCGGGCAGTATTCTTGTGATCACTTTTACAAAGGCGGCTGCGATACAGATGCAGGAACGTTATCTTGCCCTGCGGGAAAAGGAAGGTCCGCAGAGGACCGGACAGGTAAATTTTGGCACATTTCACGCCGTATTCTTTAAAATTCTAAAGTATGCTTATCAGCTGCAGGCATCCAATATCGTAAGTGAAGAGGAAAGTTATCGGATCCTTTCTGATCTTGTTTCGGAAATGGAAATGGAGATAGATGATGAAAAAGAGTTTCTTGAAGGGATACGGAGTGAGATCAGCCGTATCAAGTCCGAACGGATCGATATTGCTACATATTATTCCATGAACTGCCCGGAAGAGGAGTTTCGGAAACTGTATAACGGATATGAACGGGAAATGAGGAAAAAGAATCGGATCGATTTTGATGACATATTGCTTTTTTGTTATGACCTGCTTGTAAAACGTCCGGATATCCTGCGCATGTGGCAGCAGAAATACCGGTATATTCTGATTGATGAATTTCAAGACATTAACCGGATCCAATATGATATCATCCGGCTGCTTGCACAACCGGAAGACAATCTGTTTATTGTCGGGGATGATGATCAGTCCATTTACCGTTTTCGCGGGGCAAAACCGGAGATCATGCTTAATTTTACAAAAGACTATCCGGATGCCGGGCAGGTGCTGTTGAATTACAATTACCGGTCACAAAAAGAAATTGTAGAAACGGCATTAAATCTGGTCAGTCATAATGAAAAACGGTTTCCGAAAGAAATCCTGTCAACACGGGAAGCAATGCTTCCGGTAATAACGGAAACTTTTCCGTCGCAGGAAGAGGAGGGGGAACGGATCCTTGAGGTGATCCGCGGATACCATGCAAAAGGGATGCCGTACCGGGAAATGGCGATTCTGTTTCGTACAAACACGCAGGCACGAGGGATCATGGGAAAACTGATGGCGTATAATGTCCCGTTCCGGATGAAGGATACCGTGCCAAATCTTTTTGAACACTGGATCGCCAAAGATATCATTGCTTATCTGCGGATGGCACAGGGAGAGCGGGATCGTAGTCTGTTTCTGAGGGTAATGAACCGGCCAAACCGATATATTTCAAGAGAGTCACTGCAGGAGCCGGTGGTGGATCTTGACCGTCTGAAGTGGCGATACCGGGAAAAGGACTGGATGGCAGAGCGGATCGGACGGATGGAGTATGATCTTTCCGTGCTTGCAAAAGTAAATCCGTTTGCGGCGATCACATATATACGGAGAGGGATCGGGTATGATGAATATCTTATAAGTTACGCGGAATACCGGAGGATGAAGCCGGAAGAATTGCTAGAAACGATAACGGAACTTCAGGAAAGTGCCAGAGGGTTTGATACCTGCGAGGAATGGTTTTCTTATATGGAACGCTATAAAAAGGAACTGACGGAACGAAGAGAGAACCGTGCGGATAAAACGGTCGAAGGTGTTGTTTTGGCAACCATGCATTCAGCCAAAGGACTGGAATACGAACTTGTTATCCTTCCGGAAGTAAATGAAGGAATCATACCGTATAAACGTGCTGTTTCGGAAGAAGAGCTGGAAGAAGAGCGGAGGATGTATTATGTTGCCATGACGCGGGCAAAGAATTTTTTATATGTTTTTTCTGTTTGCCGCCTGCATGGGAAAGAAATGCAGAAATCCAGGTTTGTTGGGGAAATGGCAGTAAAACAGGAACTGTTAAATCCGGGAACGCACTTGGAACACAAGGTATACGGCAAAGGGATTCTGACGGTGCGTGATAAAAAACGTGCCATTGTTTATTTTGAACGGCTGGGAACAGAGAAGATACTGGATCTTGAAGTCTGTCAAAAACAGGAATTGATAAAAATAACGGAGAAAGGATAGGAAAGAGAAGGTATGGACAAAAAGGTAATCGAATTAAAAGAAAACTGGAGTTTTCATCTTGGAGAATGTGAAGATGCATGGTACAGAGGGTATGATGACCACAATTTCCGGAAGATCATGCTGCCACATGACTGGGCAGTAGAGGGTGCGTTTGAAAAACAATATTCGAGCGGTACCGGGTATCTGCAGGGAGGCATTGGCTGGTACAGAGTGCGCTTTTCACTGCCGGAAGAGTATCGCGGAAAACGGGTGCGGGTAACATTTGACGGAGTTTACAAAAACAGTCAGGTATGGTGCAACAGTTATTATCTTGGAAAGAGACCGAACGGTTATGTTTCTTTTTCTTATGATATTTCGGATTTTGTGAATTGTGGCGAAGAGGATAACGAGATCAGCGTAAAAGTAACTCATACGGATATTGCGGATTCCCGGTGGTTTACCGGAAGCGGGATTACGAGAAAGGTCACATTGACGGTAGAAGAACCGGTGCATCCTGCAGAATACGGCACATTTTTTACAACGGAAGAGGTAACGGCAGAAGAGGCACTTCTGCGGTTGACACATACGGTAGAGAATACGGCAGCAGAAGAAAAAGAAGTAAAAGTGCAGACACTCTGGTACGAAAAGGTGCCGTATGGATGTGAAGACGGCGGAAAATGTGCACAGACTCCTTCGGCAGCAGCAGAGACAACGGTTGTTGTTGCCGGAAATTCCGAAAAAGAGTTTTTTGTACAGACAAGAATGAAGGAACCGGCACTTTGGTCGCCGGAACATCCGCATCTGTATCAGTTGGAAGTATGGTATGAGGTCGATGGAATGCGGTATCTGGCGGAAACGGTATCTGTCGGTATCCGCACAATCCTGTTTGATGCGGAAAAAGGATTTTTCCTGAACGGAACAGAAACAAAGCTGAAAGGAGTCTGCGTACATCATGACGGAGGATGTCTTGGCGCAGCCATGAAGGCAGAAGTATGGCAAAGAAGACTGGAAACCCTGAAAGAAGCGGGATGTAATGCCATCCGGTGCAGTCATAACCCGCACATGCCGGAATTGTACGAGCTTTGTGATGCGATGGGCTTTCTTATGATGGATGAAGCGTTTGATGAATGGGAGAATCCTAAAAATAAGTGGTCCACAGGACATAATGTATATCCGCCGAAACATCAGGGATATTACGAGGATTTTCCACAGTGGCATGAGGCGGATCTAAAAGCCATGGTACTTCGTGACAGAAATCATCCGTCGGTGATCCTGTGGAGTATCGGCAATGAAATCGATTATCCGAATGATCCTTACTGCCATCCGTCTTTTACAACCATGACAGGAAACAACGATGCCAATAAACCGGAACAGGAGCGGAAGTATGATTTCAATAAACCGAATGCAGAACGCCTGACGGTAATAGCAAAGCATCTGACGGAATTAGTAAAAGAAGTTGATGCAACACGTCCGGTTACCCTGGCGGCTGCGTTTCCGGAACTTTCTTCACATCTTGGATTTTTGGATCCGCTGGATGTGGCAGGTTATAATTATAAAGAACAGTTTTACGAAGCAGATCACAAGAGATTTCCGCATCTTCCGATCCTCGGAAGTGAAAACGGTCACGGCTATCAGGCATGGCTTGCAGTAAAGGAGAATCCGTATATTTCAGGACAGTTCCTGTGGACTGGAATTGATTATCTTGGAGAAGCACACGGCTGGCCGATCCACGGTTCCGGAGCGGGGATTCTGACGACCTGCGGACTGCCGAAACCGGAATTTTACCGCAGAAAAACTTTTTGGACGGATGAAAGCATGCTCCGTCTTGCGACCAGAAGGAATACAGAAAGGATTCCACACTGGTGGCCGATGAGCTTTTCCTGGAATTATAAGGAAGGGGAAAAGATACTGATCAAATGTTTTGCACCGATGCGGGAGCAGAGCGAAGTTGTACTTTACCTGAATGGAACGGAGATAGGACGGACAAAGGAATATGACAGAGACGGATATTATGTATTTGAAACGCAGTTCTTTCCGGGAACGCTCGAAGCGGAGTACTATGGAGCAGACGGAACATTACTTGCAAAGGATCAGTTGGTGACCACACAGGAGACAGCACAGTTGTCCTGCCGATTGTGGGAAAAAGCCGATGCACGTTGCGGGATTCCGTTTGAGGAGTGCTCGAAAGAAAAAGGTTATTTATATCAGGTCCTTGTGGAAGCGAGGGATGCTTTCGGAAAGCGTGTGGTATGGGATGATCGGGAAATCCGTGTACAGGTAACCGGCGACGGAGAACTGGCGGGCATTGACAATGGGGATCTTGCTGATGTTACACCATTCTTTTCCGACCGGAGAAAAACACATCATGGAGAGGCAGTTGTCTATGTCAGAAGATGCGGGACAGGACCGGTTCACATTCAGATTTCAACAGAAGATGGCAAAATTATGGCAGTTCTCTAAAAAAATACAGAATGCATATGGCAATTTGTCGAACTTCGTGTTATAATGATTATAATATATGGATAAGCTCTGCCCTTTTTTTGAATGAAAAAGGGGTATTGCTTTGCAAAAAGGACAGAGAGGACAAGGAAAATGATATACGATTTACAAAAAGCAACCATGTGGAAAAGGATTTCGGCAGCTCTTTTCGACATGATCTTACTTTGCATTCTGATCGTCGGAGTTGCATTTATTTTTTCGACTGTTCTTGGTTATGATAATTATAATGAAGCGTTAGAAGATGCTTATGAAAAATATGAGACGAAATACGGGATCACTTTTGAGATCACGGAAGAAGAGTATAATATGATGCCGGAAGAAAAACTGGAAAAGTATGATGCGGCATATCGGGAGCTCATTGCTGACGAGGATGCGATGTATACGTATAATATGGTGGTAAATCTGACGCTGCTGATCGTATCACTCAGTATTTTGCTTGCTTATCTTCTTTTGGAATTTGCCGTGCCGCTCCGCCTTGGAAACGGGCAGACACTCGGTAAAAAGATTTTCGGCATCGGAGTAATGCGGACGGACGGAGTAAAAATAACGGCCCCGCTCCTCTTTATCCGGACAATTCTCGGCAAATATACCATTGAAACCATGATTCCGGTACTGATCTGTATTATGATCTTTTTTAACAGTATCGGTGTGGTTGGTACAATCATTATTGGACTGATTCTGCTGTTGCAGATTATTTTACTTATAGTTACACAGACAAATTCCGTCATTCATGATACGCTGGCAAAGACTGTCGTTATTGACGTTGCAAGTCAGATGATATTCGAAAGCACGGAAGAACTTGTGGAGTATAAGAAAAAGGTGTACGCAGAAAAAGCAGCCCGTGAGTCTTATTAAAAGTCTTGCGGCAGAATAAAACAACAAACACACAGAAAGGGAAATGTATGAAAGTTGTATTAGAAAATTTAACCAAAATCTTTCCTAGCCGTAACAAAAAATCAAATGAAGAAGTTGTTGCAGTAAATGATTTTACATTTGAAATCCCGGACGGCAAGCTGGTAGGTCTTCTCGGACCTTCCGGATGCGGAAAAAGTACCACACTTTATATGATCAGCGGCTTGCAGAAGCCTACGAGTGGAAAAATTTATTTCGGTGATGATGATGTTACGGAGTTATCCACGGAAAACAGAGGAATCGGTCTGGTATTCCAGAACTATGCTCTTTATCCTCACATGACAGTAAAGCAGAACATTATGTTCCCGCTTCAAAACTTAAAGGGTGCGGAAAGACCGTCCAAGCAGGAAATGTTAGAAAGAGCCTACAATGCCGCTAAGCTGGTTCAGATTGATGAACTGTTGGAGCGTAAGCCGAGTGAACTTTCCGGTGGTCAGCAGCAGCGTGTTGCCATTGCCAGAGCATTGGTCAAGATGCCTCGTGTACTGTTATTAGACGAGCCGCTTTCGAACCTGGATGCACGTCTCCGTCTTCAGACACGTGAAGAGATCAGAAGGATCCAGAAAGAAACAGGAATTACTACAATTTTCGTTACTCATGACCAGGAAGAGGCAATGAGTATTTCTGACGTTATCGTTGTTATGAAGCTTGGCGTGGTTCAGCAGATCGGCAAGCCACAGGAAGTATATGACAATCCTGGAAATCTGTTTGTTGCAAAGTTCCTTGGTACACCGCCTATCAACGTATTCCATGGCCGTGTTCAGAACGGTATGGTTTACATCGGTGAGGATGCCGTTCTTGAAGTAACAGGTGTAGAGGATCAGGAAGTTATGATCGGTATCCGTCCGGAAGGATTTATCCTGGATGAAAACGGACCTCTCCACTGCAAGTTAAGCAATGTGGAAGTGATGGGACGTGATTCCAGTATCGTTTCTACAAACGAAGCTTCCGCAAACCCGATTGTCCGTTCCATTATCAATGCGGACAATAAGGTAAATACGGAGAATGAAATCGTTTCCTTCTCTGTAAAACCACACAAGTTCTTCTTATTCAATAAGGATACAGAAGAGAGAATTCATTACGAGGTGAAGTAATATGGTTGACAATAAACAACAGTGGAAAGCCTGGCTGTATTTGTCACCGGCAATCATCTTATTGCTTGTGTTCACGGTATGGCCGATTTTTAACACCGTGCGGATGGCCTTTTTGGAGGGCTATAAAAGCCTGCAGGCAGCAAGCGGAGTGACTTTTGAATTTGGTCTTGGCAATTTTGTTAAGGTTATTAAGTATAAGAAGTTCCTTACCTGTTTAAAGAACACGATCCTGCTTTGTGTTCTGACAGTGCCGATCTCTACGATCCTGGCATTGCTGATCGCGGTTGCATTGAACTCCATCCGCCCGTTGCAGAAAGTATTGCAGACCATTTTCTTCCTGCCGTACGTAACAAATTCCATTGCCATCGGTATGGTATTTGCTGCAATGTTTAATATGGTAGGCAGTTTCTATGGTACGGAGAATGAGATCATTGTAACGGCAGGTATCATCAACAATATCATTGAATTTTTTGGGTTTGAGCGGATCAACTGGATCAACTACGGTTCTTCTTATGCAGCAAACATAGCAGTTATGACAATCTATATTGTGTGGAATGCACTTCCGTTTAAGATCCTTGTCCTGCTTGGAGGTCTGCAGAGTATCAACAGACAGTATTATGATGCCGCAAAGGTTGACGGAACTTCCCGTAAGAGGATTTTTACAAAGATTACCGTGCCGTTGCTTTCCCCGATGCTGGCATATGTTGTCATTACCGGATTTATCGGAGGATTTAAGGAATATACCAGCATTGTAGGTATCTTCGGTGAAAATATGGGACCTGCGGACGACGCCGGAAGGCTGAATACGATGGTTGGATTTATTTATGATGCTTTGAGCGGAAATAACCAGGGTCGTGCCAGTGCTGCTGCATTGATTCTGTTTGGCATTATTTTTGTTGTTACCATGATTAACATGCAGGTCAGCAAAAAGAAAGTTCATTATTAAAGTTGAGAGGTGCCGAATATGAGTAAAGAAACAATTACAATGCGTGAAAAAAATATGCAGCAGGTGTCCTTGAGACAGAAAATAGGAAAGGAACTGGTCATGGTCGGCGTATATGCCTTTCTTGGGATCATGGCGCTGATCGTTCTGTTCCCGTTTTATTGGATGATCATATCCTCTTTAAAATCATTATCAGAGTATAAGGAGAGCGTTCCGACATTCTTCCCGCGTACGGTTTTATTCAGTAACTATGCCGATGCGTTTTCTACGGCAAGTCTGGATACATTATTTATCAATACGCTGTATGTCGGAGTCGTTTCCACAATTCTTTCTCTGATCATTACCGTTTTGTGTGCATTTGCATTTGCAAGACTGGAGTTTAAAGGAAAGAATGCAATGTTTGCAGCAATGCTTGCGACCATGATGATCCCGGGGGAACTGTTTACGATCACCAACTATGAAACCGTTACCAAACTCGGATGGATGAACACCTATACGGTTCTGATCGTACCATTCCTTGTCAGTGTGTTTTATATTTATCTGCTGAGACAGAACTTCCTGCAGATTCCGAATGAACTTTATCTGGCAGCAAAGGTAGACGGAACGAGTGATATCAAGTATCTTTGGAAAGTTATGGTTCCGCTGGCATTGCCAACGCTCATCTCGATCACTATTTTAAAGATGATGGGTGCATGGAATTCTTACATGTGGCCAAGACTGGTAGCCAATGATGAAGCACATCGTATGATCACAAACGGTCTGCGTAATGCATTCACGGATACTACAGGTAATGTAAATTATCCGGTACAGATGGCAGCGGTTGCCATTGTGTCTGCACCGCTTTTCCTGGTATTCATTTTCCTGAGAAAATACATCATGGCAGGCGTTTCGCGAAGCGGTATCAAGGGTTAAAAATGATTGGATGATCCGATTAGTTTGCAGATGCCGCTGTATGGTATCTGCTGATTAATAAATAAAATTTTTCTATTTAAAAAAGGGAGGAAACAACCAAATGAAAAAGAGAGTGATAGCTTTACTGTTAGTATGTGTACTCGCACTTGGCATGGTAGCTATGACCGGTTGCAGCAACAACGGGGGCAAGACGAAAGCTGAGGCAAATTTCGAAGTACCGGAAGGTGGGTACGACGGAGAACCTGTAACAATTACTTTCTATCACACAATGGGCTCTAATTTAAAAACAGTTCTTGAAACTTATATTGCAGAGTTCAACGAGCTTTATCCAAACATTACCGTAGTGACAAGTGCTATCGGCGGATATGATGATGTACGTGAGCAGATCAGTACTGAGATCACGGTAGGCAATCAGCCAAACATTTCATACTGCTATTCGGATCATGTTGCTCTTTATAACCTGGCACATGCAGTTACTACACTGGATAACCTGATCGACAGCAAGATCGAAGTGACAAGAGCAGACGGAACAACAGAAATCCTTGGTCTGACAGATGAACAGAAGAATGATTTCATTGCCGGTTATTATGAAGAAGGACGTCAGTTTGGAGATGGCCTCATGTATACGATGCCTTTCTCAAAGTCCACAGAAGTTCTTTACTATAACAAGACTTTCTTTGAAGAGAACAATCTGACCGTTCCTACCACGTGGGAAGAGCTGGAGGCTGTTTGTGCACAGATCAAGGAAATTGATCCGGATTCCATCCCACTTGGTTATGACAGTGAGTCTAACTGGTTTATCAATATGTGTGAACAGTATGATTCTGATTACACAAGTGCAACCGGAGATCATTATATTTTTGATAATGAGACAAACAGAAACTTTGTTAAGATGTTCAGAGAGTGGTACAACAAGGGCTATCTTACCACACAGACTCTGTATGGAGCATATACTTCCGGTCTGTTTACTGAATTAAAAGGAACAAGAAGCTATATGTCCATCGGTTCTTCCGCAGGTGCTACGTATCAGCGTCCTGCAGCAAATGATGACGGCACATATCCTTTTGAAGTAGGTATTGCAACGATCCCTCAGGTAAGCATGGATAACCAGAAGGTTATTTCCCAGGGACCTAGCGTATGTATCTTCCAGAAAGATAATCCTCAGGAAGTAATTGCTTCCTGGCTGTTTGTTAAGTTCCTTACAACAAGTGTTGAATTCCAGGCAGAATTTTCCATGGCTTCCGGTTATGTTCCGGTTCTGAAGTCTGTTGCGGAAAATCCTATCTATGCAGAGCATCTGGCTAAAGCTGACGGCGGCAAGTACGTATCCGCTCTTTCCGCTAAGGTTTGTATCGAACAGGAAAGCGCTTATTATACATCTCCTGCATTTAACGGTTCTTCCACAGCACGTGATCAGGTAGGTGCCCTGTTATCCAAGTGTCTGACGGCAGATGACGGCGGTAACGTTGACCAGATGATCAAGAAGGCATTTGAAGAAGCAGTAGAAGAATGCGAATATTATAACGAGTAGTCTGAGTCGAGAGAAGTATGAAAAAAGCAATAAGAAAATTATCTTTTATTATGATGTTATGCCTGACAATCGCCGTTTTGGGCGGTTGTCAGGGCAGTAAAGATCAGGATGCCGAAAATCCGGGGGGAGCAACTCCGAAATCAGAGCAGACCGAAATCGTGGATTATGCTGCACAGGTAAAGCTGAACATGGCATCCAATACCGCAAAAATGGAAGTTACCGTAAAGACTTTCGTCGATGGTGATACAACGCACTTTAACGTTTCGGAAGATTTTAATGAGACAGGAGTATTAAAAGCAAGATATCTCGCGATCAATACTCCGGAGTCTACAGGTAAAATCGAAGAATGGGGAAAGGCCGCTTCAAAATTTACAAAAGAAAAGTTGTCGGCTGCAACCTCTATTATTGTAGAATCTGACAGTGAAAAATGGAATATTGATTCGACCGGAGAACGTTATCTTGTCTGGGTCTGGTATAAAACGGCAGATTCGCAGGAATACAGGAACTTAAATATCGAGATTTTGCAGAACGGACTTGCAATTGCAAATTCTTCCGCAAATAATCGTTATGGCAGCTACTGTATGTCGGCGATCAATCAGGCAAGAACGCAGAAACTGTATATTTATTCCGGCGAACAGGATCCGGATTTTTATTACGGAGAGTCTGTGGAACTGACACTGAAAGAATTAAGATGTCATCCGGCAGAATACAAAGATATTAAAGTTGCGTTTAACGGAATCATTACAACAAATGACGGAAGCAGCGTTTACATTGAAGAATATGATCCGGAAACAGATATGTATTACGGAGTATCTGTGTACTACGGTTATAACCTTCCGGGAGCAGGGCTGGATGTCCTGACGGTAGGAAATGAAGCGCGTATTGTCGGAACTTTTCAATATTACGAGGCGGGAGATACTTATCAGGTATCCGGACTTTCTTATCGTCAGATGAAGCCGGATGACCCGGGAAATATCAAGAAACTCAGTGAAGGAAATGAAGCGGCATATGTATTGACGAGCGCGGATAAGTTTGTAAACGGAACGGTAGAAATTGCCGAAGAAAACGGTGTGCAGACATATGCCTACGCTCAACTGGCAATGAGTACATCAATTTCCATGGAAAACTTAAAGGTGCTCAGTGTATATACGACGACTACAGCGTCTTCTGAAGGTGCAATGACACTAACCTGTGAATCAGATGGTGTGTTGGTGTCGGTTCGTACTATGGTCCTTCTGGACAATGACGGAAATCTCATTACTGCAGATGCCTATGAGGGGAAAACGATTGATGTCAAAGGAATTGTGGATTATTATAACGGAACTTACCAGATCAAGGTAGTGACAGCTAAAAATATCACAGTAAAATAAAAGAAAAAGGAGCCAGATATGAAAAAGTTAATTGCTTATATAGTTTTATCGGCGATGTGCATTATAGGTTTTGCTGCATGTTCCGGTCAGAAAAATCAGAACGATGAGGAAAAAACAAGCGATTTAGCTGCTGCAAAGAGCTATATCCAGACGATGTATAAAGATGCAACAGTAAGTACACCTACTGACTATAAGGTAGTCGGTGTTGTAAAGATCGGTACTACACAGTTTGAAATCGAATGGACAACTGATCACGAATCCGTAAAAGTTGTTCCTGGCGATGATAAGATGGTAACCATCGACGTGGATGAAACAAATCCGGAAGAAGTACATTATAATCTGACTGCTACTTTAACTGATGCAGAAGGAAACAAGGAATCCGTTACTTTTGCACATAAGGTTCCGGCCGCTATCATCATTGAAGAAGGCATGAGTTATGCGGAGATCATTGAACTGGCTTATGGCCTTGAAGCGGGATTATCCCTGGAAGGAACATACAGACTTTGCGGAACCATTACAAAGATCGATACTGCATACAGCCCGGATTATAAGAACATCACAGTTACCATTCAGGTACAGGGCAGTGAAAAGACGATCCAGTGCTTCCACTTAAAGGGTGACAATGCGGCAAATCTTGCAGTTGGAGATGTGATTACCGTAGAAGGTACCATCAAGAATTACAACGGAACCATTGAATTTGATTCCGGTTGTGCACTTATCGGCATGGGAGATCAGAAAGATTTTACTGCACTCTTAGATGCAGTGTATTCTCTGGAATCCGGATTATCCATGACATCTCCTAGTACAGTGACCGGTGTTGTTACTAAAATCGATACCGCATACAGCCCGGATTATAAGAACATCACGGTTACTATCGTCTTAAACGGCGATGAAGCAAGACCGATCCAGTGTTTCCGTCTGGTAGGCGAAGGCATTGAAAACCTTTCGGTTGGTGATGTTCTTACCGTAACAGGTACGATTAAGAATTACAATGGAACCATTGAATTTGATGCTAAATGTACTGCAGATTATATTTACAGTGCCAACAATGAACAGGCAATCGAAATGCCGACTACAGTAGAAGGCATTATTGAAACCGCATATTCTCTGGAAAGCGGAAAAGGTTTACCGGAGTCCTGCACATTAACAGGTGTTATCACAAGCGTAGATTCTGCTTATGATGCTGCATACAGCAATGTTACCGTAACGATCGTGGTAAACAATATGACGGACAAGCCGGTTCAGTGCTTCCGTTTAAAGGGTGACGGTGCAGATACGATCGCTGTCGGTGATACAATCACGGTTACCGGTTATATTGTAAATTATAACGGAACAGTTCAGTTCAACTCCGGTTGTAAATTAGATAATGTAGAAAAAAGC
The DNA here is from genome assembly GCA_964632165.1 of uncultured Lachnospiraceae bacterium. Classification (GTDB taxonomy): domain Bacteria; phylum Bacillota; class Clostridia; order Lachnospirales; family Lachnospiraceae; genus SIG299. The sequence goes on along the minus strand of CAZWCZ010000007.1, from coordinate 4,256 downwards.
AATGCAGGCGGTGCTGTAGTTGTAGATCCTGTTGAAACAGGCAAGGAATGATCAAAATGGTGATATCGTAACAGTTATTCATACATTATTCCCTAATAAAAATAAGAGATCCCGGTCATGTGATCGGGATCTCTTATTTTTTATGGAACTATAAAATTTTATTTATTGAGGCAGGATAATTCCTGAAACAAGGAATGATTGGTACGGTCTGTTTCTAATGGTGTAATGGAGATATAGTGGTGTACCAATACGGCATCTGTATCAAGGTCAGCGTTTCCGCTTTCCTTAAAAATAGGCTTTCCAACCGGACGGTACATATTCTTTTCCTGTTCTGTAAAATCATCACTATAGTAAGGACCGCCCATTCGGGTAAAGCGGATTCCGTTTGACCGGAGTGGAATGTTTACGTTATAAACCGGATTTTTTCCAAACAGATCATGTTTCAGGAAAAAGTCGTATATGGTGTCTAATGCAGCAAGAGCAGGTTCAAAAGAATCAGGCTCTGTAGAAACAGCCATAGAAGCAGGGACTCCCTGATAAGCAGATTCCATTACCGCACTGACGGTCCCGGAATAAATGATATCCTGTCCGATATTTAATCCACGGTTGATGCCGGAGATAACAAGATCGAATTTTTTGTGTAAGTTTGCCATGGCAAAACGGACACAGTCTGCCGGAGTAGAGTCTACGGTATAAACATCGGCACCGGGAGCAAAATCAGAAAGGTTCACGATTTCAAAAGATTTATGAAGTTCTATTCCGTGGCTTTTTCCACTCTGTTCCTGCTTTGGCACGACAACAGTAACTTCTCCGAGTTTTTGCGCCCATTGTATCAACGGGAGCAGAATGGAGGAAGAGATGCTGTCGTCATTTGTGATCAGTATCTGCATTTTTTATAACCATCCTTCATGAGTTTCTTTATATTTTTTTACGACATCATCAGCCTCTGCGATCAGAGCCCGGATTTCATCCGTGCTGTATACCGTAGCACCGCTGGCACAGCCATGACCGCCGCCACGATAATGTTCCCCGACTTCGTTGATCGTAACAAAGCGGGAACGCAGACGCACGCGGATCGACTGATCCGGTTTGTTGTTGTCGATAAATGCGATCCAGCATAAGCAGCCTTTGATCCCCTCCAGATAGGAAATGGAAGCACTGGCAGACTCTGTTGACAGACCAAACTGTTCCTGCATTGCTTTGTCAACAAATAAATAAGCAACTCCGTTTTCTGTGATCTGTATATGTTCATAGACATAAGCTTTGAACTTTAACTGGTCGAATTCTTCCAGATAAAGGTTAGCGTACAGTGTTTGCGTATCAATTCCCTGATCAAGGAGCATTGCAGCATAGCGGAGAGTATCCCCGGTCACACCGGGAAAACGGAAACGGCCGGAGTCCGTTACCATGCCGGTATAAAGGTAAAGTGCCGCTGCAGGTGTCAGAACCAGCTCTTCGCGGAAAGTATCATAGAATTTTACGATCATTTCACATGTGGAGGAAGCGTCTTCTTCTACCCACATATAGTCGCCATACGGATTATGATTGATATGATGATCAATCTTGATCAATTCTTTACAAAGAGACACACGTTTGCTGGAAATACGTTCCATAGTACCGGAATCCAGGACAATACCAAGTGCACCGTCAAACAGTTCCTCTGCGATCACACCGTCTTCCGGACCGAGAAATGTCAGATAGTCAGCGTAATCCTCATTAGCGAGGAGAATTTCCTTTTCAGGAAATGTGGCACGCAAAATTTCCTGAAGTCCCTTGGTTGAGCCTACGGCATCGCCGTCCGGACGAAAATGACGGAACAGCAGGATGCGCCGGTATTCCTTTATCTTATCTAAAATCTGCTTTAATACTTCTTTTTCCATGTTATTCTCATTCCCTTTCTTCCATCATCTGATCCAGGTCGTTAAGCATCTGCATTGCAACCTCTCTGGAAGCCACGGTAGCTCCACTTGCTTTTGCGTGTCCGCCCCCACCGTATTTTACAGCGATCGGATTGATGTTATAGAGGCTGGAACGAAGCTCGCATAATACACCGTTTTCGGCTTCGGTAAAGTTGACCCAGATATCGACACCGCGGATATCTGCCATCGTGTTCACCATGCCGCGGGAGATGGAAAAAGTGTCGATACCAAGTTCTTTTACTTCCTCGGCGGTTGTGTAGATGTAGGCAACTTTATGTGGGGTAAATTTTGTTTTTAAAATAAACTGCGACTTCCTTTTCTTGCTTTCGTAGTCTTCTGAATACAGGCTGCGATATAGTTCTGTCGTATCTACGCCATGCTGCATCAGGTAGGAAGCAAGGAGAAAAGTCCGAGAGCCTGCAGAGTCAAAACGGAAACGGCCGGAATCCGTTACCATGCCTGTAAAAAGGGAAGTTGCAGCCGTAGTGGAAAGTGACAGACGGCATTCCATTGCAAACGCAGCGATCAGACCGCAGCAGCTTTCAAAGGAAGAATCGATCACTTCATGATCGGCAAGCTTCTCCACAAACAGGTGGTGGTCAAAGCGCGCGGTGGTTTTGGCGGTTTCCCAACGGTTGTCACTGATAAGGCCTTTTCCGCCGCAGTCAAGAACGATTGCAAGAGCATCGTTATAGAGTTCGTCGTTGATCGTATCCATAACGGAATCTGCCATAAAAGCATAATTGCCTGCCGGATCTCCTACAACGTAGATCTCCTTTTCCGGAAAGTTGTCTTTTAATAGATGTTTTAAGCCAATCTGGCTTCCCATCGCATCTCCGTCCGGCTTTGTATGGCGGTGCAGGATGATACGGTCATGCTGTTTGATCTGTTCAAAAATTTCCTGAAACATAGTACCTCCTATTTTAGGTCATCAAAATAACCAATATATTCTACTTTGTAATTGCTGTCCGGAAACAGAAAATGGTGCAGATCGATGAAGTAATCATCGGTCATGCTGGCAATATAGTCCACCACGATCTGGTTCGGCTCTGTATCTTCATATGGCATCTTACGGGCATAATAGGTCTGGTTGACATAGTCGATATGATGCCGGTAGATCGGAGACTGCAGGTCGCCTTTTTTCAAATCTTCTAGGAGCCGGTCATAAATCTCTGCCATCATCGGACGGATGCTCATGTCCAGACGGGTACGGTTGGCATTTCCCTCGTAGATCATAAAGTAATTGTCCAGTTTTGATGTCTTTAATGCTTCAAAATGCGGCCGGTCCAACTTAATATAAGGTTTTCCGTAGCTGTTTTCAATGATATTGACCACCAGATTATTGATGATCTCCGCATTCAGAGAACCGATACCTTCGTTTTTAAATGAATATTCGGATAACATATGTACACGTGCGGCATCCTGACGGTCTTTTCCAAGGTAGGCAATGATGTCGGAAATGCGGACAACACAGCCTTCCAGTGTGGATGGAGCAATTTTTTTTGCAAAATCCGGATCAGTGTAGCAATGCTCTATCATGGCATCAAAAGTTTCAAAATCGGTGAGAGGAACCGGAACATATTCCGCTAATTCTACTTCGCCGTTATGACAGGCAATACCGTCTAAAGTAGGCAGACTGATATTGAACGGGAAAATGCTGTCCAATACGCGGACGGAGTGGATATTGTGATAAAAATGCCGCCCGGTGTGTTGATAGTACAGTTCATCCAGATAAACTTCTCCGGCATGAGCAAACGGAGTGTGCCCGATGTCATGCCCCAGGGCAATGGCCTCGATCAGATCAAGATTTAGATGAAGTGCGGCTCCGATTGTCCTTGCAATACGGGAGACGAGCTGTACATGCAGGCTTCTGCGAGTAACATCATCATTTTTTATCAGGGAGAATACCTGGGTTTTGTCGGTATAACGATTATAAAAAGGGCAGTGCAGGATCTTATCGATGTCGCGGATAAAAGGAGGCCTCCAAATAGAGGAAGCATCTTTAGTACTTGGGTTCCTTTTGATAATGTCTTTGTCATTAAAAGCAACTTTTGGATAGGAACCGGTTGCTTTGTCCTGTTCCATACGGGTTACAAGTTCTGCAGACAGAGTTTCATAGTTTAACAATGGCCTCACCTCTAACTTTGTATTTTTGCAGTATGTGAAAAGATATACCACACTTTATTATACATTAAATTAGGAAGAGTAGCAAATTGTTTTTTGTAATACAGAGTGATAATTTTCTCTTCCGTTTCATACACTGTACAAACAGTCAATTCAGGTGAATTCCATGAATACGTGCAGTGCAGTAAAGTATAGACAGATCGAGGAAAGAGC